>NZ_CP047591.1:638618-957928 GCF_010120715.1 Aminipila terrae
AGGAATACTTTTCCCAAAACCAAATACGGCGCCCTTTATGCTGATGCTTCTTGTGTCCAGTTTAGTTGACATAACTTTTGTACCAATTAAATTAATATACGGTGTGGTCTTTTGTATGGCAGGAGCCTGTCCAAAGTCTGCCTGCCCAAGTACATATCCTCTGTTATCTGTTCCTATTTTAATGGTTTTATCCAGTTCAATATTGTGTAATATAATTTCTGTAATCATAACATCACCTTAAAATCCCAACATTAATGCCCGTTGAGCATTTTTCATCTGCTTTGCACTTTCTAAAGGCGTCAGCGGTTTAGGGCTGTAAAAATTATAAGTATCTCCCCCTCGAGTTCCTACTTTATTTGCAATCTCATCCGCAAGACTTCCTGTTCGATCGTTACCTAGAGGAGTTACTGTTGCAACTCCCAAATTTAAAGTCAGAAGTTCCGGGCCATTCTCTCCTACCAAAGCAGTTCCATTGGTTATGGACCCACCTGTAGCCATACCCGATACTTTTTTCTTCTTACCTTTCTTGTCGTCCCCTGAATCCCAGAAAGCCAGTTTTTTAAACCAGTCTACTGCTTCCTTTATTTTTTCTATTAAGGTGCCTATTGGATCCATGATAAAATCAAGAGCTCCCTTTATTACTTTTTTTATAGTACCCCAGATTTTTGTTACAGCATCTCTGAAGCCTTCATTCTTTTTCCATAAATATACAATTCCTGCTGCAAGAGCTGCCACTGCTGCTATAACAATACCTATAGGATTAGCCTCCATGACTAAATTCAGTGCTGCCTGAGCGATACCCACTTCTTCCGCTGCTTTTTTAAATTTCATAAAAGCACTAATTAATCCCTGCACAATGGCCACCACATTTAATGTTGCCAGACCTGCTCCAATTGCCACAATACAGGCAACGATTACTTCCTGGTTTTCATTGACCCACTCTAAGATATTGTTCAGGATATCCTGGGCATCCTGAAGGTAAGGCAGCAGTTCAGCCGCAATAGCCGCACCTATATCAAAGAATATCTGTCCTCCGGTTTCTTTTAAAGAATCCATAGATTCCTTAAATTCATTGGCAGCCTCCACCGTGTCACCAGATAAAATCAGTCCAGCGTCTTCTGCCTGGGAAGCCAGTCCCTGCAACGCTTCCGATCCGCCAGAAATCAGTGGTTCCAAATCTTCTGCAGATGTGCCGAAGATATCCATTGCCAAGGCATTTCTTTCTGTTTCATCGGAAACTTGTCCCAAGGCATCAATGATTTCATAAAACGTCTCAGTAGAATCTTTTACATCCCCAGTCATGCTGTCTTTCATATTGACTCCCAGCTTTTTAAAGGATTCCTGCAGCTGTTCATTATCAGAACCTGTGGAGTTCATGTTATCACTTAATGTTTTTAAAGAACTACTGACACTGTCGAATGGAACCCCCATGGACCCGGATGCACATTTTAGTTTTTCAATATCCTCAACAGCCATACCGGTACTCTCAGATAATGAAACAATTTTCTGTGCCGTTTCACTGGCTTTTATGGTCATTTCGCCTAATGATCCTGCCAGATCTTTTGCTATACTCAAACTGGCAGTGCGGACGTTTTTATTAAATTCTTCATTGCCAAGCAGATTCAGTTTCTCTTTGCCTGACTCTGCAGAATCCTCCAGATCTTTTAAAGATTCCTTTAGCTGAGATATTTCTTCTTCAATTGCCTTATATTTATTGGCGATTTCCACGCCCATATCCATTTTTGCTCTTGTGATTTCTGCTGCTTGCTGTAATTTGATCATGCTGTCTTTCGTTATGTCTATCTGCATATTGAGCAATTCCTGCTTCTGTACCATCAACTGAGCATTTTCAGAATCGGCTTTTAATAATCTTTCTATTTTCTGCATTTCTTCCTGCAGTTTTTTGCTGTTTTTATTTGCTTCTTCTAACATTCTATTAATGGGGGTGATATCACCAACCCCTATATTTGATTCTTTTGTATTGTCAGCCAATTAATTCACCCCCAAAAATTTTAGTACCTGGTCATCATCTAATTCTTCTATCTCATCATAGACCTGGTCATCATTCAGCCTCTCCGTAAAAATATCTACGATTTCACCTACAGTAATATCCTTCAATTCTTCAAGAGATATTCCCATCTGCAGACACCGTAATAAAAAAAGTGCTGTTGTTAACTGCCGGTTACCTGACTTAGTTTTTTTTTAGATTCTGCTATAGCCATTTCATTTTGAAGCCACAAAGACAAAACTTCTGGGAGAATTTCATAGATGGAAAATGTCCCAAAACTGCTCAGCCACTCTTCAATTTTTCCAATGGATTCGTCTGCATGATATGCCATTGTATATGCTATATTCTCAAACACCTCAAGGTCGATGGTTTCAAACTCAGTTCCCTTTTCCAGCTTATTCTGATATGCAGATTTCAGCTTCATCATATCCTGCATGATGTCCCTTTTAAACATAACACGGTATAGCCTGAGCACATAAGCACTGGCTCTGAACTTAACAGGCCTGCCTTCCACAATGATTTCTTTTGTCAGTGCCTGCATTACTTGCCACTCTCCTCAGTAAAAAGCTGTACATTCTTATACCAGTCTTCGTATGCTGCGGGATTTTCTGATTTTCTGCAGTATGCAAAACTGAATTTGCTGCCAAATGGCTTGGAAACAGTGATAGGTACTGTCTGTGCTTCTGGCGTTGTCCCTGACTTTGGACTTAAGGTTGGTCTTCCAGCAGTGCATCTGTAATATGCACAGCGTATTGGCTCACTATCCCCATTGATTTCAAACAGCAGTGCAAAAGGTGCACCAGCTGCCGTAGCATCTTCAGCAATTAAACCTTTAGCATCTTTTTTGTATCCTAAGAATTTAGTCTTAAACTGATCATCGATTAGTGCCATGGCTAATTCCAAGGTATAGCCATCATTGGCATAAGCAGCATAATAGTTTGGGTTATTATCTGCCTGAAATTTTACTTCTGTATTTGTGGGAGTAGCTGTCATAGAAACTGCACCCAGTGCTGCAAAAGGTATTTCATACTTACTTACTCCTTCTGCCTCCTTTAATTCTGCAAAATGGACATTAGATAGTCCAAACTGTACTTTGTTACTCATAATCATTTTTCCTTTCTTTTTTTGTTTTTGATTTTATCTTGATCAATCCACCTGTGTGTTTTAGCGCTAAATTATTTTCTTTCCCCTCTCTTATCTACGATTTTAACAATTGTTTTCGAGATTTTCGGTAGCCTTTAAAAATGTATTGTGTTTTTGTCTGGGATAGCTTTCATCGAACTCTCCAATAGAAAACGCAATTTGCTGCCAGGTTAAACCGTTTATGTATCTTAATCTTAATATCTGCCTCATTTTACTGTCCTCGACAGAATCAATAAACCTATTGATCTTCTTAATTTCATGCCAGCACTTTTCCATATTAAGAGATATAAGCTCTTTTAAATCTAATATCTCAGACTTGCAACCTGAAACTTCTTTATCTAAACTCAATGGAATTCCAGCAACTCTCACAGACTTTCCCTGCAAAACAGATTCCAGTTCTCCCAATCTGTTCTGCTGCTGCTCAATCTCTCTGTTTAAGTCATAAAGCTGGCTTAATTCTTTTTTTGTCACAAATTCACCTTCTTTACTCATTCGTAATCATCTCAGAAAAAAGATAACTTACACTTTGTTTTAACCGTTTGGATATGTAATAAGCCTCTTTTATAGTAAATGCTGTTTTTCTGTTTAGCTTATTGCATATACTTTTTTCACTTAAATGAAGTTCATTTGCAAGCATTTTTGGTGTGATCCCCTGTTTGCACATTTGATAATGTAAATTAAGATACATGTAATCTCCCCTTTCTTTTACCACACATGGTGAATTTAGTTTTACTGTAAATGATATATGGTTAATTTGTCAACTATTTTTTACTCCATGTGGTAAATTTCTTCTTGATTTTTACTTGTTGCTCTGTTATTGTTTTGATAAAGAGAGGTGAACAGAATGAATTTTTTGGAAAAATTGAACTATCTTATGGATATCAATAACATCAATAAGCATATTCTTTCGAAAGAAAGCGGTATCCCATACTCCACAATCGATAATTTCTATAAAAAAGGCTATGAAAAAGCCAAATTACCTACTATGCAAAAACTTGCCAAATATTTTGATACTACTGTAGATTATTTGATTATGGATGAAATAACAGATGTGAACTACGGAAAGACTTACGGTTTCCAAATCTCATTTGACGAGATGAATTATTTAGAAAAATACCGTGCTCTCAGCGAACACGGCAAACAGGTTGTAGACCTTGTATTGAATTTAGAATATGACTATTGTAAGGCAGATAAAACCTCTGGTAAGCCTGCTGTCTGATTACAGCAAAGATTAAACGATTATAACAGTTCTTTTTATTTCATAAGATATTTTACTTTTCTGGCCATAAAAAATACTCTCCTTGTAATTTAATAATTACAAGGAGAGCTCTTCATACATATTCGTTCTGACATTATTTAAAAGGTGATTTCACTTTTTTTATCTCTGGTCATTAACTGGTTTACAGCGTCTCTTGCATCAATTTTGTTATTGATTACTCCGTAAATTCCCTCGGTAATAGGCATTTCCACCCCTTCTCTTTTAGCAAGCTCATATGCAGCTTCAGTAGTATACATTCCTTCCACAACCATTCCAACTTTTTCCGTTGCTTCTTTTGGATTCATACCTTCCCCAATCATGATGCCGCATCGTCTGTTTCTTGAATGCATGCTTGTACAGGTTACAATTAAATCTCCTATGCCAGTAAGTCCGGAGAATGTGTGCACATCTGCACCAAGTTTTACTCCAAGTCTCGCTATTTCTGTGATTCCTCTGGTCATCATGGCAGCCTTGGCATTATCCCCATAACCCATGCCATCTGATATACCGGCACCTAAGGCAATGATATTTTTTAACGCACCCCCAAGTTCAACACCGATTACATCACTGTTAGTATAAACTCTGAATTTTTCAGTCATAAAGATATCCTGAACATATTCCGCCAGCTTGATATCGGATGAAGCAACTACTACTGTAGTAGGCATGCCCAGACCAACTTCTTCTGCATGGGAAGGTCCTGATAATGCCACATATTTCATATTTGCCATCTTGTCATGGGCAATTTCTGACATTCTTTTCAGGGTTTTCTGTTCTATGCCTTTTGCAACATTTACAACAATCATATCCTGACTGATATAAGGCAATGCACTGTCAAGAGCACTTCTGAAATGCTGGGCCGGTGCAGAAAATAAAACCATTCTGGCATCTTCCATGGCCGCTTGTATGGTATCTGCCGGTTGTAGTTTATCAGAAAATTTAATCCCTGGAAGATATCTTACATTTTCCTTGTGTTCTTTTAATTCCTGGAGATGTTCTTTATTAATATCCCAGATTTTTACTTCATGGCCCTTATTACTTAAAGTAATGGCAAGTGCTGTACCCCAGCTTCCTGCTCCGATTACTGCAATCTTTTTAAAATCCATGCCTAAGCCTCCTATTTTTTAAAACTGATTTTAGACTCTTCCCCTTTTACTAATCTTGATATATTGGCGTTGTGCTTATAAAGAACAATCAATGCCATAAGTAATCCCCAGCCTAAATATCTGGGGTCATAATAATTTGCAATAAAGGGAAATGCTATGGCTGCTATCACAGAGCCTAGTGAAACCATCCTGCTTATAGCTACAACCACAATAACGATTCCCAGTTCAGCCAGTCCTAAGAAAGGCGAAATTGCCATTAGTACGCCAAAAGCTGTGGCAACACCTTTACCACCTTTAAATCCGAAAGTCACAGGCCATATATGTCCGGAGAAAACGGCAAGGCCGCAAATCATAGCCGTATACGGTGCGAATTCTGGAGGTAAAAAAAAGGCAGCAGCCAATTTTCCAAGAAGTACTGCAAACACTCCCTTAAAAATATCAATCAGCAATGTAGCGACGGCGGCCTTCTTTCCAAGAACCCTGAGAACATTGGTAGTTCCTGCATTACCGCTGCCCTCTTTCTTTATGTCTATGCCATGCAACCTTCCAATGAGAATTGCAGGCGAAATATTACCCATAAAATAGGCTATAATCCCCGCAATTATCATTACGGCAATAGCCATTCCTTCACTTGAAGTCAGCATTATTGTATTCCTTTCAGTCTGTTCTTAAAATCAATAGTAAGTGCCTATTCTTCCTTTTCACCCTTTTCACGGAATACAAACTTAATTGAAGTTCCTTTAAATCCATAAGCATCCCTGATTCGGTTTTCAATGTATCTTGCATAAGAGAAATGCATTAAATCTCTTTTGTTTATCTGGAAAGAGAAAAGAGGAGGTTTTACACCCACCTGAGTAGCATAATAAATCTTCAGGTGCTTTCCTTTATCTGATGGAGGCGGCTGAAGCATGGTTGCATCCGCTATCAGGCTGTTCAGCTGTCCGGTAGGAACTCTCATAGCCCTTGTCTCTGCTATACCCTTTGCCATAACCATTACATTGTCCACTCTTTGCCCTGTTAAAACAGAAATAAATACTATAGGGGCATAAGCCATAAATGGCAGTTCTTTCATGATATCTTTTTCAAAGTTTTTCATGGTATGATTGTCTTTTTCAATTAAGTCCCATTTATTTACAACCACCATAATCCCCTTGCCTGCTTCATGGGCTACTCCTGCAATCTTTTTATCCTGTTCTGTTACGCCTTCTACTGCATCAATCATGAGCATACACACATCACACCGTTCAATGGCAGCAACGGCTCTGATAACACTATAGCGCTCAATATTTTCTGTAACTTTACTCTTTCTTCTGATTCCCGCTGTATCAATAAGGATAAATTCTTCACCTTCCCATTCAAAAGGTGTATCAATGGAATCTCTTGTAGTTCCGGCAACGTTAGAAACAATCACCCTGTTTTCGCCTACCAGCTTATTGATAATGGAGGACTTGCCTACATTTGGCTTTCCTATAACCGCAATCTTGGTTATATCTTCATCATCTGTCAATTCGCCCTCAGGAAAATTTTCCACTATTCGGTCCAATACCTCTCCCAGTCCAAGCATATTTGCCGATGAAATAGCTATTACTTCACCAAGCCCCAGCTCGTAAAAATCATAGAAATGATCTGGTAGATTTTTAGGATTATCGATTTTATTTGCTACTACAAGAACTGGCTTTCCTGTTCTCCTCAGCATACCGGCTACTTCTGTATCAGCATGAGTAAGCCCATCCTTACCATCCACCATAAACAAAATAATATCAGAAGTATCCATGGCAATCTCAGCCTGCTCTCTCATCTGTGACAGTATCACATCACTGGTATTTGGTTCAATACCACCTGTATCAATCAGAGCAAAGTGAGTACCACACCATTCTGCTTCTGCATAAATCCTGTCACGGGTAACTCCTGGAGTATCCTCTACGATAGAAACTCTCCTGCCCACAACTCGGTTAAAAAATGTAGATTTTCCTACATTAGGTCTGCCTACTACGGCAACTAACGGTTTACTCATTAAACAATCCTCCTGCAAATTCCGCCGGATCAAACTCTTTCAGGTCATTCATACCTTCACCTATGCCAATAAATTTCACTGGCATGTTAAATTCATCAGCTATGGTTATAACAATACCACCTTTTGCAGTTCCGTCAAGCTTCGTTAGTACGATCCCTGTAATATCTGTAATTTCGCCAAATTCTTTTGCCTGTGAAACAGCATTTTTTCCTGTGGTTGCATCAAGCACCAGCAAGGTTTCCCTTGCTGCCTCCGGATATTCTCTTCCAATTATTTTATTCATTTTTTCAAGTTCAACCATCAGGTTCTTTTTAGTCTGAATTCTTCCGGCCGTATCACAAATCAGAATATCTGTTTTTTTAGCCTTGGCCGACTGGATAGCATCAAATATAACTGCTGACGGATCAGCCCCTTCATGATGGCTGATAACGTTTACACCAACCCGCTCTCCCCAAAGTTCCAGCTGCTCTCCTGCTGCTGCCCTGAAGGTATCTGCTGCAGCAAGAAGTACGGATTTTCCGTCCTGCTTAAACTTATTTGCCAGCTTACCTATGGAAGTGGTTTTACCACCTCCGTTGACACCTATCATAAGAATGACCAGCGGAGTCTCCTGACATATCTGGTGATTTTCTCCTTTATCAATGAGCCCTTCCACAATGCTGGCGATTCTCTCTTTAACCTGCTGTTCAGTGGTTAAGCCCTGTTTTCTCACATCTTCTCTGAGCTGTCCAATAATCTTCATGGTAGTGTCCATGCCGATATCAGAAGTAATCAGGACTTCTTCCAGTTCCTCAAGCAATTCTTCATCGACCGTTCTTCCTAAGAAAACCTCTGAAATCTTCTCAGACAGCTTACCGAAAAATGACTTTTTTGGCTTATCAAATAGCATTTACTTCTCCTTCTTTTTTATAAATATCTTACTAAACTTATTTATTCCAAATCAATTTTGTCTCCTAATTTAAGGGACAATACTCTTGAAATTCCTTGTTCCGGCATGGTAACACCATAAAGAACATCCGCATGTTCCATGGTAGCCTTCTGATGGGTTACTAATGCAAACTGTATATTATCAAAATTTTTTAAGTACCCTGCAAACCGCTCGATATTTGCATCATCAAGGGCTGCTTCCACCTCATCCAGTATACAGAATGGCGTTGGCTTGGCCTTAAGTACCGCAAACATTAAAGCTATGGCAGTCATGGTTTTTTCCCCACCGGACATGAGGTTTATGTTCTGGAGCTTTTTACCTGGAGGCTGGGCAATAATCTCTATGCCGCAGTCAAGGGGTTTTATTTCATCCTCCAGTCTGAGCATAGCCTGTCCACCACCAAACAGTTCCTGAAAGACCTTTTCAAAGTTTTCTACAATCAGATCGAAACTCTCTTTAAATTTAATACGGATAGTCTTGTCCATATCATCAATAATCTGTTTCAGAGAGTTCATTGCTCCCAGAATATCGGCTCTCTGACCAGACAGGAATTCATATCTCTCACTAACGGTCTCATATTCTCTGATGGCTCCGATATTCACTTCACCCAGGGATTTAATCTTAGTTTTTATTTCTCTGCTGGATTTGACCGCTTCATTCATATTAAATTCCTTTTTTCTGAATTCAATAGCCTGTATATAAGAAACCTCAAATTCATCCCAAAGTTTGTTCTTATATGAATCCAGCTGGGTATCATTTTTAGCTTTTTTAATTTCCAGTTCATATTTCTGTGACTGGCAGGCATTCACTTTTTCTTCAATGGAATCTCTGGACACAGACTTTTCATTTAACTGCTTTGTAAGTTCAGTCCTCTCCTGGGTGATTTCTTCTATATAGTTTTCCAAAGAAGCTCTGTCTGCTTCCTTTTCCTTGATAGAAACTCCACTCGTTGCTGCATTTAGTAACAGTTCTCTGTCTTCTCTTAGTTTTTCAAGGGAAGACTGTCTGATTCCAACATCATTGTTTATTTCCTGAATGGTAAGCTTTATCCTGCTTACCAAAGCATCTACATTGGTTTTTTCATTTTCACAGGTAGTAACCTGAATTCTTGCCTTTGTAATGCTTTCATTGCCCTCTTCAGCCTTTTCCCTGAATTCTTCCAGCTCTGCCATGTGCTTTTCAATGTCATCCTCTAAAGCTTTTATCTGGTTATTTCCATCCTGAATCTCCGAGTTTAACTTTGTAATCATATTCCCAGCAGACTGTTCTTCACTCTGTATACTTTCCAGTTCTTTATGTCTCTTATTTTCACCTTCTGCCAGATCCTTGATATTTCCAGCAAAAACTGAAATCCGATTCTCTGCTGACAGTAAATTCAGTTCAGTTTCCCTGTGTTGTTTCTCCAGTTCCTGAATCTCAGCTGAATAATCAACAATATTATTTTTAACCTCTGAAAGTTCCAAAGTCAGTTTGTCCCTTTGTTCTTCTGCCTTATCCAGCTTTTCCTGCAAAGCAGTTACTTCTCCTTTTCTTTCCAGAAGATTTGCTGTGTTATTTTTAAAAGAACCACCTGTAATGGCTCCTCCAGAATTAATAACTTCACCCTCCAGAGTAACAAACCGAAGTCCTCCAGAAACCTGCTTGGAAAGTTTCACTGCGTTCTGAAGAGTATCTACTATGACGACTCTTCCCAGCAGATACTCCATAACATTCTTATACTTCCGGTCAAATTCTATACAATCGACGCCAAGTCCTTTAAATCCGGCAGCATTTCTCAAACTGTTATCGTAATTATAGGAACTGCTCCTGACAGATTCTATTGGAAGCAGTGTCAGACGACCTGCTTTGTTTGCTTTAAGTGCTTTAATGATGTTTTGTGCATCATCATCTGACTGACAGACAATATTCTGCATGGACGCCCCTAAAGCTGTTTCAATTGCTACTTCAAAGCCCTGAGGAACATCAATCAGGTCTGCTACAACCCCATGCACTCCTCTGAACCCGTTTTTCATTACATACTTTACCGCATAATTATAGCCTTCGTAGTTGCTTTCCATTTCTTCAATGGTCTTTTTACGCGCGGAAAGCTGCCCTATGGAAATTCGTATGTCCTCAGTTTTTCTGGTTAAATCCTTTTCCTTTAAAACTGCTGATTGATATGTTTCTTTTAATTGTCTTGATTTTTCTGCAATACTCTGCAGGCTTATTTTCAGAGAATCTCTTTCTTCTACTGCTTCTTTTTGTACTGCTATAATATCATCATTCTGGTTTTCAGCGGAATCTTTCTCCGATAATAAAAGTTCTTTTCGTCTGTCTAAAGTACTTTTCAGATTTTCAAGGCTGTTAATCTCACTTTTTTTTGCACTGATATCGCTATGAATTTTAAACAGATTGTTTTTGTCATTATCAATTTTAGCCGAAACAGCAGACTGCTCAGATATCAGTTTGGAATACGTATCAATTTTTTCTTTTAGCTGACTATTTAAGTCCGACATCTTTATATCTATGTCATTTTTGGTTTTTATCAGTTCCTGCAGATTTTGCTGTTCTTTTTCCAGTTTATGATCAAGATTTTCCAGTTCACTGTTCAATCTGATTTCTTCTTTTTCCATGGAGGCAAGTTTTTCATCTTTCAGCTTTCCTTCATTTACAAGCAGGTTTATCTCCTCAATGCTCTTTACCAGTTTATTTCTTGCTTCATTGTTCAAAGCCTCCAGAGCTTCACTTTTGGTTCTGGATTCTGTCAGTTCTTTATCTAAATTTATTCTTTCTTCTTTTAAATTATCAATACGGATTGCCAGCTCAGAAATATCATCCTTTAAATATTCATTCTTTAATTCCAGATTTTCAATATTTTTTAAAGTTATATTAATTTCAAGTTCTTTATACTGATCCCGCAAGGTCAGATACTCTTTAGCCTTTTGGCTGTCTTCCTTCAGTCCATCAATTCTGCCTTCAATCTCACTAACTATGTCATTTACTCTTTCAAGATTTACATTGGTTGCTTCCAGCTTTCTTTCGGCCTCTGCTTTTTTACTCCTGTATTTTACAATTCCAGCTGCTTCTTCAAAGATTTCCCGTCTGCTTTCAGGTTTATTGCTGACGATATCTGCAATCTTACCCTGACCAATTAATGAGTATCCATCAACACCAATACCCGTATCCATGATGAGCTCACGGATATCCTTCAGTCTGCACTGATTATTGTTAATGTAATACTCACTTTCTCCGGATCGGAACACTCTTCTTGTTATAGCCACTTCACTATAGTCAATAGGCAGAATCCCTGTTGAATTGTCAATGACCAGTACGACCTCCGCCATGCCTCTGGATTTACGGTTGGCAGTTCCGGCAAAGATGACATCTTCCATTTTGCCTCCCCGTAAAGTTTTGGGACTCTGCTCTCCAAGGACCCACCTGAGAGCATCACTGATATTGCTTTTGCCACTGCCATTAGGACCTACTATGCAGGTGATACCATGGTTAAACTCTATGGAAACCGGTTCGGCAAATGACTTAAAGCCATGCATATCTATTCTTTTAAAATACATTTGTCTCCACCACTTTCTAAAGCATATCTGGCAGCATTTTGCTCTGCTTCTTTCTTGCTCTTTCCCACACCTTCTCCTAGTTGTTTTCCCTCTGCAAAAAGAGAGACGTAAAAGGTTTTATCATGGTCAGGACCGTCTTCTTTATCCACGTGATAATGAATTTTTATATCTCCATTAGCCTGGAGATTTTCCTGAAGTTCTGTTTTATAATCTTTAATAAGTTTACCTGAAATTGCATTTTCAATCGTATCTGCGAAAGTTCTGAGTATAAAGCTCTTTGCTTCATCAAAGCCGCCGTCCAGGAAAATAGCTGCCATAACAGCTTCCATGGCATCTGCAAGAATAGACTCCCGTTCTCTGCCTCCCATGTTTTCTTCGCCTTTTCCCATTCTCAGGAATTTACCAATGCACAATTTTCTTCCCTGCTCTGCCAGAGATTTTTCACAGACTATAGAAGCCCTGATTTTTGTTAATTTTCCCTCACTGACATGGGTAAGCTTTTTGTATAAAGTTTCACTAATAATGGCATCAAAAAATGCATCTCCTAAAAATTCCAGACGTTCATTATCTTTTCCGCATCTCCCATTTTTTTCCTGTACAAAAGAGCTATGAGTCAATGCTTTCTCCAGATAATCAGAATCTTTAAACTCATAGTTAATATTCTTTTGAAATTCAACGTTATTCACTTATTTTTATCTCCTCAAGTTCTAATACAGAATCTAAGATGGTCTGTACCACATTTTGTTCAGCATAAGGAATCCCTTTTAAAATTGTATTCTTAACTGCGTTGGCATTGGATGCACCGTGCATTTTAACAATAGGCCCTTTAACTCCCAGAATAGGAGCCCCGCCATATTCCGAATAATCAAATTCACTTTTCAGGCCCTTCAACTTATCATATAACAAAGCAGAACCCAGCTTTGCCTTAAAACCTGAGGTCAGTTTCTGCTTTAACTGTTTTAATACAGAAAGAGCCATACCTTCAGTAAGCTTTAATATAACATTTCCCACAAATCCGTCACAAACTACAACATCACTGGTACCAAAGGGAACATCACGGGCTTCAACGTTTCCCACAAAATTTAAGCTGCTTCTTGTAAGTAATTCATGAGCTGCTCTGGTAACAGTGGTCCCTTTTGTTTCCTCTGCCCCGATATTTACCAGCCCCACTGTAGGATTCTTTCTTCCCAGGACTTTTTCCATATAAATACTTCCCATAGTGGCGAACTCTAAAAGATTATCTGGTTTACATTCTGAATTAGCTCCTGCATCTACTAAAAGAGAAGCCTGTCCACCAAGTATAGGGTATATACTGGCCAAAGCTGGTCTGTCTATACCCTGTATTCTGCCCAATATAAATAAGCCCCTGCCATCAAGGCGCCGGAATTTCCTGCGGAAATGAATAAATCTCCTTTTCCTTCCTTTACCATAGTTATTCCTTTTACCAAGGAAGAATCTTTTTTAGTCCTTACAGCTTTCACAGGAGCATCACAATTGTCTATGACATCACTTGCATGTTCTATAATGATCTGTTTTTTATCATATTTATATTTTTTTAGCTCAGCCGCTATTTTTTTCTCATCACCTACAATTACAATAGTATGAGTTATTTCTTTTGCTGCTTCAACGGCACCTTTCACAATCTCCAAAGGAGCATTATCTCCACCCATTCCATCTAAAAGTATTCTCATTTTTTATTTCCTCCGTTCATACGGTTTTTTAGTTATATATAAATAATATGTCTTTTCTACTACTGTCCAATTCATAGAATTTGGCACTATATTATACCATAAATTCTAAGTTAATAAAAATATTATTTTTATATTTTACCCTATGCGGCAGGATTTATTTACTTACTATTCCTCAATTTTCAGTATGGATACCTCATAAGCTATGCGGTTTATGATATTTCCATCTGCATCTCTTTTTTTATACTCTCTGCTTTGTATTCTTCCAATAATGGATAGCTTGGTTCCAACTTCAAGTCCACCTGCATAAGTGGCATTACGTCCCCATGCGATACAAGGAATGTAATCGGATTTATTATACATCCTGTTCACTGCAAGCATTATATCACAAAGTTCACGGCCTAAAGGTGAAGTTCTTCTGATTGGAGGTTTACACAAAAAACCGTCCAGGTATATGTAATTTTCGTCATTATCATAATCATTTTCACTTTCAGAAATCATGCTGATTCCTCTTGCAAAAACCACTATATTCAGTCTGCTTTTACCTTCATTTTCTTCATTATAGGTTCTGATCTGCCCCTCTACTTTTACCCTAATACCAGCATTAATACTAATGTCCCATATAAGCCTTTCTGAAATAACTATTTTTATTTCATCCTGGTATCCGCTTTTTCTTCCTACGCCTACCTCAAACAAGTAAAAACTTTCCCCATAAGATTTGTGGCTGAATTTTAATTCAGTCAGAACAACACCCTGAAGCACCGCCTTATTTGTTTCGCATCTGTTTTCGTCTAACACAGTACCTTGAAGCTGAACGTTTTCCATTTACTTTTCCCCCTTATTTCTAATGCAGCACTAAACTTTGCTATTCTACATTTTATTAAATTGACTGATATTTATTCGCAAAATTCAATTACTGGAGAAAAAATAAGAATATTAATATTAATCTATTTGTTATTAAAAAATATGGGCCAAATAAAATAGTATAAAAAAACCGAAAAGTTGCTTTACAAATAGTAATCACTCCTCGGCTTTTATGGTATTTCTCAATCTTTAGTTTTAATCTACCTGTATTTTTTGCAGATTCAGAAGCAAGCTTTTAGCTGGCTACTATTTTATAAAAAATGAAACAGTCTATAGATTCATTGTTTTGACTGGTGCGACATATTCCAACATTACTTCCAGTACCTAATGCATCAACAAAAATATGAATTGAAGAATAACTCCCATCCTTTTCCTTCTGTGAAAATACAAGTTCATAACCACTATCAGGATCATTCTCGTCGTCCATGAATGTATTTTCCAGTTTCCAACCGACTTCAGTAAACTCCTTATTAAGTTCTAACATTAACGCTTTTGGTTTTTTATCATCATAATACGTAACAAGCTCTGAACCATTAGGTGATTTTATCTTTACCGTATATTGATCATCTTCGTGGGGAGCTATGGACCAAGTTGCTGGATACTTATAAGTCAGCTCATTTGGCGCTTTATAGGTTTTCCAATTAGATGTGTCTGCATAATAAATGGAAATTCCTTTGGTTTCATCATCGTAGTTCACAAGGGCTCCTAAATTTTCACTGACAAATCGCAGCGGAATAAACAGTCGTCCTTCCTTATTAACTGCAGGAACGTCCATCTTAACAATTTGTCCATTCACCAGTCCATTTAAGGAGCCTACCGTTACTATCACCTCAACCCCTGAAAGACTTAATTTGGCTTGTTTAGTGGCCGCATCCCAGGAAACCTTTGCTCCCAGAGATTCGCCTAAAAATCGAAATGGTACCATGGTCCTTCCTCCGCTCACGTAAGCGGACTGATCCATTGTTACCGGCTTCGTATTTACTGTTGCGATATTTTCTCCTATAACCAGATTGACTTCCTTGTAAAAATCGTATATTTGTGTTTCTGCAAAACAATAATTAACATTAAAGAGCAGTATTAAAACAATAGCGAGTAGATATTTGCTTTTTTTTATATTCATGGTTTCCTCCTAAAGGTTATTATATTAGTTCCACACTGTTAATAGATTTTAAAATTGTTATTCCATTAGTTCCTCCTTTTTTCACACACTAAACGCACTCCTTCAGCTAATCCCCTTAACACAAAAAAGGCGGCTGCAACAAAAAATTGTTACAGCCGTATTTCTATATTTTATAGAAAGGATACATAGTAAACTTACCCCCTATGTTTTATACGCTTTTCCAATGTCTTGCCGATTACCCGTCGGATTCCAGTATACAGAACATAAATGTCATATTTAAGTTAATCGTATTATATTATACGCTTAACTCTTAATCGTCAGGTTTTATAGTTTTCGTCTTTTTATCTTATTTTTCGACATTTAACGACATTTATAATCTGTAGACACATAGGTAAATTAATTAAGAACGCACCTGTTTTATTTATGCTTATTGCCGTGGCTTTTTCATGCCAGAATGTGCGTACTACATTGCAGCATTATCCTTTATATATAAATCTGTTATTTTCAGTTGTTTCAAATAATTCAATACATTAAAAGAAATGGAATCCATTTTATCAGTATCTGAAATACTTATATTCAGGATGTAGATTTCATTCATATAAATGATAAACTTAACAAATGCATCAACAATTCTTACGTTTGGAAGGGAAGTATGCAAAGTGCATTTATCTGTATAAAGCTTTTCATATCCAAGGCCAACTTCTAACTGAATAAAATTTAAGTCGTCAAGATAACATTTATTTAATCCAAAGATATATTTTCGATCACCTTTTAGAATAATCTTTCTGATGATATCAGAAACGCAGAAATAGTCTATATTTTCTATACACTGTACTTCTATTTCAAGTTTTTGCTTCTTAAACCCACCCTTATCCTGGCTTCCACTCATAACAGCCATCGGTTTTTCCATCAGTTTATTATATAGAAGTTTCAACTCATTGCTGGGAGAAATATTTAAATCACTCCTTAATGCAGCCTCAAATTTTTTATAACAGTTTATGGCTTCATTCCGTTTCTCCAGGTTTAAGTAGGCATTAAGCAGTTTTTGTACAATCTTTTCATTGTAGGGTTCAATGCTGACTAATTCATTTAAGATTTTAATACATTCCTCAAACTTATTATACCTTTCAGATTTCTCTGCTATTGCGTTGAGTAAATCCACATATTTATTCTGATAAACAATTCTCTCCAGGATGATTTTTTCATTAAATTCATCACAATTTTTTAAATAAATTCCCTCTAGGAAATCCCCCTGAACAATTGCTTATAGCTATATAAATCTTCTATGGACTGTTCTTCCCCCCTGCATTCAAACTTCATGAGCTTGAGCATATCCGATTCAAAAGCATACTTAGCATTTAAATGACAATAGTCTTTGGTGGATAGAATCAAATCTTCCCCACATTCATCTGCATGAATAACCTTCTTAATGTTCCAGAGATTGTAACGCAGATTATACCTGGCTGCTTCATCATCACTGTCTGCCCACAGATAAGATATCAGTTTTTCCCTACTGATTCCATTTTTGATGTTGAGCATTAAAAGACTAATAAGAGCAACCCCTTTATTGCTCAATTTATGCTCTAAATTTTTTTCTCCATATTTAAACTCTACCCTTCCCATCAGATTTATAATCAGTTCAGTCATGATCGTTCACTCCCAGGCATAATTCATTTGTATGGTATAAAATACAGCCGGATTTAATGGTGGTTGCTACACCCACATCCTTTATTTTTTCTCTTGGTACTTTCATAATATCTTTATTCAAAATCACTATATCTGCCAGTTTGCCAACTTCCAGGCTGCC
This sequence comes from Aminipila terrae, assembly GCF_010120715.1. Taxonomy (NCBI): domain Bacteria; kingdom Bacillati; phylum Bacillota; class Clostridia; order Peptostreptococcales; family Anaerovoracaceae; genus Aminipila; species Aminipila terrae. The sequence continues at coordinate 656,103 of NZ_CP047591.1, forward strand.
TTTTGTTTTTTCTTCAAAAACTGCATATGCCCCATTGATTGTAAACATTCGGATTGCTTCCATGATGTCCACTCTGTGATCTGCCACAGGATGATTCACTGCCGAGTGTATACCCAGTGTTGGTCCTATAGGGGTTACATCACTTTCAGAACTTCCACAGATAATCACTCCGCTATCGGTAATTTCTCTGAACGGATTTGACTCTTGATAATGCTGGCCGATTCTCACCTCATACATTTTACCTTTTCCTCCCCACAAATATTCATAGGTAGGCTGCATGGAAAACACAAGTCCCAGTTCTCTGGCCCTTAAAACTTGACTGTCATTTACCAGTTCCGCGTGTTCAAGCCGATGCCTGAGCCCTGTGTTTCCTGTAATATTCAGAGCATGTTCATGGGCCCTGATTGCTAGCTCAATAGCCCTGCCCCTATCACATGAAGTGAGGTTTGTATTCGCTTTTTATAGCATTCCACTAAAAATTCATTTAAATCCTCCTGAGTAAAATACAGTTCTCCCATATTCTCAGGGTCATCCGCATAAGGAAAATATAATGCAGCACTTCTGGATCCCAGCGTTCCATCTATAAATGGGTTTAATCCCATCCTTGATAATCGTAACTCCTTTATCCTCTTAATATCTGAAGTCTGGTAATATAAATTAACGTCAATGGGGAAAGTATCTCTATAATCATATATCAGTTCTGCATCTTTATTGCAGAATAAGAAACCTCCCTCCATGGTGTCAATGGTAGTTATTCCATGTTTAATTGCACTGTCCAGTACACCTTTCACCGCATCCAGCCGGTATGCATTGGATATGCTTTTCAAAATATTTTCCCTAAGCATAACGTTAGCCTGCTGTTTAAAGATTCCTGTAGGCATGGCCTTGCTGTCCAGTTCTATTCCACCCAGTGTAAAGGGTATTTTGTAATATAAAATACCATAAGTATTCAGTGCACTTACATGAAATTCACTGCTGGTAACCCAGACAGGTACATCATTGCAGAATTTATCCAGCACCGTCCTGTCTGGGAAACACTTTTCCTTTAAATTATAAGGATATAACCTCTTTGCATGTATAGGCTGTTCCGGCGTTAGTTTAGCCTGCTCCCTGATTAAATCTCCCACATCATCAAAAGATGTAGCCTCCGATAAATCTAAACTCAGGGAATTAAGACCTGTCTGAACCAGGTGGAAGTGGCTGTCATAAAATCCTGGAAGAACAGTATTTCCTTTGGCATCCATTATACGGTCAATACTGTCAAATATTATTTTATATTCCTCTTTGTAACCCAGTCCGGAAATATTGTTATCCGTTATGGCCACCCAATCATAAATATTATCATTGGCTACGCATAGACATTTTCCATTTATTATCAATAGATCTGCATGCATTCTCTTTTCCTGCTTTCTAAATTAATTTTACAAACGGGTCAGGTCAACTTATGTAATGTTTAACGTCAATATCTTTACAGCATTATAGCTTAATTCAGGAACACTTTCAATGGCCTGCATAGGGCCTGGAATTCTAATGAACTAACGCCTTTTTATTTTCACCCTCTGGAATATTTAATCACTCCGTTTACTATTGTCATTTCTACCTGGATATCTTTAATCTGTTCTTCAGGAATTTCATAAATATTTTTATCCAATACCACCATATCTGCATATTTTCCCACTGAAAGAGTCCCTCTCTCGTTCTCCTGAAATGCTGCATACGCTCCTTCTATGGTGAAACTTTTTATGGTTTCATCTACTGAAAGGCAGTTTTCAGGATACCAGGCAGGATCCTGATCATTTTCAGGATTTTTCCCAGTCACTGCACAATAAATATTGGGAATGATATCAAACTTTTCAACCGGGCAGTCTGAACCACCGCTTAAGTGCATATTCCTGTCTGCATATGCCCTCCAGTTATAGCTTGTTTTACCAAGGTCCCGGCCTACTCTGGCATTTATGATTTGTCTGTCATACCGGATAAAAATCGGCTGTGCGTAAATCAGTAAATTCAACTTCCTTATGCGCTCAATTAGCTCCATGTCTGTAATCTGACAGTGTACAATTCCATGCCTTGAATCTATTCTGGGGAATTCCAGCATTATTTTTTCAAAACTGTTTACTGCCATTTCTATAGCTGCATCCCCAATGCAATGAATTGCTATCTGCATGCCGTTCTCATGACCCATTTTTATCATTCTGGTCAAACTCTCCTGATCATACAATGCCACTCCCCGGGTGCTGGGATCATCACAGTAAGGGTTTCTCAAATAAGCAGTCCTGGCTCCCAGAGATCCATCATTTAGTAACTTCAATGGACCGATTTTATAAAATCCGGACTCATAGCCAGTCTTATAACCTTTATCAAGAAAAGCCTGAAGTTTTTCCGGTGTCCGCAAAAGGCACTGTTGGTATATTCTGATAGGGAGCCGACCTTCAGCAGCCAGTTCTTTATACGCGGTTATAATTAAATCAAGGGTGTCACCGGTAAAGGTTTCAAAGTCATCTGTCTGCAGGGCAGTAATTCCTTTTGAAGCTGCGTCCATACAGGCATCTATTATTCTATTCTTAAGATCTTCAATTTCAGGTGCACCCAAATTATTCCATATAATATTTTGTGCACTTTCTCTTAAGATTCCATTTGCCTGGCCCTTCTCATCGGTCTCTACAATACCATTGGAAAACGCAGGTATATTCTCTGACAGTCCAAGTATCTCTATAGCCTTTGAGTTTATAACCGTAGCATGATAACAGGTCCTTGTTATGGCAATGGGAATATCTTTGGAGATTTTATCCAGATCATCTCTTGTAGGGAAAACTGGCACCTCCCAATAGTCCTGGTTCCATCCGCATCCCAGCAGCCACTGATTGCCTTCAGTCAATCTCTCAAGTCCCATCTGGCATAAGGAAATGACATCCTCAATAGATTTTGCCTGTGATAATTCTACTTTACGTTTTGTATTGGCATAATAAATCAAATGCAGATGACTGTCAGAGAATCCTGGTAAAACAAATTTTCCCTTTAAATCAACTTTTCTTGTATCTGAATCTCCTAAAGAAAGAATTTCTTCATTGCTGCCTGTTCTTGCAATAATACCATTTTTAACTGCCACGGCTTCAGCTTCTGGCCTTACCTTATCCATTGTTTTAATTTTTCCATTGTAAAAAATAGTGTCCATTTCAACCCCCTTGATATTTTGATTTATAGTAGTATGCTTTCCAGGAAATGATATATTGTCTCTGATGTTTTAACAATTGAATCAATGGATGCATATTCGTCGCTGCTATGCAGTCCCTTTCCATCTGCTCCGAAAATTACAGCAGGGGCATTCAACCTGGAACCCAGATAATTAAAATCTCCGATACTTTGCAAATAGCCAATACTCATTTTTTTTGCACATACTTGTTCAGCTGTCTGAATGAATTTTTCCACGTAGACATTTGTCCTTTCAACGGTATAAGGTAAAAAGCCTTTTGACCCTTCCGATGGAGCTTCTCTGAAATTGATTTTATATTCACAATGAATACCGGATCTCTCTATGGCATTTTCAATTTCCCGTTGTATGGTACCTTCATTTTCGTTTCTTACTATGTGCCAGAAAAGTTTTATCTTTGCATAATCCGGGACGCTGCATGCACCCCCGTCACTTTCAATACCAACTACACATAGCACGCCTTTCCCCAGAAGCTTATCCTCTACGTATTGTATTTCACCTAAAGCACATACAACTTTAGCCGCTTCGTCTGCTGCGTTGGTTCCTTTCTCTGGTACTGCAGCATGTGCAGATTTCCCGAAGATTTCAATTTCCAGTCCATATCCCCCTCTTGCTCCCAGGCAAATAGCAGGATAAGGCATTTCTATAAATGCAGCACTTGGTTCTGCAATAATTGAAAAATCAACGCCTTTAAGCAATCCATCTTCAATAAGTGCATTGGTACCCAATCCATAAGGGCCTTCCTCATCAGAAACTAATGTAGTGATTAATTTACCTTTAAAACTTTTATAATTTTCAGAGAACTTTTTTACTGCAAGCATGATGGCACAACAGCCGGATTTCATGTCAAGGGCACCCAAACCGTAAATATTTTCTTCTTCTATCCATCCTTCATATGGATTTACGCTCCAGCCCTTACAAAGGTTCACCGTATCCAGATGACCATTCAAGCATATGGTAGGGCCTTTTGAATCACCCTGCATGATTAAAACTACATTTTTTCCTTTAAACTTTGTGATTTTATTGTCTTCATATGTATGGATGTAAGAATCCAACTGATTTCTATGAAACCAGCCGTCAACGAATGACATAATTTCATCTTCCTGAAAATATGGACTTTTTATGGAAATTAAATCTTTCATTAATTCGATGGTTTCTTTTTTTAAGACTTCATAAGAATTGTTGTTTTGTATATTCATTTTTTGTTCCTCTTTACTCTTCATTCTCCTCTGTCTTTATAAAAGAAGTATTATTTATATTTGCTTCAAGGAAAGATTCATATTTAACAGGAATTATTTTGCCCTTCTTATAAACAATAAATCCGACTATAAAGTAAATGACAATCATTGGTGCCCCTATATAAAATGTCAGCCTTGTGGACTCACTTACTGCAGTAACAATAGCAATGAAGATTAAGAAAATAAGTCCTAAAACTGTAGCGGTTGGATAGGCTTTTGATTTAAATTTCAGATTTTCTACTTTTCCCTCATGTTTAACAAGCCATTTACGGAAACAATAGTGAGATAGCAGGATACCAAACCATGTTAACAGTGTGTTAAAACCAGCTATAGAAACAATCCACACGAAAACCTTATCTGGTGAAGCAAAGTTTGTTGCCAGCGAAACCAGACCAATAGCCATTGTCATTAATATGGCCGGGGCAGGTATTCCTCTGCTGTTTACTCTGCCAAAGATTTTTGGTGCTTTCCCTTCCTGTGAAAGTGCCATCAGCATTCGGCTTGCTACATATACTACAGAATTCGTACAGGATGCCAGTGAGGTGAGAATAACAATATTCATCGCAACAGCTGCTGCCTGGAATCCGGCCAGCTTAAATACACCTGCATATCCGTTATTCATAACACTTACCTGATCAAACGGCACAACTAAACTCATTACGGTTACAGATCCTACATAAAACAGTACAATTCTGAAAAATACAGTTTTAATAGCAGATGGTACGTTTTTTTCTGGATTTTCAGTTTCACCAGCAGCAATGGTAACTGTTTCTACCCCAAGGTAAGACCAGATAACACCGGCAGCGGTTAAAATAACTGCAGAGAACCCAAAAGGCGCCATAGTATGGGAATTCCAGTTCTCAAATCCAATAAAGCCCTGTTTTCCTACAATTCCTAAAATCATCAGGATACCTACAACAATAAAGATGATTACTGTGACAACTTTAATGCTGGCAAACCAGAATTCAGCTTCTCCATAAGCTTTTACTGTAAACAGGTTTAAAGCCAGAACAATACATCCGATGATAAGACACCATATAAATGGCGGAACGCTTGGAAAGAACTGCTGTAGGATAACAGCACCTCCCACCAGCTCTGCCCCAATGGAAATGGAGGCATTAATCCATACATTCCAGCCCACTGCAAACCCAAAGACCGGATGAACAAACAAACCTGCAAAAGTGGCATAAGCCCCCGATGTAGGTAAAAATGTTGACATTTCACCAACACCATTCATAAGAACATATACTAGAATACCGATAATAAGATAGGCAAGAGGTCCGCCAAAAGCTCCAGCATTTTGGATATTATATCCGGATGTCAGAAACAACCCTGTTCCGATTGTTCCGCCGATAGCGATCATGTTTAAATGTCGCTTTTTGAGTCCTCTTTTTACGTGATTATTGTTGTTTTCTTCACTCATTGTTATCTTCCTTTCTCTTTAATTTCGTTGCAGGACAACATTTTTACTCAGTATATACTGCCTGCAATTCTGATTTTATCCATCATAGCATTCTGCTGTTTATATTTAGGTTTAAATTTGTCTGATTTATTAGAAAATATATGTTTAATATTTTAACCAAAAAATATTTTAAAACAAAGTGTTTATCCACAAAAAAACCATTCAGGTATTGCCTGAATGGTTTTCATAATTTTATGTTTTATAACTTTGATAAGTTTTTATACTTATTTAAATTCATTTTTCAGAATGGAATAATACAATCTGTCTATGTATTCCCCTTCCTGATAGAAAAAGTCCCTTAATGTTCCTTCATAAGTCAGTCCGCATTTTTCAATAACCTTCCGTGAAGGTGTATTGGTGGATTTATGACAAATCTGCACTTTATGCAAATTAATTTTATCAAATCCGTAGCTGATTACAGCCTTTGTTGCTTCAGTAGCAAGACCCTTTCTCTGAAAAAGGCTTCCAATACAATATTCTATTTCTCCAAAATGATTTTTACTGTCCACTAAAAAATACGCAATCTGGCCTATACACTCATTTGTTTCTTTTAAAATAACCGCCCATCTGTAATAATTTTCTTTTTCATAAGAACTAATATATTTATTGAGTAATTCTTTTACTTCTTGTTTTGTAGTATAAACTGGCTCTGCATACATAAACTGGACATCAGGGTCACTAACCCAGTATTTCAGCATATCTTCATCATCTGAATACAAAAAACGTCTTAGACTTAGCCTTTCTGTTTCAATTTTACAAGTACCAACATGAGTTAACATCTTATACCTCTTTCATCATCAGTGTTTTAGCGTTCCTCAACTGCTTTTCTTAACTGGTCCAACGCCTGTTTCAGAATGACCCTCGGACAGGCAGCATTTATTCTCATAAACCCTTCTAAAGATCTGGAAAATGTATTGCCACTGTTTAAGCCCAACTTTGCTTTTTTTATCATAAATTCATTTAATCCATCCTGAGACATATTTAATTTCCTGCAGTCAAGCCAGCCAAGATAGGTGCTTTCTGGAATGCAAAATTTTATATCTGGAATATTTTCCCTTAAATATTCGTCAATAAACAGCATATTTTTTTCTAAATATAAAATCAGCTGTGAAAGCCATTCTTCTCCATATCTGTATGCTGCTTCTGTGGCAACCAGGCTGAAGCAGTTATTTCGGAGAATATCCATACCCTTCCATACATAATCAAACTTCTGTTTCAGTTCATCATTTGGAAAAATGGCAATAGAAGCCTGCAATCCGGCCAAATTAAATGTCTTAGATGCTGCAAGACAAGTTATAATGTGTTTTCCTGCATGGTCACAGGCATGCACTGTAGGAGTAAATTTATTTCCCCATAAAATTAAGTCAGAATGGATTTCATCAGCTATTATGGTTACCCCATACTTTATGCAAAGTTCTACAACCTTCTTAAGTTCCTCTCTGCTCCACACTCTGCCTACAGGATTGTGAGGATTACAAAAAATGAACAGCCTAGGTCTCATAGCCAGTTTAGTTTCCAGATCCTGAAAGTCTATGGTGTATTTACCCTCTTTTTCTACCAAGGGATTTTCCAGCACTCTTCTTCCCCAGTTTTCAACTACATCATAAAACTCCGAATAAACTGGAGTCTGTATGAGAACGTAATCCGTACTGTCCGTCAGTTCTCGTACCAACACTGACATAGAAGGAACTACTCCCGGACTGAAGCTTATCAAAGATTTATCAATGGTACGGTTATTTCTCTTTTCCTGCCAGTTACAAATGGCCTCATAGTAGGAATCTGGCCGGTATGTATACCCAAATATGCCCTGCCTGGCACGTTCTTCCAGAGCATCAATAATGGGCTGTGCTGTTTTAAAATCCATGTCAGCAATCCAAAGGGGCAGTAAATCATCTGTGCCAAATTTCTTTTTCCTTTCGTCATATTTAGCAGAAAAATTATTGCTTCGATTTACAACCTCATCAAAATTATATTTCACTCCACTCCTCCTTAAGTCAAATATACTTCCTACAGAACTAAATCTTCATCCATTACTTCACCAATTGCTACTATATTTGTATCTCCAGTTAAGTAAAGATTCTCTACCTTACTTTCATTTAGTTCCACATGAACGGATAATATACCTCCTGGAACATGTAAATTAACAGGTTTGCCTTTGTCAATAACCCCTTTTAAAGAAAGGACGACTGCTGTAGACCCCGACCCGGTTCCGCAGGCTAAAGTAAAGTCTTCAACACCACGTTCAAAAGTTTTTAATCTTACGTCGTTTTCCTTCATTATTTCATAAAAGTTCACATTTACTCCCTTAGGGAAATCATGGTAATATCTGATTTTCCTCCCTAGTTGGAACAACTTTTTCTCATCAAAATCACAAAGTCCGTTTATTTTCACAACTGCATGGGGCAGGCCCGGATTTCCCAGTTCAATATATGAATATTCATATGCTGTCCCATCAATACTTAAAGTTTCATCCAGCTTTATTATTTCCGGATTGTTTAAACGGATTTTATATTTTCTTTTATTTATTCTCCATGCCGGCACATCTCCTGCAAGAGTTTCAATAACCATGGATCCTCCTGCAATTTTATTTTCGTAAGCATATCTGGCTATACACCTTGCACCATTACCACACATTTCTCCCAGGGTTCCGTCGGAATTATAGAATCGCATTTGAAAATCCCCGGCGTGCTGTGGTTTATCTACAACCATCAAAGCATCTCCTCCTACCGATATTCTTCTTGTGCACACCCGCTTTGCGATTTCAGGGAATTTTTCTACAGGAATATTCAACTCTATATTGTTTACAATAATAAAATCGTTTCCAGTGCCTTGCATCTTAGCAAATTTCATAACATTCCTCCATGTAACAGTTACTATTTATTTATATAATGCTGTTTTGCATACTGAAGCAGTACAGCTGGTTTTTGTGCCCGTTCTGCACTGTCTTCTGCTCCAAGTACAATAGCAATCACTCTTTCAGTTTTATTTTTATGCTGAACTGGCATTGTAGTTATTATACAGCAACCTGCCCTGTTTGTAGTACCCGTTTTAAGCCCGTCAACCCCATCCACATTAAATAATAGCCGGTTGGTGTTTTCTCCCTGAAAATTTAAGCTGTTTACGCTAATTGATGTTTTTCTGGTTATATCCAGTATATCCGGATACTTATTTACTGTATACCTGCACAGTTCAAACAAATCCATGGCGTTCATCCGGTTCTGAAGTTTAGCAGAGAAAATATTTGAAGTATAGAGTGGTAATCCATGTGGGTTGTAGAACTCTGCGCTATCCAGCTTTAATTCTTTAGCCTTACTATTCATCAGCTTTGTAAATTCAGTCTCAGACCCACTTAAATGCTCTGATAAGGCCGTTGCAGATTCATTACTTGAAACAATGAGCAGCGTATTCATTAAGTCTCTTAATTTAATACTCTGGCCTGCTTTCATAGGAATTACTCCGTCTTCTGACAAAGATACTGCCTCTGCGGTTTTAGATATAACTACATCATCATCCCAGGATATCTGTTTCTTATCAATTGCTTCCCTGATTAAAAGATATGTCATTATTTTAGTAGTGCTTGCGATAGCCACCTTATTATCTGCATTGTTAGCGTAAATAATCTCACCTGTGGTTGCATTTCCGAGAACTGAACCGTGGAGAAAATCAAAATAGCCGCTGGCAGCTGTCTTTTGAAATTCTACATCAAAGTCCTTTTTAGTATCTACAATAATCGTCTTATTTGAACTGCAAACCGTTGCATTCACATTAAATATTTGCATCAGGTCTGTAAATTTAAAATATGTATTCCCCTGAATACTATATACCGTATATTGCACCTTTTTATTATCCACATAAAGCTCTGGGACAGAAGAATCTGCCCACTCTGTACTTCTGTTTCCCGGCTGATTTTCACCGCCTATGGCAACATAGGGCTGCCCCTTCAAGATACATACAGCCTGTTTATCCTTATCATACGAAATATTAAACTGTTTTGCACTTCCGTTTATTGCATTTGCAAAATCTCTTATACAAATAAAATTATTCCCTTCATAAGAAGCGCTATATGCCCTCATGTTTACCTCTTTACCATCAATCTGAGCCTTTATCATGATTGGAGTGGCCATGTCTGCAGCCAGTGAAACAGAAGTTACTCCTGCACTCATTGTAAAAATGATAATCATGGCTAACAATATGCTTAAAATTTTCTTTTTCATAATGTTTACCTCTTTAATAATTTAAGAAATAACTTTATTACAAGAACTTTATTCTAACCTTAAAGTTCTACATAACATTCTCTTTCGATCATATCTTCATAGCTCTGCTTTTTAATTATTTCTGCAGATTTTCCATCTTTAACAAGTACAACACCAGGTATAGGGTTTTTATTGTAATTACTCGCCATGGAATATCCATAAGCACCTGTGGTCAATACAGCCAGAATATCTCCTTGTTCTGCTCTGGCAAATTTACCATCTTTAATTAAAACATCTCCAGTTTCACAGCACTTACCACACACTGTTACCACATCATCAGCCGGCATATCCATTTTATTTGCAATTACCCCTTTGTATTCTGCCTGATACAGGGCTGGTCTGATATTATCTGTCATACCACCGTCGATTGACACATATTTCCGGATACCTTTTATTTCTTTAATACTTCCAACCTTATACAAAGTAATTCCGGCTTCCGCCACCATACTTCTTCCTGGTTCGATTACTACTGCAGGTCTCTCCATGCCCAACTGATTGAAAAACTCAGTTATTTTTTCCATAACTGGCTTTACAAAGTACTCATAGGGTTTTCTCTGTTCATCTGTATAAGTTACACCAAAACCACCCCCTATATTTAATTCTGTAATATCATAATCAAATTTTTCTTTAGTTTTTTTAACTAATTGTAAGGTCGTTTCCAGGGCTAGCAAATGTGAGCAGTTATCAAACAGTTGTGAACCCACATGAAAATGAATTCCTTTGAAATTGACGAAAGGACTATTAATTGCTGCTTCAACAGCAGGATAAATAACATCTGCATCAAGAGGTATCCCGAATTTAGAATCCTTTTTGCCTGTAGTAATATAATTGTGGGTATGACTGTCAACCCCAGGTGTAATTCGATAAAGAACATTTATCTTTTTATTTTTTTGCTTACAGATTTCTTCAATCATATGTAATTCCTGAAGTCCATCAATAATAATTCTGCCAATGCCATATTCAATAGCTAATTCTAATTCCTCTCTCAGCTTATTGTTTCCATTAAACTCAATCCTCTCTGCTGGAAATCCGGCTTTAATTGCCGTAAATAATTCTCCACCTGAAACAACGTCCATGCAAAATCCTTCCCTCTCCATGATTTTACACATGGCAATGGAACAAAATGCTTTTGTAGCATAAGCAACTCTGGTATTTTCATACTTATCAGGAAAGCACTCTTTTATTTCATTACACTCTTTCAAAATAGCATTTTCGGAGTACACATAAAGTGGTGTGCCATACTTTTCCGCCAGTTCTACGGTACTGCATCCATCAAAATACATAACATTGCCTTTTATTTCTGTAATCATCGATTCCCTCCCCAGATATCTCTATTTCCTTTACTGTACTTAATTTTCATTAAATTACCATACTTTTGTAAACAATACCATATTAAGCAAATATGGTGCCAATTATATTTAAGCCACCTATATCTAAGCCACTCACCATATACTGCAATATATCTGCATATTTTTAACATTACAAAAACAGATTACTGACTTATGCCATTATCATTTTGAAATTTACGTCCTGATTTCAGGAATAGAGCTTTTTTCAGGGTATTATTTGTTTCTGAAAGAGCACTCCCGATTTGGCACATTTTTTGCTTAATATTAATGTAGAATACTATAAGAGAATTTATAATCCTATGGGTACGTCTTATTAAAAAATAATAAGAGAAAGGAAATGTAATTATGGACAACATTCTAAAAGAAATTAACACCATTCCAGGCCATATAGGTTTTTATTACAAAAATATGGTAACGGATGAATGTATCAGCTTTAATGAAAATCACCATTATATACCTGCCAGTGTAATCAAGCTTCCAATTGTTATGGAGATTTTCCGTCTGTCAGCAAAAGGCAAAGTGAGTTTGGATTCAAAGCTTTTAGTTAAAGATGAAGATAAAATGCCAAGCTGCGGTGCATTAAATTCTTTTACAGGAGAACTTTGGGTAGATATCCGGACCCTATGTAACTTAATGATTACCATCAGTGATAACACAGCAACCAATGTACTTATTTCATATTTTGGAACAGATACGTTAAATGAAGGTTTTCAATCCATTGGGCTTACAGAAACCCGGGTTAACAGACGTCTGTTTGATGCAGAAGCTTCTGAGAAAGGAATTCAGAATGTTATCACCCCTGCAGAAATCGGGATGCTTTTAGAAAGGCTTTACAGAAATGAATTTGTAAATCAGCAGGTTTCAGAAGATATAAAAGAAATCCTGTTCAGGCAGCAGATTAAACATAAAATCAAAGAACTGCTGCCAGTTGGAACCAAAGTGGGAAGTAAGACTGGAGACGATGATAATATTTCAAATGATGTTGGAATTGTTTATGCTAAGCAGCCTTTTGTGGTCTGCTTTATATCAAATGAAACAGTTCCAAGTCTGTTTAATCCCTTTATCAGAAAAACTTCTCTGGAACTTTTTAACAGGTGCAATAAATAATCATTATTTATTTTATATACTCTCTGGGAGGCCTTGCTGTTATTCTTACCACAATTTCATTTTTATTCGTTTCTGCAAGCTTTGATGCCTCTTCAATGGTCATGGAGTTATTTGTTCCATCTCCATATATGATGGCAGTGTCTCCCTCTTTTACATCCGGAACTTTAGAGAAGTCTGCCATGCACTGGTCCATGCAGATAACTCCAATTACAGGACATTTAACTCCTTTAACTGTGACATACCCCCTGTCCCGCATATTCCGTGGGTATCCATCTGCATAACCGAAGGGAAGCGTTCCAATCACCATATCTTCCGGCGCTTTCCACAAATAATCATATCCTACACCTTCGCCTTTTGAAACCTGGCGTAACTGAGAAATTTTTGTGGTAAATGTCATGGCCTGTTTTACATCTACAAATCCTTTATGAAATCCCTTAAGTCCATAAATTAATGCTCCTGGCCTGATCATGTTCATACGATAATCCGGATAATCCACTGCAGAAATACTGTCTGTTATGTGTTTAAACTTAAAATGCATCCCTTCCTTTTCAAGTTCTGATATGATGTTTATAAATTTCTTATATTGTTTTTCATTTTCTTCATCACTGACTAATGCCAGATGAGTAAAAATCCCTTCAATTTCTATTTCTTCAATGGCACATATTCTTTTTAACTCTGCCAGATCCTCTGTTCCCAATCTGTGAAAGCCCGTATCTATCTTTATATGTACTTTTGCTTTTTTTCTGGATTTCCTGCTTTCCTCTGCAATAATCCTGGCCTGAGATTCTGAAAAAATAGTTTGGGTAATATTTTCCTCAACAACCAGATGCAGAAGTCTGTCGGGAGTGTGCCCCAATATAAAAATCGGATATTCCCTATAAGCCTTTCTTATTTCCAAGGCTTCTGTCATAGTAGCCACTGCCAGATAAGAAGCTCCATGCTCTATTAGTGTGGGAGCGATACTGACTGCACCATGGCCGTATGCGTTTGCCTTCACTACAGCCATTACAGCCACGTCATCACCCACCATCTGACAAATTTTATCCATGTTTGTGGCGATGGTTTTTAAATTTATTTGTACTACCGTATCTCTTAGCATTTCTGCCTCCCATGTTCAATCTTAAACATTACTTAGTCTGTTGAAACAATTCCAGCACGCCAAATACCTCCATAAGCATTCCGGTTCTTATACACTCCTCACTGGGATTAAACATTTCATTGTGCAGTGTCTGATAATTGTTCTCATTTGTGTCCAGGCAGCCGATATTAAAATACACCGCCCGGACAGCTTCTGAAAAGTAGGAAAAATCATCTGCCCCCAGACTTGGTTCCTGCAAAAAATGAATCTGGTCTTTTGAAAAAACTTTTTTAGCTGCTGATTCAATCATATCCTCTACTTCATCATCATTAATAAGAGCGGGAAAACTGTCAGTGAAAAGCACTTCTGCTGTGGCCCCGAACCCCCGAGCAACATTTTCAGCCATTTCCTTCACCCTGCTTTTTATAAAGCTTTTGGTATCACTGTCTAATGCCCTGATTATGCCGGAAAATACAGTTTCCTTTGCCAGTACATTATTCTTAGTTCCTCCATGAATCTGCCCTACTGTTATCACTGCCGGATTGGTAGGAGATATGTTTCTTGTTATAATGCTTTGAAGGTTACAGACCACACTTGATGCTGCTGCAATAGAGTCTATGCCATTTTCAGGATGAGCCCCATGACATGCCGAGCCCTCTATTGTTATTTCAAATTCCGTAGAAGCGGCATTCATTTTTCCTCTTTTGAATTGTATTTTTCCTGCTTCAAGCTCTGGTGAAACATGAAGTCCAATCACAACATCTACTCTGGGATTTTCTAAACATCCCTCTTCAATCATGGCTTTTGCACCACCAATAGTCTCTTCTGCCGGTTCAAAAAAGAATTTTATATTTCCCGGAATCTGGTCTTCCATTTCTTTGAAAACCTTTGCCGTCCCCATCAATACCGCCATATGTATATCATGTCCGCATGCATGCATTATTCCTGGTATTTTTGATTTAAAAGGAATCTGAACCCTTTCCTCTATGGGAAGGGCATCCATATCAGCCCTTATGCCTATAGTGAAAAAACGTTGCCCCTTTATGGGTTTTCCCTTCCCTCTGACTACTGCCACCACGCCATGCCCTCCAATTCCGGTTGCATGTTCGATTTCATATTGGGACAGGAAGCTACTTATTAACCGGGAGGTATTGATTTCTTTCTGTGACAGTTCAGGCTGGGAATGCAGTAATCTTCTTATTTGTACTGCTTCCTCAAAAACTTCTTCAATTCTTTCATTGATTTTCATTTTCTTCACCTTTATATCTCATAATCCATATACGGTACCGGATTTATGGTTTTATCATAAAAGTGCCACCATTCTCCCTCATATGCAGTAAAGCCTGCACTCTCCATAACACTTTTCATATAACTTGCATTTTTTCTGCCTTCTTTGGAAATATCCGGACAGGAAAGGGACGCCTTTGGGGAAAAATCATCAAATTGACTTGGCATGATAAGATCTGTCCCATTCATATCTGTTAAGGTTATATCTACACACAGCCCATTCATGTGATTTGTCTTAAATTCCTTTATATGGATCATATCAGGGGGTTTTGCCACAAAATTGTTATCCGGCAAAATACTCCAGAACTTTGCCTGTGCACTTACTGGTCTGTATGCATCCCATATTTTTACTCGGTACCCATCTTTATAAAAAATATCTTTCGCTTTAATTAAAAGCTTCGCCGTGTTTTTATGTATATAACACTCCCCTGACTTATATATTTTTTCTTTTGTGAAATTATCAGCTGAAGCATATTTTAAATCGATAATAAAATTCCCATCTAAATCTAACAATCTGACTAAATCCCCTTTATAACACATGGTTGCTCCTTTTTTCTTGTTTAATATTCTACTTGATGCTATATTTAGTTTAGCAAATATTATGCCAATTGGGTTATATATGGTATGGTTTTTGCTTAAGCTTAGTGTATCATAATAATATTGAAAAGGAGAAGTAATTATGAAAATAATTGATATGCATTGTGACACTTTATTAGAGTGCTATAGAAATTCCAGTCATATGCTCTCAAACAATGCTGGCCACATCAGTGTGGATAAGTTGCTGCAGGGTAATGCTTTAGCACAGTTTTTTGCTATTTTTATCTCACCTGAAGAAAAAGCTTCCATGGACCCCTATGACATTTTTAACAAAGTATATGAAACTTATAAAACTCAACTTGAATTAAATTCCGATTACATAAAACCCGCTTTATGCGCCCAGGACATTATTTCCAACTCTGAAGATTCCAAGATTTCATCTATTCTTGCTGTAGAGGATGGTGTCATTCTGGAAGATAAAATTGAAAGGGTACAGGAAGTTTTTGACAAGGGGGTCAGATTGATAACTTTAACCTGGAATTTTGAAAATTCAATAGGATATCCCTGCAGTGATGATCCTGAAGAACACAGCCTGGGACTGAAAGCTTTTGGTATAGATGTAGTGGCAGAAATGAATCGGCTTGGTATGCTGATTGATGTTTCTCACCTTTCCGAAGGCGGGTTTTACGATGTAGCAAAACACAGCAGGAAACCATTTGTTGCTTCTCACTCCTGTGCCAGAGCTTTATGCAATCACAGAAGAAATCTGACGGATGATCAATTAAAAGTTTTAGGAAATCAGGGAGGCCTTGTGGGCGTAAACTTCTATTCTGCTTTTCTTAAAGAAGATTCAGAATACGCAACCATTGGGCAGATTGTTGAGCATGTGAAATATATGGTTAATAAAGCAGGTATGGAATCCGTAGGCCTTGGTTCTGACTTTGACGGAATTGACTGTGAACTGGAATTCAGTGATTACGCAAGCTATCCACTTCTTTTAGATGCCTTATCAAAACATTTTACAGAAGACCAGTTAGATATGATTTGCAATGGAAACGCATTTCGTGTATTAAAGGAAAATTTAGGCAAATAGAGTGATTATATTTTAAGGGGCTGTTGCAAAAGGTAACAGCCCCTTTATTTATTCTAATTAGGAAGATTACACAGCCAAATTCAGAATAGGAGAGTGAAAAACATAAATATGCTCTATTATTTTTAATAAATGCGAATTTGTGGGGATTTTATGACTAAAGATTTTAATTTGACGAAGTGCCACAACGCAATGATAAGAGAATAAGTGTTTTGCTCTTGAAATGATAAAAAAACAAAATCCTCGGTAGCATTTTGGGCAAAAGCTACCATATTTTATGAAATTTGAAACTATATGGTATCTATTTCAATAAAAAGTCTAACAAAGTGTTAAAATTAACGGGTAAAGATGCAAAAAGCTACCGAGATTGAAGTAAAAATGATAATCTCGGTAGCTTTAACAGTATAAAAGTTTTCATATTCTCCCTCCTAAGCAACAAGCCATTTTATTATTTCGCTTGTCTGCCTAGTAGAGCACATCTCACCATTGTGCAACAACTTTTTATGTACTTTTAAATTTTAATGACTTTTAAAAATAGCTACCACAAGAGACAGGGTCTGAGTTGCAAAAGCCAGTGTATACAATGCCATACAGGTATAAATCACAGAAACCCACTTCCACCTTTTACCATGTCCTGGAAGAGTTGTAAAGTCTTTTTGTATTTTAATATTCTTCTCTTTTAGCACTTTATAAAACTTATCCACTCCCACAGGAGATATTACACCCCATCTAAAGAAAGGCAGAAAAAAAACAGGTTCCTTTTTTGCTGCCTCATATAAATAAATCCCCTTTTTAGTAAGATGAGCCTTTTCTATTGTATTCAGATTTACCCTTAATTCTTTTCGAAGTAACTTGTTATGATAAATCATTCTGTCCTCATCAAATTCACTAAAAAACAGCTTATATGCAGTAAAAAGGAAGATACATATGCATAAATATACCAGGTACAGTACGACTGTAGCAACTAAATTAATCTTTGTGCCATAATCATTTAGGTTATAAATAATAACCTGCATTAACAGGGCAAACCTGGTTACAATTAAAAATCCTAATAGCAATATAAAAACCTGTTTAGACATGGCAGAATAATAATATCGTATTTTTTCCATTTCTATTCAACTCCTTTCCAGCTTTCAAGGACAAGTATATGCTAACATATTGCAAAAAATCAATAATAAAATTTTATCACCATTTTTAAAGTATTCATTTACCACATTGGATTTGTCCTGATTTCAGGAATACAGTCCTTCAATCAGGACCTTATTCTTTGTTTTATTCTTTGTTTTGTTACTTTATTTGAATAAAGTAATGTTACTTTATATATTTTATTGCAGTGACAGGCTTAGATATTTTCTTTCTAAAGTGGCACACATCTTGCATATTTATTAAAGTATGAAAATTCGTTATATTAGTTTTTTCAATTTAATTAAAGGAGGTCATTTACTATGATGAATTACATTTGGACTGGTCTTGTGGCCATCTCCATTATCGCAGGAGTTGTCACTGGTAGTATCAGTGAAGTACAGGAAGCTTTATTTTCATTTGCCAATACGGCAGTTGAAATTGTCATCGGACTTATTGGAGTTATGGTGTTTTTTACAGGCCTGATGTCAGTTATGCAGGAAGCTGGTCTTTGTGAAAAGCTGGGTAAGGTTTTAGGCCCTGTAATGACGAAGCTTTTCCCTGAAGTTCCAGCTAACCATCCAGCTATGACATCAATGGCACTTTATTTTGCAGCTAACATTTTAGGTATCGGTAATGCAGCAACGCCTTTTGGATTAAAAGCCATGGCAGATTTGCAAACATTAAACAAAACCAAACACATCGCCACGGATGCCCAGTGTATGCTTCTGGCAATAGCCACAACTTCTATAACGCTAATTCCTATAACTGCGTTGGCATTACGTTCTGCAGTTCAGGTCCAGGGAGCTGCCGAAGTAGTTGGCCCTATTATGTTGGCAACGACCATCTCAACAGCTACGGGAATTACCGCAACCCTTTTGTTAAAGAGAACAAAACGTTTTAAGCTTGACTGTATTATTGAAAGAGAAAAAGCTGCAGGTACACTTGAAATTAATGAACATTATATTGGTAACGATCCAATTAAGCTATAACATCAAATAGTATCAAGGAGGAAAATTCTTATGACTGGAGTACTTAATACCATATCTACATATGCGATTCCATTGGTTTTATTATTAATCCCAATATACGCTCTAAAAAAGGGCGTTAAGGTATATTCCGTTTTTACAGAAGGTGCCAAAGAGGGACTGAACGTAGCTATTATGATTATCCCTTACTTAGTATGTATGCTTGCTGCTATAGGTATGTTCCGTGCATCTGGAGCTATGGACTGGCTGGCAGCTCTCATCAATCCAATAACTAGTTTAATTGGTCTGCCTGGTGAAGTTTTACCAATGGGGATTATGAGATCTTTCTCCGGAGGTGGTGCTGAAGGTATGATGAGTGACCTGTTAAAAACTTACGGAACACAGAGCCAGATTGGAAGAATTGCTTCTGTGGCTCTTGGTTCAACTGAAACAACATTCTATATTATAGCTGTATACTTTGGTGCTGTAGGTATTACAAACGTAAGACACTCCGTTATAGCAGGCCTTTTAGGAGATTTAGCATCTTTAATTGCTTCAGCTGTTATCGTAAATGTTATGTGGTACTAAAAATAAAAATTAAATTATATAATGTTTTATATAATTTTAAAGAAAGGAAATTTTAAATGAAATATCCTGAAAAATTAGCACCCGGTGCCACTATCGGACTGGTCTGCACCAGTTCTGCCATATCAAGGGAACGGGAAGCACAATGTACAGAGGCAATCAGACAGCTTGGCTATAAAGTCAAGACAGCAGATAATCTTTCACAAAACCTTGCAGGTTATATGGCTGGAGATGGAGAAACAAGAGCAACATGGATTAACTGTATGTTTGCTGACCCAGAGGTTGACGCAATTTTTTGTATAAGGGGGGGAGATGGAGGAAGCCGCACCATTGAATATCTCGACCTGAAAACCATAAAGGCTAATCCCAAAATCTTTGTAGGATATAGTGATGTTACAAGCTTCCATCTTATTTTCAATCAGATATGTGGTTTTGTTACTTTTCATGGGCCTATGGTGTCTTCAAATATGGTGGATTCTTTTGATGATGAATCAAGAGCCAGTCTGTTTCAGGCATTAAATGCGGATGCTCCATATGAATTCAAGAACCCGGATGGATATGACTTGAAAGTCCTTCAGGAGGGGGAAGGAGAAGGTACTCTTGTAGGGGGCAATTTTGCACTTTTAGGAGCTTCCATGGGTACTCCTTATGAAGTAAATACCAAAGGTAAAATCCTTTTTATTGAAGAAATTGGTGAGACCATGAGCCGTATCGACAGGCTGGTCTATCAGTTGAAAAACTCGTGTAAGTTAAAAGAGTGCGCGGGTATTTTACTGGGCCAGTTTACCCGTTGTCCCAATAAAGATATGCCTGAATATACGGAACTGAATATTTTCAAAGATGCTCTTGCCGATCTGAATATTCCCGTTATGTATAATATTCAGGCTGGACATGGGCAGCCTAATATGACCCTTCCCCTGGGTGCACATTGCATCATAAGTACTAAAACTAAAACCATATGTTTTGACCAAATAAAAAGATAAGATATACAAAAGAGGCATGTCAGTTTAAAAATTTTCTGGAATGCCTCTTTCTTATGTGCTATTCTATTTTTAATTACTTTATTCCATAGCGTTTTAGCTTGTCATAAAAAACTGATTTGGATATGCCTAATTCCTCCATAATTTTTTGCTTGTCCCCGGAGTATTCCTTTAACGCATTTTTCAAGATTTCCTTTTCTGCCTGCTGCACTCTTTTCTTAAAATTCATTACTGTCTGGGGCTGGATTTCCATGATATTTATATGTTCAGGATAAATAAGGTTAGAATCACATAGTGTGATTGCCCGTTCAATAACATTTTCCAGTTCCCGAACATTACCAGGCCAATTGTAATGCATTATTTTATTTAATGCCTGACCAGAAAATAATTTAGGTTCCAGGTTATATCTGTTGCAGATTTTGTTTAGAATTTTATTGATAAGAAGATATAAATCTGATTTTCTTTCTCTCAACGGAGGAACATGAATAGGAAATACATTAATTCTATAATACAAATCCTGTCTGAAAGTACCATTAGCTACTGCCTTCTGCAAATTCTGATTTGTAGCTGTAATAATCCTGATATCTACATAAGTTGGTTTTGTGGCACCTACTCGGTAAATGACTTTATTCTGCATGACATAAAGAAGTTTGACCTGCATTTCCATGGGTAAATCGGCTATTTCATCCAGAAAAATAGTTCCTCCATTTGCCTGTTCAAAATAACCTGTTTTTCCTGAGGATAAAGCCCCAGTAAAGGCACCGCCTACATATCCAAACAGTTCACTCTCTATTAAGTTGGGTGCTATTGCGTTACAGTTTACCTCTACAAAAGGTGCTTTTTTATTGTACAGATGGTGTATTTCATATGCCAGCTGGGATTTGCCTGTACCACTTTCTCCAGTAATAAGAACATTAAACTTAGTTTTTGATGATTTGTATGCTAAAAATTTTACTTCCTTCATAAGCATACTGTTTCCTACAAAATTTTCAAAAGCATCAGCTGATATGTCCATATATAATTTATTAAAATTGTGACTTTTTTTCTCCATTTCCATGATAATTTCATTTCTGTCCTGAAGAAGTTCTTCCATTTTTGACAGATCTCTTATTTTTAACACAACGCCATCCACTCCGTTCTCATTTCCTACAGGATAAATGGAACAACGAACCGGTCTTTTATTTAGTTCATAATCCGTACTGCATATTCCACCACTATTACCCACAAGAATTTCATCTATTTCTTTAAATAAATCATTATATTCGAAGATGTCTTCAATGGTGGCTCCTATAACTTCCAGTTCATTTCCAGAGGTTCCCTTAGCCAGATAGTGTGCCCCCGTCAGAACTTCTTTTAAAGACTCTTTTCTTACTGTATATCCCTTTTCCTGAAAAAACTTAACCTGTCCCGTTTTACCATCCACAATGACCATATGCCCCACGGAATTCAGATACATGATATCGTAATTTATATTATTTACGGTGATACGCATGAGACTTTCTTTAGCAAGAATCATTGCTGAAACAGAGAACCCCAGATAAAGTTCACTCAATTCAAATTGTGGCGTTATGCTGTTTCCCCGTATGTATTTATAAACGGGCTTCATTTCAGAATTTTTATATACACCTATTGCCAGCAAAGCATCTCCTGTTTTTATATTTTTATCTTTGATATTGATCAGGGCCAAATCTTCAGGTTTTAAATCTCCATCATCATTCCCAATAAGATTATCTGCAATGATGACAATATCACCATCTTCTACAGTGCCTGCAGGATGTGAAGCAGCATTTTTAAATATTACTCCTGTTATCTCTTTTGCTTTATGATTAAATACCTGAAATCTTCTTTTTTTATCAATATAAATCATACCTTCATCAATACTATCAGCAATTTCGTGGAATATTTTTCTTCTCTTCAATTTTACAACCTCCGTAGTCCTATACTAATATATTACCATAGGACTACGGAATATTACAAAACTTTACTTAAAAACTCTTTAGTCCTTTGATTTTGTGTACGATTAAAAATTTGTTCCGGTGTACCCTGTTCCATGATTACTCCTTCATCCATAAATAATATCCGGTCTGCAACCTCTCTTGCAAATCCCATCTCGTGGGTTACGATGACCATAGTCATTCCCTTATCTGCCAACCCCCTCATAACTTCAAGAACTTCTCCCACCATTTCTGGATCAAGGGCTGATGTAGGCTCATCAAACAGCATTACTTCCGGATTCATGGCAAGAGCCCGGGCAATTGCCACACGCTGTTTCTGCCCTCCGGAAAGGGCACTGGGATAAACCTGGGCTTTATCGGCAAGACCTACTCTCACAAGCAGTTCAGTGGCAGTTTTCTCTGCATCACTTTTAGCCATTCCCATCACATTTACAGGAGCTAGCGTAACATTCTCAATGGTCTTCATATGGGGAACAGATTAAAGTTCTGAAAAACCATTCCCAGCTTCTGACGCATTGCATTGAGATTTACTCCTCTTTTATTAATCTGCTGACCGTCTATATATATTTCCCCAGATGTGGGTTCTTCCAGCAGGTTCAGGCATCTTAAGAAGGTACTTTTTCCAGAACCTGAAGGACCAATCACGCATACTACTTCACCTTCTTTTATTTTTACATCTATATTTTTCAAAACCTGCAACGTTCCATAATTTTTAGTGAGATTATTAACTTCTATCACTTTGTGCCATTCTCCTTTCCATATACACTACAATTCTTGAAAGAGGAATTGTAAGACTCAGATATACAAATGCTGTTCCCAGATAAGCCGGCCATGATTGAAATGTTACTGATGACCAAAGCGTACTTTTTCGGGTTATTTCTGTAATGGTAATGACGGATAATACAGCTGTTTCTTTGATTAATGCTACAAATTCATTTCCCAAAGCTGGTAGGATAATTTTAAATGCCTGAGGAATTATTACCAGCTTCATTGATTGGAAATGCGTCATTCCAAGAGATCTGGAAGCCTCCAGCTGACCCTTATCTACAGCCTGCAGTCCAGAACGAATGATTTCTGCCACATATGCAGAACTGTTAATTCCACATACAAGCATTCCGGCTATAATAGGATAGTCCCACCTAAACTGGATTCCATGATTCTGAAGGATCATGGGTACACCATAGTACAAAATCAGTGCCTGTACAAGAAGAGGAGTTCCTCTCAGAAGTTCCACATACACTATTGCAGGCAGATTAATAATTTTATGTCTTGACAATTTGCATAGTGCCACGAAAAGGCCAAGGGTTATACCGATTATTACCGCTACCAGTGTAATCTGCAACGTTGCCCCGATACCGCTATATGCCACTTTTATCCCCATTAAATAGTTATTCAAATATAATTCCTCCTGTTATTTATTCCTATAATGAAAAGCAAGTTTGCCACTAAGACAAACCTGCTTACTCTTTAGTCAAACCATTTACTATAAAGCTTATCGAATGTTCCGTTTTCTTTTATGTGTTTCATTCCTGTATTAATTTTATCCAGGAGTTCTTTATTTCCTTTTTTAACTGCTATTCCATAAGATTCTGCATTTAAAACGTCACCTACAATTTCTACAGTTCCAGGTTTAGCAGTCATATAAGCTTTTGTTACCGGAAGATCATTGATCAGCGCATCAATGGTTCCATTCTGCAGGTCCATCATTGCAACATCTAATCCATCATATATTTTAGCTTCTTTTATTTTTCCAGCCTTTTTAAGTTCATTACACTTATCTGCTCCGGTTGTTCCAATCTGTCCACCAACTTTCATATCTGGTGTTAAATCTTTAATGCCCTTTATGGTTTTATTTCCAGCTTTGACTGCAACCACAAGCCCTGAATCATAATACGTATCCGAAAAATCCACCTGTTTTCTTCTATCTTCACTTGCATTCATTCCTGATGCTATGATATCAATATTTCCTGATTGTAAAGCTGGTATTAAACCTCCAAAGGACAGGTTTGTCCATTCCAGTTTAAATCCCTGATCAGCTGCAATAGCTTCCATCATATCCACATCAAATCCAGTAAGTTCACCTGTTTTACTGTCGGTTGTATCAAATGGCGGAAAAGTAGGTTCCATAGCTACTTTATATGCCGATTGCTTCTGACCACATGCTGCAAATGAAAAGACCATAACCATTATCAAAGCAGATACTGCAATTTTTTTCATATTTTTCATCTGACTACCTCCCTGTGTCAATTAAAATAAAATTTATATAGAGTATATTGCATAATTATACATGTATAGTTATGCATGTTCAAGTGTTTTTTTGCGTATATCTAAAGTTGAAATTTTCTGAAAATATTCTATTTTCAAGGCATCTATCTCTGCACAAAAAAATAAAAGCATGTATAAACACACGCTTTTACTCTTTTTATTTAATAACCTACAAAAAAACTTGCATACTATTTTAACGTTTTTAGTTCTTGTGGTTCAGTAAACTCTAAAGGATTCTGATCTATCCATCCCAAAGCTTCTCTGGCACATTCTTTATAAAGATCATGTTTGCCAAGTTTTGCCAGAGTACCTTCTTTTTTCGTGTTCTTTCCAAGTTCAGGAGCAAAGATTCTATAAATTGCTGCCTGGAATTTTTCATTAAGCTTAACAATCTCAATAACAGCTTCTTTGCCATTCTTCATGAGCACATTCACCGTACCGTCATCTAAGGTATCAAATTTTTCAATATTTTTATATTCCTTCATCCATATCACTTCCTTTCCCTTGTACTATTCATTATATCACAATTTACAGAATTTTCAAGCTTTGCATTAAGGTAGAATATGCTGCTTATGTTTATAAAAGTTTCATCCATTCTATATTAAAAAAGATCTTCCCAATAAAAGCTGTCTACCTTTAATTGAGAAGATCTTAATTTCCTATTTATTGTTTACATTGTTTTCCTGCATGATCCATCTGGTAATTTTCATAGTAAATCAACTGCCCCACTGGAACAATCTTAAATCCTTGATCCTGCAGACTCTTTAAAACTAATGGCAGATACTCCCCTACATGTTCTGCATTATTGTGAAACAAAATGATATCTCCTGACTTCACATTTCTCGTCACTCTTTCTACAATCTGCTGTGTAGAAATGTCTTTCCAGTCCAGACTGTCAACAGACCACTGTATTACTTTATATCCCTGACTTTCACATGTTTGTATAACATGATTATCATAAGCTCCATAAGGAGGTCTGAACAATATAGTTTTCTGCCCCGTAATTTTTTGGATTGCATCTGAGGTGTCTTTTAATTCGCTGGCAATCTTTTCCGAAGTCAGCCCAGTCATATCCGGATGAGTGGCAGAATGATTTCCTATCTCATGCCCTCGTTTCTGTATTTCCTCTACATCCTTGGGGTATTTCTCAGCCCAGAACTTAACAAGAAAAAAAGTCGCTTTGACTTTATACTTGTCAAGATTGTCTAGAATCGCCATGGTTTTATCGTCACCCCATGCTGCATCAAAGCTGATAGCTACCTTCTTTTCAGCAGTCTGCACACTATATATAGGCAGTTTCCGATCCTGATTCATAACTGCACTAACATCAATTGCCTGATAAATCCATATGGCTGCGGCTATAACAATCAGCGCCGCAAATATTCTTGAAAGTATTTTCATTGACAGTATCCTCCGATTTAAAATCTGATACTACCATAATATGCAGACAAATATTAATTCATTCGATTTTATATTTAGTTTGCTAACTATGCTAAATCCAATCTCATAACTTCCGGATGACATTTTGTTCCAAACTGAGGACAAGTAAGGCAATCAAAAACTTTAGGCGCCTCCTCCTTGTCAATGGTGATAAATCCCTGTTTTCTAAAAAATTCAGGAGCTCTTGCTACCAGAAAAATTTTTTTGCCGCCCATATTTTGTACTTCTGCAATTGCTTTTTCTAAAATAATCCTGCCAACCTCCATCTTTCTGTACTCTGGTTCCACCGCAATCCCATCTATTACGAATTCACCTTTATACTTTGCCAGAGTCAGCCCTGCTATTAAATGCTCTTCTTTACCATGTGTTATTTTCCAGTTTTTGACAACTCCCTCTGGCATTGGTTCACCTGAATCTAATTCCAGATCATTTTTAATATATAGCGTTTTTAATGCTTCATAGTCATTTGTCTGAGACATTTTTAATGTTATTCCATTTCCATGCATGACATTATACCTCCTTATATAAATATTTACTAGCCATTGAAAACAGCTTCTACAATGGTACCGCCACCAACTACTACATCCCCTTTATAAAAGACCGCCGCCTGCCCTGGTGTGATAGCTCTCTGCTTTTCATCAAATTCCACTTTAATATTTCCATTATCCACAGGGTATAACACTGCACCAACTTCTTTCATGGAATATCTGGCCTTAACCGTTACTCTCAGAGGCTCCTTCAGTGTCTCAATGGCTATCAGATTAATATCTTCCACAAGCATTCCATCAGCAAAAAGCTCTTCATTGCTTCCAAGCATTACTGTGTTTCTTTTTTATTCTTTGATAAGACATATACCGGTTTTCCAAAAGTTTGTCCCAATCCTTTTCTTTGTCCTACGGTATAATGAATAAGGCCCTGATGCCTTCCGATTTCCTTACCTGATTTATCAATAAAGTGCCCTGGCTCAGACCGGATGCCCATAACGTTTTGTAAAAATCCTGCATAATCTCCATCCTTTACAAAACATATATCCTGACTGTCTTTCTTCTTTGCATTTACAAAGCCCTGCTTTTCTGCAATTTCCCTGATTTCACTTTTAGTCATAGTACCTAACGGAAAGATTGTTCTTGACAGCTCCTCCTGTGTTAGCGTATAAAGGACATAACTTTGATCCTTTGCCACATCTGCACCTTTTTTCAAAAGATATCTGCCAGAATCCGGATCCTTTTCAATCTGCGCATAATGACCAGTGGCTATATAATCAAATTCTAAGAACCTGGCTCTTTCAAGCATTCTGCTAAACTTGATATACCGGTTGCAGTCTATGCAGGGATTTGGAGTTCGTCCCTCTTCATAACTTGTTGCAAACTTTTTTACTACATCTTCCATGAACCACTCACTGTAATTAAATACATAGTGTCTGCATCCCAACTTGGCGGCCACGCTTCTTGCATCCTGCACATCAGATAAGGAGCAGCATGTTTTTTCTTTGTCCTCAATTCCAATATCTTCATTATCAAAAAGCTTCAGTGTCACACCACTCACCTCATATCCCTGCTGTTGCAATAGAAATACAGATACCGAGCTGTCTACACCTCCACTCATACCTACTAAAACTTTCGCCATAAATATTCTCCTATTTAAAGAATTGGCAGACCCGAAAAGTTCTGCCAATCATATCATTTGTTAGTTATATCACCAGAAAGGTCCCTTCATGTCTTGGTATAATGTTGAGATTCTCAGCTTCTTTGGTAATACAGAAAAATGTAATGGGAATTTTTCTCCCTTTTCCCCATCTACATCGGTAGAAACATCTTTTGGGGATTCAATTAATAAATCATCGGTCTTAAAGTAAATAACATTCTTATTTTCCTGGTGATTTCCCTGTAAAATGCTTAAAAGCAGTGGTCCAAATTCCAGGACTGGCATTTCCTTAAACAGCATTACATCAAGTAATCCATCGTTTATTTCTGAATTGGGTGAAATTTTCTTAAACCCTCCTGCTGATCTTCCGTTCATAACAAGCATAAAATACATATTTTCCTCCCCGGAAAATTCGTTACTAGTTAATTTCACAGGTATGGGCCTGAGATTTGTAACTTCGGTCAACCCTTTCAGATAATATGACAGAATTCCTAAAGTATTTTTCAGATTTGGATCGGTTTTCTGGCTTACATCTACCAGCATCCCCATAGCCGCCACGTTTATAAAATACTTGTTGTTTACTTTGCCTACATCTGCATAAGTAAACTTTCCTCCAAGAGCAATGTCGAGCATTTCATTAATATCATGAGGCAAATCAAAGTAATATGCAAAATCATTTGCTGTCCCTGCAGGCATAACCGTAAGGGGTAGTTCAATATTATTTCTCAGCATAGCATTTACACAAATATTTATAGTACCATCTCCGCCTGCTGCGATAACCTGGTTAAACTTACTCTGGTCCATATATTTAAAAATATTATCCAGAGCTTCTCCATGAGCGGCTCTGACAGGTTCAATTATATACCCCGCATTTTGGAATCTGCCAATAATCAGATCTAAATTATTTTTAAACATCCCATTTCCTGAATGAGGATTATAGAATAGTAATACTCTTTTTCTTTCTGTGCCTTTGCTGTTCATCTTAAACCTCCAAACTTATCCCTGTGAAATTATCCTAATTATCTTTTAATAAACTCCTGATTCGTCCAATCAGGTAAAGAGAGCCTGCGAACATAACAGCATCATATTCTTTTTTATGTTCTAAAGCATATTTACAGGCTTCAACTGGATTTTCAATTGTAATACAGTTTTTTCCTCTTTCCTGCAAAGCCCTGGTTAATTCCATAGCCGGACACTTTCGAGGATTATCAGGTTCAGTAATAACAAAATCATCTGCCATCTTTGTAAAACTGTCCAGTATTTTGCTTATATCCTTATCCCCCAGCATTCCAGTGACGAAAAGCAATTTTTTTTCAGGCAGCAAGTCTTCTGTAGTTTTACGTAAGGCTGCTGCTCCATCTTCATTATGTGCTCCATCTATTATAACATAAGGTTCTTTACCCATAACCTCAAATCTTCCATTTTGTCTGGCTTTTTTCAATCCAGCATATAAACGGCTTCTTTCTACTTTTATAATTTCAGCCTTTCTGAGAAGTTCCAGTGTAACAAGAGCTGTGAGAACATTTTGTACCTGATGTTTTCCCACCATACTTATTTCAACTTCAGAATAATCTGTACTGTAAATGTTAGTATCCATTTTATATCCGTCTATACTTTTTTCTGTAACGGCATACTTAATTTTTGCCACATCATGGAGCACGCAATTTTTTCGTATGCTTTTCTGGCTATGACTTTAGCCGCTTCTGGTCTTTCTACATTTATTATAACAGGTACGCCTTCTTTTATGATTCCAGCTTTTTCTGCGGCTATTTCTTCTATAGTATCTCCCAGTCTGTCCATATGATCAAAAGAAATAGAAGTTATGACGCAAGCCAGAGGCTTTTCAATAATATTGGTTGAATCTCCTTTTCCACCCAGTCCCACTTCAAGCACCACAAAATCAGCGTTCTTCATATTAAAATATACAAATGCCACCGCTGTTATCACTTCAAATTCTGTTGGGGAATCTAGTCCCTTTGAAAGCATTATATCTATCTTTTCAAGTACAATATTGGTACATTTTTCAAGATCTTCATCAGAGATCAACTGATGGTCAAATTCTATTCTTTCATTAAATACCTCTAGAAACGGAGAGGTAAACAGCCCAACTTTATAGCCATTTCCTTGTAAGGCTTCATAAATATATTTACAGACAGAACCCTTTCCATTGGTTCCTGCTACATGGATATATTTTAAATTCTTTTCCGGATTACCTAAAAGTTCCATAAGAGTGGCCATTCTTTCAAGCCCAAGCCTGCTGCCAAAGCGTTCAAATTCTTTAAATTTATTAATCGTATTCTTTTTATCCATTTATTCTCCCATAACAACCACAATACCCCCAATAAGTATAAAACCTAATGGGGGTGTAAATTTTTAATTTGTATTTTATTTTACAGCTTTTTTTCCACAAGTGCAAGTCTTGCTGTTACTTTTGCAAGCATATCTTCATACTTTACCTGCTTTTCTTTTTCTTCATTAATTACCTTTTCTGGTGCTTTTGCCACAAAGCCCTGATTGTTAAGTTTTCCAACAACTCTCTTCACTTCTCCCTCAAGCCTTGCCTTTTCCTTGGTAAGCCTTTCAAATTCTGCCTTATAATCAAGCAGATCATCCAATGGGATAAACAATTCAACACCGCCCATCACAGCTGACATAACTTCTTCTGGTACCTCAGATTTGTTTTCTGTAAAGTTTATCTCTGTAATGTTTGCCAGGGCCTTGATATATCTTTCTCCAGCTTTAATAAACTCTAAATCCCTGCCCTTTGAAAGAATAATTGCCCTAAGCTTTCTGCTTGGTGCTGCTTCAGCTTCAGCTCTGATATTTCTTATATTCCTGATTGCCTCCATAGCCATATCAAGCTTTTTTACTTCTTCTTCGAAAGTAAGTGAACTGTCAAATACCGGCCAGTTCTCTTTTATCAGGAAGCCTTGCGGATTTCCTGCTGCCTCTGCATTTGATTTTTCCTTATCTGTTTTTGGAAGGAAGCTCCAGATTTCTTCTGTAATAAACGGCATAAATGGGTGAAGAAGTCTCAGCATATCCTTTAAAACGCGAACAAGCACATATCTTGCAACCTTTTTATCTTCCTCATCTTCTCCATATAATCTGCCCTTTACCAGTTCTATATACCAGTCACAGTATTCATTCCAGATTACTTCGTAAACTCTCTGTCCTGCCAGTGAAAGATCAAATTTATCCATGGATCCTGTAACATACTGTACTGCATCATTAACTCTTGCTATAATCCATTTATCTTCATCTTTCAGGGACAGCTTATCCAGTCCCTGGCATCCACAGGCCATTTCCCTGAAATTGCCTTCTTCGTCCTGTAGATTCATAATAACAAATCTGGAAGCGTTCCAAAGCTTGTTGGCAAAGTTTCTTGATGATTCCAGTTTGTCTTCCTTAAAGCGCATGTCATTTCCCGGAGTTATACCAGTCATAAGCATAAATCTAAGTGCATCAGCACCACACTGGTCAATAATTTCCAGAGGATCAATTCCATTTCCTAAAGACTTACTCATCTTACGGCCTTCCGCATCCCTTACAAGGCCATGAACATAAACATATTTAAATGGTGATTCTCCCGTTACTTCCAGGGCAGAAAATACCATTCGAACCACCCAGAAGAAAATGATATCATAGCCGGTCACAAGTACATCCGTTGGATAGAAATATTCCAGTTCAGGAGTTTTTTCAGGCCAGCCCAAAGTTGAGAATGGCCACAATGCAGAGGAGAACCATGTGTCGAGTACATCTTCGTCCTGTCTTATCTTCGTGCTTCCACATTTTGGACACTTATCAGGTGCTGTTCTTGCAACGGTCATTTCTCCGCAATCTTCGCAATAATAAGCAGGAATTCTGTGTCCCCACCAAAGCTGTCTGGAAATACACCAGTCTCTGATGTTCTCCAGCCAGTGCAGATATATTTTTTCAAATCTCTCTGGTACGTGCTCCAGCTTTCCATTTTTAGCTACTTCAATAGCAGGTTTTGCAAGTTCTTCCATTTTTACAAACCATTGATCGGAAAGCATAGGTTCTATAACCGTATGACATCTGTAGCATTCTCCTGAAGGAATAACTTTTTCTTCTGTCTTTACTAAGAATCCTGCAGCTTCAAGATCAGCGACCCAGGCTTTTCTACACTCAAACCTGTCCATGCCCTCATACTTGCCTGCCAGCTCATTCATAGTGGCATTATCATTAATACAGGAAGGTCTTGCCAGGTTGTGTCTTTCTCCCACTTCAAAGTCGTTAGGGTCATGAGCCGGAGTAATCTTTACAGCCCCAGTTCCTTTTTCAGGATCTGGGTACATATCCGCTATAACAGGAATTTCTTTTCCCACAAGAGGAAGAATCACTTTCTTCCCTACCATATCTTTATATCTCTCATCATCTGGATGTACAGCTATGGCTTCATCTGCAAACATGGTTTCAGGTCTTGAAGTAGCTACTACAATACCTTCGCCTCCATCAGCAGCAGGATATTTGAAGTACCAGTATTTACCGTTTTTGTCTTCATGCTCTACTTCTGCATCAGAAAGTGAAGTTCCACATTCAGGGCACCAGTTAATCAGTCTGTTTCCTCTGTATATAAGTCCTTTTTCATAAAGCCTTACAAACATTTCATTTACTGCTTTATTACAGCCTTCATCCATGGTAAAACGTTCTTTTTCCCAATCACAGGAATCTCCCAGCTTACGGCATTGTTTTGTGATTCTTCCACCGTATTCTTCTTTCCATGCCCATGCACGCTTTAAAAATTCTTCTCTGCCTAGTTCCTCTTTTTCTTTGCCTTCTTCTTTTCTTATTTTATCAACCACTTTAACTTCTGTAGCAATACTGGCATGGTCTGAACCCGGCAGCCATAAAGAGCTGTAACCCTGCATTCTCTTCCATCTTGTAAGCACATCCTGAAGAGTCTGGTCCAGTGCATGTCCCATGTGTAGCTGTCCTGTAATATTAGGCGGCGGCATTACAATTGTAAAAGGTTTTTTATCCTTATCTACTTCTGCCCTGAATGCGCCCTTTTTTTCCCATTCATTATATATTCTGTCTTCAAAATCTTTTGGGTTATAATTTTTTGCCAGATTTTTTTCCATAACTTCTTCTCCTTTATTTATAATGTCTGCCTCAATATGGCATTAAAAAACCGCCCTTTGGGCAAGTTACTGCCAAAGGACGGATAAAATTCCGCGGTACCACCTTTGTTCCACACACGATTAAGTATGCAGCACTCATTTAGTATAAAACCATATTTTCCACTGTTCAAAACGAACAGAACGTTAAGCAACCTTCAAAACACGCTTTCTTTGAAATCTTACAGCCGGGGATTTCATTCTCTAACGTCAATCCATAAAATAAATTACGACCTTGACTAAGTGCGAACCTTTTTTACTCCTCTATTTATAGTTTTAATATTTAATTCTATTTAATTAGTTTATAACATTTCCGTCAATTGTCAAGCCAAAAATTTAAACCTCCCGAATCGGGTCCTTTCAGTGCCTCCATTTTAATGGTCATAATAATTGAAATTTCAAGCATTTATCGTAAAATCCCCATTGCTTTTCAATTCATTAACGTATATAATAAATTGTAGTTTTCAACCACATTTATAATTATTTTTTGTAATATGATTACATGATTTTAATCATAATTAAGATAGGTATCCATTATGTATAGATTTTCATTATTCAGAAAAATTTTATGCTTTGCTGCCCTGATTATACTTATAGTCTCTACTTTATCACCTTCCTATGCTGATGAAGTAAAAAAAAGTCCCATTAAAGTAGGCTTTTTTGAACTTGATGGTTTTAATGATGTAGACCAGGATGGAAATCTAAGCGGATATGGTTATGAATATCTTATGGAAATCTCCAAATATACAGGATGGAAATACAACTTCATTTATTACACAGAAGATAAAAATGGCAAACACCGGTTAACCTACTATGAAGCCTTGGATTTGCTAAAACAAGGCAAAATAGATATCATGGGCAGTATGCGTAAAACGCCGGAAAGATCTGATTTATACCTGTATCCAATTTTTCCCTATAATATAAATTACAGTTGTCTTAGTGCAGCTTCTGACAATACTAAATATACCTGTTCAGATTTTTCCTCTCTTGACGGAGTGGTAATCGGTACCTTTAGAGGTAGTTCAAGAGATGATGAAATTAAAGCCTTTTTAAAAGAGAATGGGGTAAAAAATTATTCTTTGAAAGCCTATGACACCATGAAACAGCTAAAAAAAGCACTGCTTAAAACTCATACTATAGATCTGATTTATGCAAATAATTTCAGGTCCATAGAAAATGAACGTGTTCTTGTCAGATTGAATCCTTCTCCCTATTATTTTGCAATGTCAAAAAACAATAGGGAGAATCTGGATGCATTGTCTTCTGCAGTGGAACAGATTGAAGTCAATCGTCCTTTATTTTCAAAGAAATTATTAACTAAGTATTTTCAGGATTCTTATTCATCCCAATTAAAACTTTCTCCTGAAGAATTACAATATATCAAATCCAATCCAGTGGTCAGAGTGGCTTATGACCCTTATTTCGCACCCTTTGAATACTATGATAAGTCAAGTGGGAGGGTTTGCGGTATTTCAGCAGACTTATTGAGACTCATCAGTAAGCAGACTGGACTGAAATTTTCTTATGCGCCCACAACTTCATATGATTCTGCCCTGAAAAATGCTAAAAAGAATCATATCCAGCTTATCGCCACTTTTGGTTCAGATTATAAATGGGCTGAAAAACATCATTCCAGATTGACCACTTCTTATTTAGATCTGCCAGTTAGTGCTATATACAACAAAAAGGTAAAAAATTATAATGACAAGTCCCTTTCCGTAGCGGTGGAAAAGGGATACTTTTTAACAGAAAAACTCAAACGTGAAAAGCTGTATACCCATTATATTTACTATGATACTTTGGAAGAATGTATCAATGCTGTAGACAAAGGCGATGCAGATATTACTTTTGCCTCAACTTACAGTGCGGATTATTTTTTATCCCATTCCTATTACTCTAACTTAAAAATGTTTACCACCTATGATTTAAATTATGAGATTTCACTGGCTGTTACTAATACCAGTGACGATTTACTTTATAGTATCATAAATAAGTCACTGGCCAATATACCAAGACGCAGCTTCGATGATATTTTCTACAAGAATATCTTATTTTATAAAGAAAATGCCTCTTTATCAGATTATATTACTTTACACCCCTATGAGTTTATGGCGGCAGGATCCATATTAGGAGCCCTTCTGCTTGCTGGTCTGGTTTCATTAAGAACAGCGAAGCATAATGCAAAACAGGAAAAATATCTGAATGATGAAAGAATTAATCTGGCGCTTATGCATACTAATATCAGCTTATGGGACTATGACTTTAAAAATAAGCTTTTAATACAACCCTCTGGCTCAAAAAAATATTTGGTCCGAACCAGTTGATTTACGGGGTTCCTGAGGTACTGGTGAATACTGGTTATGTACACGAGAACAGCAAAGACTCTTTTTGTCAGTTATTTTATAAAATACAGGGCTCCGAATCCATTGTTTCAGGAGTTTTTCAAATACGCCTTGCTGATTCTAAAGTTGAGTATGAGGATTATATATGGATGAGAATCACACTTACGAAAGTCTTTGATGAAAACAGCGTACCAATCCGCGTTTTAGGAGTGTCAGAAGATATAACTGAAGAAATGTCTTTTAAAGAAAAGGCCACGAAAGATTCTCTTACCAATCTCCTGAACCGTGCTGCTTTCAGACAATACACCATGCAGTATCTGGCTGAACATATGGATGATGAATCGGGAGCTATGTTTTTAATTGATATCGATAATTTTAAACATGTAAATGACCAGCACGGCCACGTATCTGGAGATGAACTGTTGCTTAATATAGCTAATATTCTGACCTCACACTTTAGATCAGAAGACTTGATCTGCAGACTGGGTGGAGATGAATTTACCGTTTTCATGAAACATGTTCATGATATAGAAGAAGTCAGAAAAAAAGCAAAACTACTATCAGAAGCTTTGATCTTTAATTCAGATAAACTTTTCTCAACCTGCTCTATTGGCATTGTGATGAAAAAAGTAAACTCTACTTATGAAGATTTATACTGGTACGCAGATCGTGCCATGTATCAGGCTAAGCAACAAGGCAAAAACCAGTGGTATTTAATTCCCTGACAAATAAATGACTTTCATAAAACAGAG
Source organism: Aminipila terrae (assembly GCF_010120715.1). Taxonomy (NCBI): domain Bacteria; kingdom Bacillati; phylum Bacillota; class Clostridia; order Peptostreptococcales; family Anaerovoracaceae; genus Aminipila; species Aminipila terrae. The sequence goes on from NZ_CP047591.1 coordinate 691,909, forward strand.
ACTCTGGCTTAGGTATTTTCCTATGTCAGAGTCTTATTTTTATCTTATTGGCTTATAAGCCTAAAAAGCATTCCACTATACTGTCTATAGTAGCTTCTTTAGAGATATGAATCTCCATTCCATATTTTCTTGCTTCTTCTGCTGTCTTTTCACCAATACATACGGCTTTTACATCAGAAAAATTGGATAACCCACAAGAAGCTGCAAATCCTCTGACCGTAGATGCACTGGTAAAGGCTACATAATCCGCTTCTTCTGAAGCAAACTCTATTAACGTTCCATGGGAGTTTCCAGATTCAGCCTTCTCATTGCTTTCCGCTTCAAAGGTATCATACACAGCTACATCTGTAAACTTAATGGAAGCTTCTTCAAGAGGTGTCGTCACTTCATCTGTTCCAATCCTGGCTCTTGGAATTAAAATTTCAGGCTTCCTTCCAATTTTGGATCCTAACTCTGCAGATCTGGCTGCAATCAGTTCTCCCAAAGCTCTGCCACTATAAACGGCAGGCATCAGGTCAACCAGAATCCCCATCTTTTCTATTGCATCTCGGGTAGCAGTTCCTATAGCGGCGAATCTGATACTTCCTAAATCTCTTATATCTTTTTTCATTTCCCGCAGCTTGTTGAAAAAGGCTGTTACCCCTACTGGACTGGTAAATGCAATATAATCAAATCTTCGTATATCATGAATAGCGTCTTCCAGGGGTTTATTGTTCTTGATTTCTTTCGTTTCAATAGCAGGCATAAGCATGATTTCAGCCCCCAGCATGGACAGTTTGTCTGCTAGTGAGGAGTCCCTGTCCTTTGGCCTTGTGATAGCTATCTTTAATCCTCCAAGAGGTCTGTCTTCTGCCCAGTGAAACTCTTTTTCCAAAGCACACACTTTTCCTACAACAATGATGGCAGGAGTCTTAATTCCAGCCTTTTCTGCATCTTTCGTTAAATTGGTAACATCCGAAACCACTCTTCGCTGATGTGCAGAAGTACCTCTTTCCAAAACAGCAGCAGGCATATCTGGTTCTATTCCAGCCTCCAGTAATCCCTGGCATATCTTTGGCATAGCACTGATACCCATAAGAAATACAAACGTACCTCCCAGCTTAACAAGTGAATGATAATCTATTTCTGCCTCTTCTTTTTTCTTTGTATGCCCCGTTATAATATGGAGCGAAGATACAAAATCCCGATGGGTAACAGGAATACCATTGTAGGCAGGCACAGAAACTGCCGAAGTAATACCTGGTACAATTTCAAAAGGAATGCCGTTTTTACAAAGCAGTTCCAGTTCTTCACCGCCCCGTCCAAAAACAAATGGGTCTCCGCCCTTCAAACGTACTACTCTTTTCCCTTTTAAAGCCTCTCTTAAAAGAATCTGGTTAATTTCGTGCTGGGGAACAGCATGATTGCCAGAAACTTTCCCTACAAAAATCAATTCTGCCTGGTCAGGAATCATTCCCAGAACACCCTGTCCTACTAATTTATCGTAAACAACTACATCTGCCTGGTCTAAAACTTTTTTACCTTTTATTGTAAACAACCCAGCATCTCCAGGTCCTGCTCCTACCAGCCATACTTTTCCATTTTTACAGTCTCTCATCATTTTATTTACCATCCTTTAACTGCTTAGCTAATTCCACGGCAAGGTTTTCCCCGTCTCCAGTTTTTCCTGATATTTTTCCCTTATGGTACTGTTTGGTGTCTTCATTATAGTAAAGGCCTCTTATTAAAATTTCATCACCAGATATTTCAGCGAACGCTCCAATGGGAGAACTGCATCCTCCATCTAAATAGCTAACAAATGCCCGTTCTGTCTTTGCACAGATTTCAGAAGACTTATCATTTAAACAATCTAAGAAAGAATAATCTTCTCCTTTTCTTCCCTGAACAGCTATAATCCCCTGTCCTGCCGGAGGTATTATTTCATCTGCTGTAAACACTCTGCTAATACGTTTTTCCAGACCTAACCTGGATATACCTGCATATGCCAGTATAATCGAGCCATACTGGCCACTGTCAAGCTTTGATAACCTGGTCTGCAAATTTCCTCTGACACTTTCCACTTTCCAGTCCGGATAGAGTTCTTTAACTTGGAGTTCTCTTCTTAAACTGGAAGTTCCCAAAGGAAGTTCTTCATTGGCAGACTGTGCCCCCTCCGGATAAACTAATACGTCTAAGGGATTTTCTCTTTTTGAAAAAGCTACCAGGGGAAGTTCCTGTGAAATTTCCATGGGCAAATCCTTAAGGCTATGTACGGAGATATCAATTCTGCCTTCCATCAAAGCTTTATCCAATTCTTTTACAAACAAGCCTTTTCCACCAATTTTATCTAGTCTTTTATCCAGAATCAGATCTCCTGTGGTTTTCATGGTTACAAGTTCCAGTTGAATTTCAGGATGCGCCTCTGCTATCTGATTCATTATAAGCCTGGACTGAGCCACAGCCAGCTTGCTGTCCCTGCTCCCTACAATTATTTTCCCTCTGGCCATTTTTCTCTCCTTTTTAATCCATATCTCTTAATGCTTTTTTAATAACCTCCGAGCCTTTTTTAGCAAGGCTATGGCTTTTGCCTTGAGCGGTAATTCCAGTAACCAGATTTCCCTGTATAACCACACCTGGAAAATAAAAATCACACTCTTCCTTCTTATCAGCCACATTTACCAGAATGCCTCTGTTTTTACACTGTATTCCAATGCTCTCATTAACCTCCCTGCTATTTGTTGCTGCTAAAACCATATGGGCTCCATTAACATCTTCCATATCAAATTCCTTTTCAAGAAGTTCTATAGATCTGTTTAGCCCTGCTTTTTCATCTATATTAACATATTCGTTAATCATCTGTTTTATTTCCTCAGGAATTTCCTTAGCCACAATTCTTACATTACATGAAAATTGAAGCAAAGTCCTGATTCGTCTGCTGGCGATTTTTCCGGCACCAATAATTGCAATATTTCTATCCTTAATATTTATAAACATAGGAAACCAGTCTGCCAATTCCGGCATGGCTAAATCCCTGTTAATTTCTTGTATAACCTGAGGGAGAGACATTCCACAATCCTGTTCTCCTCTTCCCACAACGATTAATGTAGCGCCTGCATTCTGGGCGGCCTGATATTTTTCATAAGCGCCCCCTTCGGTGCCTGTGTCTTTAGTAACCATGTAAGTACAGTTGAGTTGCTTTAACATTGCTACATTTAACTCACAGGAAAAGGGCCCCTGCATACAAATCAAGTGCCTGCCAGAAAATCCAAGTTCATTGCAACTTGCCAAAACCGGTTCCATGGGAAGTACTCTTGCATAAAGCCTTTCCTGATAATTCCTAACTTCCGTATATCTGGCCAGTTCTTTGCTGCCAGTTGTCAGAAGCACATTCCCTTCAGTCGTATTTAAATACCTGATTACTGCATCTGTATTCTCCACAAACACACAATCCGATCCAAATTGGGTTTTTTCCCTGAGTAATCGGATATATTTTATATTTGTTTGATGACAAGCTTCTTTTATATTGTCCGTTACAAGGGTTGCATAGGGATGTGTGGCATCAATGACCATATCAAATCCCCTTGCCATCAGTTGCTGCATTCCTTCTACGGTCAGTCTGCCTGTGTTAATTTCAAGGTTTTCCCCAGGTTCCTGTTCCAGTATTTCTTTTCCATATTCAGTAGCTACACAGGCACATACAGATACTTTTTTCATGTCCAGAAGTGTTTCAATTAACAATCTGCCTTCTGTAGTCCCAGCAAACACCAAAATATTCATGGCTGCCCTCCTGTTATCTAATGTTTAAGAGTTTCCCTGGATGCTGACCTGTGTAATGCTTCCAGGCATTCCTCCCAAAGTTCCTGTGGTAACTGTTCACGAAGACCATACAGCAATTTAGATGTAGCCTTTTTTACAGACGCCTCTGCTGCTTCAACAGAGTTCTCTGAATCATATTCCTCCATTTCAGAAGACTTGCTTATAAATCTCTGCACGGTGTCCTCTGATACCATGTCTACAATCTCTTTAATCTTCGGAATATAATGTCTGAATTCAAACCATCTGTTAATTTCTTCCTGGTACTCTCCCAGAATATCCATGGCCAGCTGGACCTGCTCTTCATTTTCTTCCCTGGTTCCTCCGCTGTTCATGGAATCTATATCGTACAATTTAACATGGGGCATTTTGCCTATTTCAGGATCAATATCTCTTGGAACAGCTAAATCAAATAGATAATATTTTCTGTCTGCCTCCGAATCTGTTTTGCCACTGATATACGGTTGCTTCAAAAGTTCCTTTACATCTTCCAGACGGAGAGTATAATGGGGACTTAAGGTTGCGCTCACTATAACCTGTTTCCCGCTAACCTGAGCAATCCGGTCATCATATGGAACCATTTGGCATTTTTCCGGAACGATGGATTCCTGCTCATCATTTCCATGCATTTTTCTTCGCAATGTCATAGAAACGGATGCCCCACATGAAGCCAGCATATTAACTACAAGCTTTCCCATTTGCCCATTTCCAATAACCAGGCAGGGAACTTCCTTTAAATCGCCTAACGCCGATTTTAAAATATCAATGGTATCACTTGCTGATGAGCGATTAACAGTGCACATATGTACCTCTGTCTTTACACGTTTCCCTGCAGCCAGTGCTGTTTGAAACACCTTTTCCAGAGCCATGTCTGCGCAGCCACATTCTCTGGATAGTTGTAATGCTTCCCTTACCTGTGATATAATCTGATCTTCTCCAAATATCTTAGAATCAAAACCGCAAACCAGTTTAAGAAGGTGGTCCACCGCCTGACTGCCGTCACGCTCTACAAAATATTCTCCATACAGGCTGGCATCTATTTTTTTAATCTGACAAAGCATGTCATAAGGGTTTACCGTATTCAGTTTTTTGTTATCGCACTGACTAATCCAAAGTTCTGTCCGATTGCAAGTGGAAAGAAGGATACAGCCCTTTAGTCTGAACCGTTCTTTAATCTCTTTAACAGCTTCTTTTACTCCAGCTTTTGTAAAAGAAAATGTCTCTCTGTAATCAAGGGAAGCTTTGCTATGATCGATGCCTACCATTTTAATGCGCATTCTGATTCGCCTTTCAAAACTTATGTTTCTAATGTTAAGTAGAATTATTTTTTGTCTCTGACAATAAGTACGGAAAAATAACTGGCATTTTCATCAATTTCATCTATATTTGTAAATACACGTTCCCCTTCCATCCCACAACGTTCAACCATTTTAACACTGGGAGGATTATCTATGGAATTGATATATTCTTTCAGTTTACCTATAGATTTTCCACTCTTCATGAGAACTTTCGTCCCCTTCATATGTAACGCTTCTTCTGTACCATCATAAGAAGCCGGTATAATGTGCAGTTCCTCTTCTGCCTCTGTCAGGCTGTCATTCAGCCTTGCTGAAACCGCGCAGAAAGAAGGAATTCCCGGAACAATTTCCGTCTCATATCCTGCATCCCTGACCCTGTTATGAACATATGCATACGTAGAATAAATGGTAGGGTCCCCTAAAGTGAGAAACACAACATTCTTTCCTTCATCAATCCATTTTTTTACCTGCTCTGCTGCAGCGTCATGGCTTGCTTTCAGTTTTTCTTTATCTCTCGTCATAGGCATATCCAGCTCAACAATGCATTTCTTATCTAAATCGGGAATAGCTCCCTTTGCTATTGTATATGCTACATTTATGCTTTGACCAGACTTTGGAACCGCAATTATGTCGCACTCCTCTATTAGTCTTACTGCCTTTAACGTCATGAGTTCCGGATCCCCGGGACCAACACCTAACCCGTATAACTTTGCCATCTATATCCTCCGCATTTTATTATTATTCGCTATTTTCCTTTATTTTTCAACATTAATCGTCTATTCACAATCTACTGTATGTTCCAAATAAATTTGCTGTATTCCCTTAAATTCTCCAATTCCCCTTAAAATGCAGGATACCTTATATCCGGCTTTGTTAAACAGTACTTTCCATGAGTCTTCCTCATCACCAGCCATATCATTGACCGCATGATCCCCTGCTACTACCATAAATGGCATAAGTACCACTTCTTTAGGATTATATTTTTTTACATGTTTCAGAACAAGCTCCACATCTGGATATCCTTCCACTGTCCCTACAAAAACATTCTCATACCCCAGTGATTTAAATCTGTAGTCCAGGGCGGCATAAGCAGCATCTGCAAAATGACCTGTTCCATGACCCATAAGTATTAAAGCCTTATTTTCACAATCTCCTTTTTTGGCTTTAGTCATGTCCAGTTCCGGCACTTCTGCCATGATAGCATGACAAACTTTATCGTAGTCTTGGGAAGTGGTTAATAGAGCCGATCCAACCCGAATAGTGTCAAAACTTGTAGTAAATGGTTCTATTTGTTCCATCATCTTGTCATATTCATCACCATTAATAATATGTGTAGGCTGTATCAATACATCCTCAAATCCATCTGTGGCCAGCCTTTCCATGGCCTCTGTGACATTATCAATATGAATATGGTCCCGGTTTTTAAGTACTTTCATAATGATACTGCTAGTAAATGCTCTTCTTAGTTCCCGGTCCGGATACGCTTTACTGATAAATTTTTCAATTTCACCAATAGTTTTATCTCTAGTTTCTTTATGGCTAGTGCCAAAACTTACTATTAATAGTGCTTTTTTCATTCATGTAACCTTTCTATGCTGCGATATTCAGCATACCTACTACCCTTTTCCATCTTAATTCTGCTTCTACCTGTGAAGCTGCAAAATTACTATCATAACTAAAAAAAATCGCCATCCTGAAATCAGAACAGCGTAATACGGGAGCTGACAATAAGCCCCTCTTATTACACCTATTCATCGTCCGTAAAAAAAGTGTAATTTCTGTTGCAGTCAATAAAACTAAACAGAATCCGATACTTTAGGCAGGTCTTCTGACTCTGGAATCCACATTGTACTTTCCCTTCCCATTTTTACACAGTGGCATATTAAGTACAACTCCTCCATTACAGCGGCGTGACCGCGTGGGCTTTTACCCAACTTCCCTATTCTCCCGGCAGGAATTCCCGGGCACCTACAGTATTTCAATTGTCTCATATATTGTAACACTAAAATAGGGGGTGGTACAACCCCCTAAATGCATTCTCATAGTTATTCTGTTGTTAACATTTACGTAATTCTATTTATATATTGAAGAATTTTGCTGCATCATCCAGTGTCTTTTTTATCTCCAGTTCTGTATGAGCATTGGAAATGAACATGGCCTCAAACTGGGCAGGTGCAAAATAACTTCCATTATTGAGCATGTGCTGGAAATATTTTGCGTATTGCTTTAAATCGGACTTTCTGGCAGATATATAGTCTGTTACAGGCCCCCCTGTAAAAAATAAGGTGCCAATCGATCCTATATGGTTTACCGTGCAGTCTGCCTTTGCTGTTTTCACTATCTCTGCAAGTCCGCCATATAACTTTTCCCCTAAAGTATTTATATGCTCATAGATATCTGGGTTTTCTTTTAAATTAGTAAGCTGCATAATGCCTGCTGCCATTGCAACAGGATTTCCGCTCAGGGTGCCTGCCTGATAAACCTTTCCTACTGGTGCTACACATTCCATGATTTCTCGCTTGCCACCATAAGCCCCTACAGGCATGCCGCCCCCGATAATCTTTCCGAAAGTAGCCATATCAGGGGTCACTCCGAACAATTCCTGCGCCCCGCCTGGTGCTAATCTGAATCCGGTGATTACTTCATCAAAAATCAGTACAGTTTTGTTTATATCACAAATCTCCCGAAGCTGCTTCAGAAAACCGTCTTTGGGAAGAACTACTCCCATATTGGCAGCTACAGGTTCAATGATAACAGCTGCAATATCATCTCTATACTCCTGGAATAGTTTTTCCACACTGTCCATATCATTATACTTTGCCGTAAGAGTATCTTTAGCACAATTTTCTGTAACGCCTGCACTGTCAGGGGAACCGCCCTCCGCAATAAGGGCAGAACCTGCTTTCACCAAAAGTCCGTCACTATGTCCATGGTAGCAGCCTTCAAATTTGATAATCTTACTTCTTCCTGTATATCCTCTTGCAGTACGCAGAGCAGACATGGTAGCTTCCGTACCAGAATTGACCATTCTTACCATTTCAAAACATGGAACCATTTCACAGACTAGCTTCGCCATGGTTATTTCTCTTTCAGTAGCCGCACCAAAGCTCAGACCATTTAAAATTGTTTCCTGTACTGCTTTTAAAACTCCCGGATTATTATTTCCAAGAATCATTGGTCCCCACGAACCAATATAATCTATATATTTATTGCCATCTGCATCGTAAATAAACTGTGCATCCGCTTTTTCTATAAACCTGGGGGTCGTACCCACAGCCTGAAAAGCTCTTGCAGGACTGTTTACTCCTCCGGGTATATACTTTTTCGCTTCTGTAAATAAACGTTCTGATTTATCTGTCTTGCTGTTCAACATTTATATTTCCTCCGTTATCATCAAAGGGCGCTTTTCATCTTATCCAATTCTTCCACTTTGAACCATCTGTGCAATTTCTTTTGCAAAGTAAGTAATAAGCATATCTGCCCCTGCTCTGTAGATGCTGGTAGTAGTTTCTGCAATAATGGCATCCTCATCTACCATTCCAGCCAGGCCGGCAGCTTTAATCATGGCATATTCGCCACTGACACTATAAGCTGCTACTGGAACATCGACATGATCTCTGACTTCTCTTATAATATCTAAGTAAGACAGGGCCGGTTTTACCATAACAATATCTGCTCCTTCTTCAATATCCAGGAAAACTTCTTTCAGAGCTTCTCTTCTATTGTGATAATCCATCTGATAGGTCTTTCGGTTCCCCTTAAAATTGTCGGAACCTGCAGCCTCTCTGAAAGGCCCGTAAAATGCAGATGCATACTTTGCCGCATAAGACATAATCGGGGTGTCTTCATAACCTGCTTCGTCTAAAGCTTCCCTAATGGCCAGCACTCTGCCATCCATCATATCAGAAGGGGCAACCATATTAGCTCCGGCCCTGACTTGAGATACAGCAGTCTTTGCTAATAAAGGAAGCGTTTTATCATTGTCCACAGTATCGCCCTTGATTATGCCACAATGTCCATGAGAAGTATATTCGCACATACATACATCACCAATATAATACAAGTCTGGGAAATCCTTTTTAGCTGCCCTTAAAGCCTCCTGAACAATACCATGATCATCATAGGCTCCGCTTCCACATTCATCTTTGTTAGCTGGTGCTCCAAAAAGAATGATGTTCCTCACTCCAGCTTTTGAAACAAGTTCAAGTTCTTCACCCATAGTATCTATACTATAGCGTTTCTGCCCAGGCATAGTGGTAATTTCAGTTCTGATATTCTTTCCTTCTTCTACAAAAATAGGGTAAATTAAAGAATCCTTTGATATTCTGGTTTCTCTTGTCATGTTTCTGACTCTTTCATCCAGTCTCAACCTTCTGGGCCTTGCTAACATATCCATAATCTGCTCTCCTTTTCCTAGAAAAAACGACCCATCGTTTAGATTAAGGCCGCTCTTCCCAATTTGCTGTTATATATACCAAAATTTAGATTGTTTTCTTTGCCGCATCGATTACATGCATCATAAGCAGGCTTGTAGTTACTCTGCCAACTCCTCCGGGTACCGGAGTAATGGCCTTTACAATGTTTTCTGCCGCCTGGAAATCTACATCACCACAAAGCTTCCCATCATCTGCCATATTTATGCCCACATCAATAATTACCTGATTCTCATTGAGATAGTCTGCACCGATTGTTTTAGCCTGTCCTGCCGATACAATTAATACATCGGCACTTTTGCAGATTTCTTTCATATTCTCTGTTTTTGTATGACAAATAATCGGTGTCCCATTTCTTTCCAGTACCATCATAGCAGCAGGTCTGCCTACTACCAGACTTCTTCCTATAACCACAACCTTTTTTCCAGTTATATCAATCCCATAGTGATCCAGAATCTCTATGCAGGCTCTCGGCGTACACGGTGGATATCCCAAATCGGTCCCTGTATAAACTCCTGCCATGGACTGGTCGGTAATACCGTCCACATCCTTGCAGGCCAGTAAAGCCTTACGGATAGTATTATCATCTATATGTTCTGGCAACGGCCTGAATAATATCACTCCATGAACGGTTAAATCAAGATTAATAGCGGCCATAACATTTAGTAACTGTTCCTGGGTAATGCTTTCTTTAAACAGATACTTTTTAACATCCACACCAATGGATTCTGCACATTTGATAGCGCCTTTTTCATAGGATATATCTTCTACCTTATCCCCTATCCTTATGATTCCCAGTGTAGGGGTTATACCTTTCTCTTTCAAAAAAGACACTTCTGCTCTAAGTTTTTCGTTTATAGCGTCAACTACTTCTCTGCCATTTAAAATTTGTGCCATAAATTACTCTACTCCTTTGTTAATTCTGCAGTTACACTGCTATATATTTCATCTGCCATTATTTCATAGCGGTTTAATAAATTCTTTGCTTCTTTGTTAATATGGGACGCATATACCCTGTCTTTCATGGCCTTCGTATTAATAAAAACATTCAGACTAGCTCCCTGTAATGCCGCTTTGCAGCAAACAGCTCCCACCCCGGCGTCACTTACCGCCAAAGCACTGCCTTTTTCTGCAAATTCTTTATGAAGCTCAATAGCATCTCCACATTTATGCATGATTTCTAGGGGTACTGAACAGGCTTCTTTTAAAGCGGCTTCCATAACCCTGTCCTTCTCTGCTCTTTCTGCTTCAGTATCTTTGGGCATGCTGTAAGCTTTAGCTAAAGGTTCAAACACTTCTGCATCTCTGTCCACAAGTATAAGCAGCTCTTTCTGGATTTTGTCCGCCTTTTGTTTTAAATGGCACATCTGTTCCTGAACGTCTGCATATTTTTTCTTACCTATGGTCAGAGAAGCCACCATATTTCCCAGAGCGGCACCTATTGCACCTACTAATGCAGATGCACCGCCTCCTCCGGGTACTGCCTCTTTACTTGCAAGTACTGTTACAAAATCTTCACATGAACCTTTAACAAAATTCATATCATCTATTCCTTTCTAGAACAAACCTGAAATTCTTCCAGTATTGTCCACGTCAATCTTTTCTGCTGCCGGAACTTTAGGCAATCCTGGCATGGTCATAATATCCCCTGTTAAGGCAACAATGAAACCGGCTCCTGCGGATACCTTTAAGTTTCTTACCGTTAATATGAATCCTTTTGGAGCACCCAATAATTTTGCATCATCTGAAAAACTATATTGCGTCTTTGCCACACAAATTGGAATATTTCCAAATCCAAGCTGTTCCAGCTGAGCCATCTGTTTCTTTGCATTAGGAGTAAATGCAACCCCATCCGCATGATAAATTTTAGTGGCAATAGCATTTAGTTTTTCTTCAATACTCATATCAAGAGAGTAGCTGTATGAGAAATCATTTGGCTGTTCACACAGTTTTACAACCTCTTCAGCCAGAGTCTTACCGCCTTCACCGCCCTTGGCCCACACTTCACTCAGCGCAACTTTTACCCCAAGCTCTCTGCATTTTTCTTCAACCAAAGCAAGTTCTGCAGTTGTATCCGTAGGGAAGGCATTGATTGCAACTACTGCCGGCAATTTAAACACCTTGGTAATATTTTCAACATGCTGCAATAAATTAGGCAGTCCCTTTTCAAGAGCATCAAGATTTTCTTGATTCAAATCTGCTTTTGCAACCCCACCGTGATGTTTTAAAGCACGAACTGTAGCAACGATAACTACTGCAGAAGGCTTAATATTGGCAGCTCTGCATTTTATATCCAGGAATTTCTCCGCTCCCAGGTCTGCTCCGAAGCCGGCCTCAGTAACCACATAATCTGCCAGTTTAAGAGCCATTCTTGTAGCCATAATCGAATTACATCCATGGGCAATATTAGCGAAAGGTCCCCCATGAATAAATGCAGGATTATGTTCCAGGGTTTGTACCAGATTAGGTTTTAATGCATCTTTAAGCAGTGCACCAATGGCTCCCTGAGCTTTTAAATCACCTGCCGTAACTGGTTTATCATCATAAGAGTACCCTACTATAATTCTCTTCACTCGGTCTTTAAGATCATCAATGTCTTTAGACATACACAGGATAGCCATGATTTCACTGGCTACCGTTATATCAAAACCATCTTCTCTTGGAGATCCATTGGGTTTTCCTCCCAAGCCGTCCACTACAAATCTCAGTTGTCGGTCATTCATATCCACGCAACGTTTCCAGGTGATTTTTCTGGGATCAATATTCAGCTCATTTCCCTGTTGTATATGATTATCCAGCATTGCTGCTAAAAGATTATTTGCAGCACCTATGGCATGCATATCTCCCGTAAAATGAAGGTTAATATCTTCCATTGGAACTACCTGGGCATAACCACCACCGGCAGCTCCACCCTTTACCCCGAAAACAGGGCCAAGCGATGGCTCTCTTAAAGCAACAAGGACATTCTTATTGATTTTCTTAAGTCCATCAGCTAATCCAACGGTTGTGGTTGTTTTTCCCTCTCCTGCAGGAGTTGGAGAAATAGCTGTCACTAAAATCAATTTGCCATCTGGTACATCTGCTTTGTCATTTAAAATATTATAGTCAACTTTAGCTTTATATTTCCCATAAAGCTCCAGATACTTGTCATCCACTCCGGCAACTTTGGCAATTTCATCAATGTGAAGCGCCTCTGTTTCTTGTGCAATCTGAATGTCACTCTTAAATTCCATATTAGGCCCTAACCTTTCTCATAATCTGCAATTATAAATTCTCATTTGCCAATACCTGATTTCTTACTTTAATAGCTTACCTTCTCCTAAAAAACTTGTCAACAATTAACAGAATATTTAAATGGGAAAAATTAATGTTCTAAGGCAAAATTTTCTTTAGAAAAGTCTTTCTATGTATTTCGCAAATTCCTGCTTTATCTATGCCTTCATAATGTGCTTTGGTTCCATATCCTTTATTTTTTTCAAAAGCATAATCAGTATACTTCTCAGCATATTCAATCATCATCCGGTCTCTTGTTACTTTTGCCAGAATAGAGGCTGCAGCAATAGACACGCTATTGGCATCCCCTTTTATAATACCGGTCTGAGGGATATCTACATCTTTCAGAGTCAGGGCATCAATCAATATATGTTCTATGCCCTTTTCCTTTCGTTTCCTCAGCTTTTCATCGGCTTTTAAAATAGCTTCCTTCATAGCCCGTTTCGTGGCTTCTAATATGTTAATATCGTCAATTATGTGATTATCCACCATGCCTATAGCATAAACTATGGCTTTTTCTTTTATTTTTTCAAATAATTCATTTCTTTTTTTCTCTGACAGTTTTTTAGAATCGTCCACTCCCAGTACATCAAAATCTTTTGGGAGCACAACACAAGCTGTAACCACAGGGCCTGCCAGAGGCCCTCTTCCTACTTCATCCACCCCCGCTATAAAGCAAATATCTTTTTTGTACAGGCCGTCCTCATAGCTTTTCATCTCAGCAAGCTTTTCTTTCAGTAATGCATTTTTTTCTTCTTCGTTCATTATTCCTCACAACGCTCCAAAGTAATTTTTCCTATTGTTCCTGCTCTGAATTCGTCAAGAACAGTTCTTGCAGTTCGTTCATAGTCTGTTCTTTTTCCTGACAATATAAATCCTCTTTTTACAGCAATAGCCTCCATGGTATCTAATGGCATTAGCCCAAGCTCTATAAGTTTGTATCTTTCCATTAATTTCTCCGGGTACTCTTCCTGCAATACGCCAATCAGTTCAAGGGCTAAAGAGGCCAGATCCATGGTTTCATCTCTGATAGATCCGCAAAAGGCTAAATTTAACCCAACCTCAGGATCTTCAAATTTTGGCCATAAAATACCCGGCGTATCTAAAAGCTGCATTCCGTTAGCCAGAGTCAGCCATTGCTTTCCTCTTGTAACTCCCGGACGATCCCCTGTTTTAGCGCTCTTTTTGCCTAAAAGCCTGTTTATTAATGAGGATTTCCCTACATTGGGTACCCCCACAATCATCATCCTTAAAGTTCTTTTTCTGGACAACTCTTCATTTCTGGCATCCTGATATTTGGTAAGCAGGCTTAACAGACTGGATACACCACTTCCATTCATACAGTTCATAGGCACTACAAAATGCCCTTCTTCTTTAAACAGTCTTGTCCATCGGTCATTTTCCCTGTTATCAGCCAGATCCATTTTATTTAAAATAATTACTCTCTGTTTTCCGCCTATCAAGTCATTGATGATAGGATTTCTGCTGGAAACCGGTATTCTCGCGTCAATTACTTCAATAACCAGATCTACCATTTTAAGATTTGCCTGTATTAATTCTCTTGTTTTTTTCATATGCCCTGGATACCAGTTTATATTTTCAATCATGTTTTCACCTCTAAAATGCAATATTTTTATTACATTATTTACTTACCTGTTATTATTATCAATATTTCTAAAAAAATAAGAGACCCCGGAAAGGGATCCCTCAATTTTCACTATTCGTGCTTGCTCTTAATTCTAGCAGCCTTACCAGTTCTTTCTCTCATGTAGTTAAGCTTAGCTCTTCTTACATCGCCTCTCTTAACAACTTCAACCTTATCAATCTTTGGTGAGTTAATAGGGAATGTCTTTTCCACTCCTACGCCAGAAGCAATTCTTCTAACGGTGAAAGTTTGGCTGATACCGCCGTTCTGCTTCTTTAAAACAAAACCTTCGAATATCTGAACTCTTTCTCTGTTACCTTCCTTAATCTTGATGTGCACCTTTACAGTATCACCAACATTAAACTGAGGAATATCGCTTCTTGTGTATTCCTGTGCAATTGCCTGCATTACATTCATTGTTATTTCCTCCTTCCTTCCCAAGACGCTCATGGCAAACTTTAAAGTAAATCCCTTTAAAGTAATATTTGTATTTCAACATTTTATAATGTCCAGAGGACCGTCCGTAATAACCTTATCTACTATATCATAAAGTACTTTTTATTGCAAGTACTTTTTACGCTACAAAAGCCTTTAGAATCATTTGTCTAAAAGGTTTTATGCCCTTGGATGTGTTCTGTCATATACATCTTTTATACGGTTTTTAGTTACAGATAAATATATCTGTGTAGCTGTTATATCCTCATGCCCCATTAATTCCTGTAAGGACTTTAAATCTGCCCCATTCTGGATCATATGAACAGCAAAGGAATTTCTGAGAGTCTGAGGGGTAATTTTACTGTCAATTCCTGCTTGTCCTGCATATTCTTTTAAAATCTTCCATAAGCCCTGTCTGGTTAATTTTTCACCAAAATAATTTACAAACAAAGCTTCCTCCGGATGATTTTCATCCTTGTTTTTTATAAGTTTATCCCTTACTTCAAATATGTAATTTTCAACTGCCGCCCTAGCTGGCCTTCCCATTGGAATGATTCTGGCTTTTCCATGTTCGCCGTTGCAAGTGATAAACCCTAACCTTAAATTTATATCTCCAACCTTTGCTTCTATCACTTCACTGACTCTGATTCCAGTAGCATACATGAGTTCCAGTAGGGCTTTATCCCTCTGGCCTTTTATAGAGTCATCCGGTAGTGCCAGCAATTTATCCACCTCTTCAATGGTCAGATATTCCAGCTCTTTTCTTTCTATTTTAGGAGACTTTATGTTCACAACGGGATTTTCTTTTACATATCCTTTAGCCATCATAAAATTGTAAAAGGCCCTTAAAGAAGCCACTTTTCTGTTTACAGTGGCTGAAGATTTCCCATCATTTTTTAGTTTCAGAACGAAGGATACAATCTCCGTATTTGAGCCATCAACCAATTTACCTGTGTTTTTCTCCTCTAAAAATCTGCTATACTCTGAGATATCTCTACAATAAGCCTGTAAAGAGTTTTCAGACATCCTGCGTTCAGTGGTTAAATATTTTTTAAACTGCTCTAAATAATCGTTCATTTTTTTCTCCAATAATTTTCTCTGATTTAATTAGTATACTCTAGGGGAACATGGTTTACAATAATAATTTACATTAAATTTGTACTATTTTTCTTTTAAACAGCATATCCTTTTATCATAACTACCGTTGTTTATGAGGATACAAACATGAGAAAAACATTTTTTACCAATACAATTGAAGGGCTTTCCTTTTCCAAAGAATGCACAACATTGCTATTCTTTGTGTTTATTTTCGGCATTTCCACAGGTGTATTTTTTGAAGTTATGATGAATACAGATATTAAATCAGACATGCAATATTACCTGCAGAATCTGCTTCGGTCACCTATTGATGCAAATGCGGTTTCTGGCAACTCGTTTGCCACTTTAATCTGTTCAATCATTATAAATATGCTTGCTATCATTTTTATAGCTTTATCTGGCTTCACAAGGTTCTCCTATCCAGCATCTTCCATCATATTATTTGTCAAAGGTTTATCTTTAGGCTATTGTTGCTCTTTAATACTTGAAACCTTAGCCCTGAAAGGTATATTTGTCATCGTATTATCACTTTTTCCTCAAAATACGTTGCTGATTCCAACAATTTTCATATCAGCCAATATTGCTATTACCAAATCTTCAACCCTAAGATACAAAAAAAATAAAGGTATAGTCAGAAGATTTAATACTTCAGATGCTCCATACCTTTATGCGAATATATTCTTATGCGTGTTGGTCATTGCCAGCTGCATTATTCAGAGTATATTTTTACCTGCCGCTGCAAAGCTCATTTGATTTCAGTTTTAACTTTGCCCATGCCTGCATGATGGCGATGGCTGTTTTTCCATCTTCAATTTCACCGTTTACAGCCATTTTAAACAGTTGGTCCAGATCCATTTCAAATATGTCCAGTGCTTCATTTTCATCAAAATCAGTTTCTCCTGGAACTAGCTCCGTACAAAGATAAATATACAGTGCTTCTTTAGAATATCCTACTGAAGGATAAAATTTAGTTAAATATTCTATTTTCCCAGCAGAATAACCAGTTTCTTCTTTCAGTTCCCGCACAGCCGTACTATACGGTTCTTCCCCTTTTTCTATTTTCCCTGCAGGAATCTCCATAATAACTTTCTCAATGGGTTTTCGAAATTGTCTGACCATGATTACTTTTCCATCATCTTTTACAGCAATCATAGCTACGCCGCCATTGTGCTCCACTATTTCTCTGTACGAAGTACGTCCATTTATAACCTGTACTTTATCTTTTCTCAAATTTAAAATGGCACCTTCATAAATCATTTCACTGGATAATGTTTTTTCCTCAAAAGTCATACTGTTTCACCTCTTATTTACTCATTAATCTGGATTTATCTACAGCAGCCTGAAATCCTGCTTCTACCAACTCTGAAAAACCTTTTTCCTGTAAAGTCTTTACAGCTTCAATAGTAGTTCCTCCTGGAGAACAGACATTGATTCTAAGCTGAACCGGATCTACGCCCGTTTCCAGCACCATCTTTGCTGCCCCAAGAACGGATTGTGCTGCAAATATAGTGGCCTGTTCTTTATTCATTCCATTCTTTACTGCCGCCTCTGCCAAAGCATCAATATACATATATGTATATGCAGGGCTGCTTCCACTGACTCCAATCACACAATGAATAAGCTGCTCTTCAACCTCTTCAGCTTTCCCTATAGATTGAAAAATATCAAAAACAGAAACAAACTGTTCGTCATCTACATTTTTATTTCGGCTTACTGAAGTCATGGCTTCATTTACCATGGCCGGGGTGTTTGGCATAACTCTTACAATTTTTGCCTCTTTACCTACAAAGCCTGAAATACTTTCTATTGTAACTCCAGCAGCCATAGATACCAGAATTTTATCGCTGCTGTATTTTTCTGCTACCTGAGGCATTATCTCTGGGAACATATTGGGCTTAACTCCTAGCATGATTACGTTACAGGCATCCATCAGTTCTGAAATATTCTGGCATGGGTTAACACCAAGTTCAGTGCAAAGTTTTTCTAGTTTGTCCAAGTCTCTGCCACAAACAAAAACATCCTTATGCTGAATCCTGCCTGACGCCAGATACCCTCTGAGTATAGCGCCCCCCATGTTTCCTGCTCCTATAAAACCAAGTTTCATATTAATCCACCTTCCCGAAGAAAACGGTTCCGGTCTCTTCACCACAAGAAGCATTCTTAATAATATCCAGCTTTTTGCCATTCAGCAATATCATTGGTATTCCGTACTTATTTACTCTTCTTGCGGCCTCAATCTTGCAGGTGATACCGCCTGTACCGAAGCTGCTTTTTCCCTTTACGTCTATGTTTTGAAGCAGTTCATTGATGTCATGGATTTCTTCAATGAGCTTTGCATCTTTATAGGATTTAGGGTCTTTGTTAAAAACTCCATCTATATCACTTAATATAATAAGCGTATCTGCATTCCAGAGGCTTGCAGTAAGTGCGCTTAAAGTGTCATTATCTCCTATTTTTATTTCATCTACACTTACACTGTCATTTTCATTTATAATTGGCACTACGCCTTCATCAATCAGTGTAAATAAAGCGTTTCTGATATTTAAATTTCTTGTATGTTCTTCAAAGTCTTCTTTCGTAAGAAGAATTTGTCCTACATGCAGACCATAATCGCTAAAATACTGCTTATACGCCATCATCAGTTCTACCTGTCCAATAGCACACAAAGCCTGCTTATAGTTAATATCTCCTCTTCTGCTCCATTTATTTATTGCACCTATGCCACAGATTCTGGCACCGGAAGATACTACCACAACTTGCTTTCCCTGCTGAATCAATCCATTTACCTGTTCAACAAAGTTTTGTATGGCCGTTTTATTTACATTACCATGGTCATCAGACAACACATTGCTTCCCAGTTTAATAACAATTTTTTTACTATCATTTATTACTTCACTTATCGCACTCATATTTACTCCCGTCCTGTAAGGTTTATAAAATCTATCCTGCTATAAAAAGCAAAATAAAGTCTTACCATATTAAAAATATTGATTATCTTTCATATGACCTAATATTATACACCTTTTTTTGCCTGATTTAAATAGTTAATCAGTAAATAGATAAAACATATAGCGCTCTACCCCATATGTTTCTGGAGAAACAGCGGAATACTTTCGGTAAAGAATGCGTTAAACGTGTCTATTGTTTTATTTAAATCTTCTGGTAAAACTCCTAACGCCTGCTGTATGGCAATTCCATCCACAGCAGCTACCAGAATGGAAGCCACACTTTTTTCATATTCATTATTTTCTATTTGGAATGCCTCTTCAAATAAGTGGGCCGTATTCTTTATAATTTCAGAATAATTATTCAGGTATTTATTCTTTATAGGACGTTCTCTGGCGATAACATCACTGAGTAAAAGGATATGAAGTTTTTGTTCATCTATCTTAGACAATCTTTTCGATACTTCTGAAACGATCTCTGAAAGCAGCTCTTTTCCCTTTTTAGGAATTTCATCCTTTACACCACCTACCATCTTGTGTGTAAATTGAAGGGACTGCTTCATTACATCAAACATAATCTCATCTTTATTTTTATAATGATGATAAAGTGAACCTGTAGTCAGACCCGCTTTTAATGCAATTTTCCGGACCGTGGTTTCTTCAATTGAGCTTTCCTTTAAAACTTCAATAGCAGCATCAATTATCCGTTGTTTTCTTTTATTCACTTCACCCATGATTTTTCCCTCATTTTTACTAATTTATAACTTTATACTAGCATAAAAGTATTTAACTTTCTATAAGAATAAAACCATTTGGCATTTTAACTGTTTTATTTCCAAACAAAGTAAGGGGCAGACCTTATTGATCCACCCCCTTACTAACACTTTAAAAATTTATGCTGCCATATCTTTAACATCCTTATATTCTTTGCATTCTACATATAATTCCCCTGTATATGGATTTCTCTTTGTCTTTTTTACTTTGTAAATCATATAAATTATGACTGCAACATTACTTGCCAGTGCAAATATTCCCCAGAAAGTGTATAGCCCTGAGTTATATGTAGATTTTACCACAAACATTCCTTCATCCTGAAAAGCCGGAAAGGTCTGCGCAAACATACACCAAATTGCCAGGGTCTGGGCTCTGTGCTGAAGCCATGCCCCTTACCAAGAGTGAATGCACAAAGGGTAGGAGCAAATAATAAAGCAAATCCTGCATACCATGAATGGGTAGGAATACAGTTATAAGTATACGTGAAATTCCATATATCATATGCAATAATCCAGAACCAGAGCATATCAGGCCATAACATGTCCCGGCTCCCATCCTTATCTGTTTTTTTACGTATAACAATTCCAAACCATCCCGTTATTGCAATAATATTAAGCAACCCGGCTATTCCATTCATATAGTTCCATGGTCCGCCCATTACCCCGCAACTTCTCCTTCTATTGGTCCTGAATTAGTAAGCCAGTAGTTCATGCCAACTTCAAAGTCCCTTGTGACGGCTTCTAAAATGTTTATAGCCAGTATCAAAGGTGGAAAGCAAAGGGCTATTTTATTATCTGCCAGTCTCCATGTAATCTGCCCTGTTATCTTGTCTTTTTTCTCAATATGTCTGATACACCAGAACCCGATACACCCCGCTGTGGCAGAATAAACCTTTGCCAGGTGGAACCAGTCCGTATACGTTTTTTCTTTTAAAGCAGTTGCCCAGATGATACTCAGGCAAACTGGCAAAATAATAAAACTGAAAAAACCTGCCCACTTCCATCTTCGTGCAAACTCATTAAATAAGAACAAACCTGCAAAAACCACGAACCACATTCCCCATGCAGAGAAAAAAGTTGCTCCCTCTGCATAATTAAAAGTAAACATACAATCCCCTCCTCTTTAGCACGCAATAATTTCTTTAATTTTAAATTCTCTTCCACATAAGATTTCCCAATGATTACTTCCGCACTTTGGGCATTTTTTATGGTTTTCAAGAATATTAAAAACTTTGCTGCACTGTTTGCAAATTCCATTTCCAGGAATCATCTCAATTCTCAATTTTGTATACTCCAATAAAGTTCCATCAATTGCAGCAGGATAGCAATCCTGAATATATCTGGGAACAACCGGAGATAATTCTCCAATCTGAAGAATCAACGTATCAATCTGTGTTATTCCGTTTCTCTTTGCAAAATTTTCAACTGTTTTTACAATTTCAATTAAAATACCAAGCTCATGCATCTAATCACCCATTATGATTTAATGTCAGCAACTATTAGTTTTTACGGTTATACCCCAAAAACCTTTTAGCCTTTTTAATCGCAATTCTTCCTTTCCTCTTTAACATGTGTCTCATAACAATCGGTTTTATATCCTGAAATGCTGCACCCTCTCCATCATATTTCCTGACAAGAGAAATGGCTTCAAATTTACATTTTGTGGTACAGACCCCACAGCCTACGCATAAAAATTCATCTACAATGGTAGCTCCACAGCTTAAGCAGCGTTCTGTTTCCTTCTTTACCTGTTGTTCTGTAAAGGTTCCCCGTACATCCCGGAAGGTCTCTTTTGATTTGGTTTCAGCCACAGGACTGGATTTTTGTCTTGGCATATAATCGTATCCACTAAAATCCACATTTTCTTTATCCAGCGATTTAAAGTTTCTTCTACTCCTTCCAATAGTTAAACTCTGCCCTGGATGAACATAGCGATGTATGGAAATTGCTGCCTGTTTGCCAGCAGCTATGGCATCTATAGCAAATCTTGGACCTGTAACTGCATCTCCGCCAGCAAAAACATCTGGTTCTCCACTCTGAAAAGTAAACGAATCAACCTTTATGGTTTTATTGGGATTTAATTCAATATTGGAATCTTCAATTAAACTTCCCCACTGGATAGACTGCCCCACAGAAACAAGCACATGATCTGCTTCAATAAAAATGGTTTTTGTTTCATCGTAGGAAGGGCTGAATCTCCCTTTTTCATCGAATACAGAGATACATTTTCTAAATTCCACCCCACAGACTCGGCCATTTTCTGTCACAATGCGTTTTGGACCCCAGGAATTATTTATAGAAATATCCTCCTTAAGAGTTTCTTCAATTTCTTCGTCCAGTGCAGGCATTTCTCCACGACTCTCAAGACAGAACATGCTGACTTTAGAATCTGTTACTCTTGCTGCAACTCTTGCCACATCAATGGCAACATTTCCTCCTCCGATAACAATCACTTTACCCTTTAGTTCTACATTTTGACCTAAATTTATGTTACGTAAAAAATCTACTCCTGCAGCAACGCCTTCTGCATCTTCACCTTCTATACCCAGCTGCCTTCCCTGTTGGGCCCTAGTGCCAGATAAAATGCCTGGAATCCCTGTTCACGCAGTTCATTCAGGCTTATATCCCTGCCAACTTCAACACCCGTCTTAAATTCCACTTTTAAGTGTTGTAAAATATCAATTTCCGCCTTAACCACATCTTTTTCTAATCTAAAGGATGGGATCCCAAGGGCCAGCATTCCTCCCGCAACATTTTGCTTTTCAAATACTGTTACATGATAGCCATCCAATGCTAAGAAATACGCGCAAGATAATCCTGCCGGTCCCCCACCGATAACAGCAATCTTATTTCCATAATTGTGATGTACTTCGGGTATGTACCGCATATCCAGATTTAAGTCCTGCTCTGCAATAAATTTTTTAATATCATCTATGGCAATGGGGTCGTCAAAATCACCTCTGGTACATGCAGCTTCACATTTTCTTGGGCAAATCCGGCCACATACTGCAGGAAACGGGTTTTCCTGCTTTATCAATTTTAAGGCTTCTGTATATCTGCCCTGAGAGGCTAGTTTTATATAGCCTGGGATTGCAATGTGGGCAGGACATTCTGTTTTGCAGGGTGCGGTTCCTGTATTTACAACCTCCTGTCGGTTGTATCGGTAACCCGGATTCCAATGCTCTGAACCCCACTCCGTATCATAGGGTAGCGCCGTCCGTTCTGGTTCTTTAACGGGTATTTTAGTACAGATTTTCTGACCTAACCGTAAAGCATTAACCTGACAGCCTTCCACACACTCACCACAGCCTACACATTTTGTCTTGTCTACATGGGAAACATAATTCGAACGTACCATGTCCGGATTTAAAAACATTTCTGCTGTTCTTAAAGACAGACAGGAACATCCACAGCAATTACAAATAGCATGGGTTTTTCCTGAACCATCTGTATTGGGAATTTGATGAACCAGTCCGTTTTCTTCTGCTTTTCTGATAACCTCAAAAGCTTCTTCCCTTGATATTTTTCTGCCTCTTCCCGTGCGAATGTAATATTCTGCAGCATGCCCCATCTGGATGCACATATCTTCTTTTAAATGACCACACCCTTCCCCCATAATTTCTCTTACCGTACGGCAGGAACAATCTGAGACGGAAAATATATCATTTTCATTGAGATACTTTGAGACCTCTTCATAAGATGCCCTTCTGGATTCTCCATCGATGGCTTTTTCTATAGGAATAACACGCATCAGCCCAATCCCCACGGGGAAATTTCCAGCAGTAGCCGGCCCTCTTACTCTTCCGTATTCTTCAAATGCCTCAGCAATCTGTGGATACTTTCTTACATTTTCCTTATTGTTCGTCATCATTTCCATAATCCCGGGAACCCAGGTGTCATGCCAGTATTTGTCAACCCCATCAATTACATTAACAAAGCAAACCCCGTCAACGGCCAGCTTCCACAAAGCCTTTTCCGCTTCTGCAGTTGATTTACCACTCTTTGCTCCGATTTCTTCTGCACTCATAGGTTTACGAAACTCCAAGTGGAGTGCAATTTCAGCCATTTCATCCGTAACTACAGGCTCCAGTATTTTATACTCTGGGTCGTCTACTGTTATCCCATGTTTAGACCCCATTTTTTTCCTGCTGATTTTATTGGCAAGTTGTAAAACCTTTTCGCTTGTCATCTGCTTTCCTCCTGATTTTAATTAAAGTACTACTCCTGATTCCATTTTTCACTTCACTTCTAATCCATTGCAGCCATTCTTCCACACCTTCGCCAGTTCTGGCCGAAATAGGTATAATTTTAATGGCTGGGTTTATTTTTTGTACCTGATGCTTTACCGCATCTATATTAAAATCAAAATAGTCCATTACATCAATTTTATTAATAAGTAAAACATCAACAATTGAAAACATTAAAGGATATTTCAAAGGTTTGTCGTCTCCTTCTGGAACGCTTAAAATCATGGCATTTTTACAGGCGCCAGTATCGAACTCTGCCGGACAGACCAGGTTCCCTACATTTTCTAATATGGCAAAATCAATATCCTGAGTACTTAGTTCTGCCAACCCTTGTTTTGTCATACCTGCATCAAGATGACACATTCCTCCTGTATGTAATTGAATTACTTTCACTCCCGCTTCAGCAACTGCACATGCGTCTACATCCGAATCAATATCCGCTTCCAATACTCCAATTGTCATTTCATTTTTTAAGGCTTCTATTGTCTTTATTACAGTAGTAGTTTTTCCTGAACCTGGGGATGACATTAAATTCAGCAAAAATGTTTTCTCTTTCTTTAGCCGATCTCTTAGCAAGTCTGCTTGTTTGTTGTTGTTATCAAAAACATTTTGCTTGATTTCAATAACTTTAAAGGCACTCATAGCATGTTTCCTCCTATCTTCACCATAAGCTAAAATAAAATTTATAATTCTGATTCTGACATTAAGGCTAAAAATATGGCTACATTAATTATTATTAAAACATAACGCTTGTTATGTTTTTTATTCATCATAACATGTACTTAATTTTTTGTCTACAATTACTCAAATAATTCTAAAAATTAAAAAAAATCATCCAGACACTGCTCCAAAAAACAAAAACGAGCAAAAATTCAAAAGATTTTTTGCTCGTTTTTTATAACTTCATTATTTATATTTATTTTCCAAACTGCTCTATAAATTCATCATAAGTACAAACTCTGTCAACAATACTTCCATCTTCCTGGATTTCGATTATTCTATTGGCAATAGTCTGAATAAATTCATGGTCATGTGATGCGAATAACAGATTGCCCTTAAAATCAATTAATCCATTATTAAGTGCAGTAATTGATTCCAGGTCCAAATGATTTGTCGGCTGATCAAGCACTAGGATATTTGAGCCAAACAACATCATTCTTGAAAGCATACATCTGACTTTTTCTCCTCCGGATAAAACCTTAACTGGTTTGTATACATCATCTCCAGAGAAAAGCATTCTTCCTAAGAATCCTCTAAGGAACGTTTCTGTTGTCTCCGTTGTGAACTGTCCCAGCCACTTAATAATTCCTAAATCACAGTCATCGAAAAATTCACCGTTTTCCCTTGGGAAATAAGACTGAGAAGTGCTTACGCCCCACTTAAATGTACCTTCATCTGGTTCAATTTCTTCCATTAAAATCTTAAACAGTGTAGTATTTGCAATTTCATTTTCACCTACAAAGGCTATTTTATCTCCCTTATTTAATCTGAAAGAAACATTATCAAGTACTTTTACCCCATCAATGGTCTTTGAGATACCTTCTACGGTTAAAAGTTCCTTGCCAGCTTCTCTATCCATTTGGAACCCAACATAAGGGTATCGTCTGGAGGAAGCAGGTATTTCATCAACGGTCAATTTCTCAATCAGCTTTCTTCTTGATGTTGCCTGTTTTGACTTAGATTTATTGGCTGAGAATCTCTGAATGAAGCTCTGCAATTCTTTAATTTTATCCTCATTCTTTTTGTTCTGGTCTTTTATCATTCTTTGTACTAACTGGGAGGATTCATACCAGAATTCATAGTTACCTACATACATCTTAATTTTACCATAGTCTACATCCACGATATTAGTACATACCGTGTTTAAGAAATGTCTGTCATGGGATACTACAAGCATAGTTCCGGGATATTCCAGAAGGAAATCTTCAAGCCAGTTAATGGCTACGATGTCAAGACCGTTAGTAGGTTCGTCCAATAAAATGATTTCAGGTTTTCCAAATAACGCCTGGGCTAACAGAACTTTAACCTTTTCTTTTTCAGTAAGAGAACTCATTTCATTATAAAGAATATCTATTGAAAGTCCCAGACCCTGAATCAATCTTCCTGCATCTGATTCAGCTTCCCATCCATCAAGCTCTGCAAATTCACCTTCCAGTTCTGAAGCCTTAATCCCGTCTTCATCTGTAAAATCTTCTTTTGCATAGAGGGCATCCTTTTCCTGCATAATCTGATATAATCTTGGATTTCCCTGAATAATAGTATCCAGAACATTAAAATCATCAAATGCAAAGTGATCCTGTTTCAGTACTGACATTCTCATATCCTTGCCAATACTAACATTTCCTGTGGTAGGGTCTAAATCCCCTGATAAGATTCTTAAAAAAGTTGATTTTCCAGCCCCATTGGCACCGATAATACCATAACAATTTCCTGGCGTAAACTTTAAGTCTACATCTTTAAAAAGTGTAGTTCCGCTAAAATTCATACTAACATTTGTAACATTTATCATATTTTAATTGTACCTCCATTTAACTGATTAAAGATTGTATCTGTCTGATTCTTTAATTCATTTACTTATCACATCTATCTATAAAATATTTATACACAATAATTAAGAGCCACCAATGTAGCTCTTAATTATATTAAGTCATATAAACATACTTTTATAGTATATCATCTCAAGCCTTAAATTTCAATACAAATATGAATTTTCCTGTCTTTTCTATGTTTTTGTATAGTTGACTAAATCTACTAACTATACATTCCATTCTGCGACAAATAGTCATAAAGCTTCTTACCATGTTCCTGTTCTTCCTTTTGTATGTGGTTCAAGGTGTTTCTCACATTCTCATCTTTAAACTCAAATATACAGGTATTATAAGTGGATGATACATGTTTTTCTGTTCCCAGAGCATCGGTGCAAAGATATTCGTCATTCTTTCTTTGTTCCTGTCCAACTGATTGCTGAGCTGAATTTTGCTGTGATGCTGCCTGAAGGTTAGGCTTCTGACTTCCTCCCATATTTGTACTTGGAGCTGTGCCGTTTATCATCTGGGTAATTGTATCATAGTGATTCTGTTCAGTCTGCCCAATACTGGTGAATACGTTTTTCAGCTGGGGGTCACAAGCCTCTGACGCGTATTTATTATATTTGTCTATACAAAGTTTTTCCTCCGACTTTAAATCATTTAAAAGCATCGTTTCTTTTTCTGTTAAAATCATTTTTAAACTCCTCTCTGAATCAATCTCACATTTTAATATCCTTTATTGAGACCATTAATCTTCAAAAATAGTATGTCTCCGTTCAAGAAATATATTCTAAGTTTGTAAAGAAATATATAAAAGAAAAGCCACAGGTATTTATTCTACCTGTGGCTAACTTAAATCTTTATTTGTTTTTTATGTACCCTCCTATTTTAACGTGGCTCAATAATTAATTTAATTGCAGTCCTTTCTTCCCCCTCAATTTGTATATCTGTAAATGCTGGTACACAAACCAAGTCTACGCCTCCTGGTGCTACAAACCCTCTGGCAATTGCAACAGCCTTTATAGCCTGATTCAAAGCTCCAGCCCCTATGGCCTGTATCTCCGCATCTCCCTTTTCCCTTAATACACCTGCAAGTGCACCTGCTACAGAATTGGGATTTGATTTTGCTGACACTTTTAAAACTTCCATTACTCGTATCCTCCTAAATAATAATTTGTATTACCCCTTTGGTTTGGGCTAAGCTATTGTTTATGCTTTTATTATATAGGTAATAAAACCCAATTTATATATAAAGTGAACGTCAAAATATATTTTTTTATAGTTTTTTGCGACGAAGTCTTGCATATTACGACAAATTTAGGTATAATAACCTCGTGGTTATCCCCCTGATAACCTCATTAATCTCTAATCCCAATACCCCTTTTGAACAAAATAGACTGCACCCCTGCGGTCTATTTTGTTTTTTGTAAAAGAAAATAATATGAATTTATGATATAATAAGCCTTAAAGAATTAGCAAAAACAAACGCAGGATGGTGATTACAACGTACATAATTGAGAATGATTATATAGATAATAAGTATATGAAATATCAGTCACGTCTTTTAGATTTCTACATTGGTAATACAAAAAATAAAACAATAGGAGTCATGGACATTGAAACTACAGGTTTGTCTCCTCAAAACAGCTATTTTATTCTGGGAGGACTCCTTATATATACAGAATCCGGTGTAGCTGTAAAACAATACTTTGCTGAATCTATAGAAGAAGAAAGAGAAACACTTATTGCCTTTCTTAAGGATTTAAGAACTTTAGATATTATGATCACGTATAATGGCAAACATTTTGATTTAAAGTTTTTAAAATATAGAATGTGTGCATTAGGTGTCTGTGAGGACTATCAGTTCCCTTATAATTTAGATTTGTATCTTTTACTGAATGGGCATTCTCCTCTTCGGAAATTACTTCCCAATCTAAAGCAGAAAACTGTTGAAACCTTCATGGGACTCTGGTCCTCCAGAAAGGATGAAATTTCGGGTGCTGAAAGTGTGGAAATGTACAGGCAGTTTTTGACCACGGGAAACAGTGAACTCCGCCGTTTGATTATGCTTCATAACAGTGATGATGTGCTCCAGCTTTCACAGCTTCTTCCGATCTTAGAGAAATCGGACATACATAAAGCCTTTTTTTCATTAGGCTTTCCCATAAATAATTTACATATTTCAAAGATTTCTTTTGATTCTAAGGAACTCAAGATTTGCGGGCATCAGAAAAATCCACTTTCTTATACAGCTTATGCCCTTGACCATTGTTCCTGTATTTTAGATTTTGACAGATATTCTGAAGAATTTTATATAAATCTGCCCATAATAAGAAAGTCTGGATTAGTAATTGTTGATACAAACGCCTTTGAAAAAGATTTTTCTGATTTACAGAAATACGATACCTTTAACAATGGTTTTGCTGTATTGAAACAAGGAAACTCCATAAATTATAGGGAGACTAATCACTTTGTGAAATTATTAATGGAACGAATCCTGGAGGTCATACCATTATGAAAACCATTTCAAGGTTAAATGAAGTTTATAAAAATGCAAAAGAAATACCTTTCGATGATACATCCAAATTTGTATTTTTCAGTGATACTCACCGAGGGGACGACAGTATTGCCGATGAATTTGGTAAAAACAAACATATTTTTTATCATGCACTGAATTATTACAACCAGAACGATTTTACATATGTAGAAGTCGGTGATGGGGATGAACTTTGGGAAAATTCAAACTTTGAGCATATAAGAAATAGTCACTTTTCCGTATTTAATAAGCTTAAAGAGTTTTATGATGCGGGCAGAATGTATATCATTTTTGGCAATCACAACATGAATATGAAATCACCGGTCTGGGTGGAAAAAAATATGTATCAGGTTTATGATGAATACCTTGGTGAAAAAGTTGATCTATTTCCAGGGTTAAAAGTTTACGAAGCTTTCCGCTTTAAACATAAAAAAACACATCAGGAGCTTTTTGTTGTACACGGACATCAGGGAGATCTGATTAATGATCAGCTGGCTTTTATCTCACATTTCATTATCAGGTTCTTCTGGCATTTTATGCATTTAATCGGTGTAAAATATGCTGCCAGTCCTGCTAAAAGCAGGCGTAAAATGCATAAAGTCGAAAAAAATTACACCAAATGGAACTCCCAAAATGATACAATTATAATATGTGGACATACTCATCGGCCAAAATTTCCCGATCCAGGAGAACCGGCTTATTTTAATGTGGGCTGTGGTATGCACCCACGGGGTATTACCTGTCTTGAACTAATCTATGGTAAATTCATTTTGGTCACCTGGAGGGTACACTCTAAAAAAGATGGCACATTATTTATAAAGCGTACAGCTCTAAAAGGCCCTATACCTCTTAGAGCTTATGCAAAAGTAAAAACAACAGAAATAAAACAGGAGTAATAATTATGATTGATTATAATAAATTGGCTTACAGCGCTAAGACCGCCAGTTTTAAAATGGCTACACTGAATGAAGCTCTTCGGAATAATGCTTTAAAGGCTATTTCAAAAGCATTACAGGAAAATAAAGAGCTTATTTTTAAAGAAAATGCTGATGATATGACTAAAGCTATTTCAGACAATTTAGCACAGCCTATTATAAACAGATTAAAATTTGATGAACATAAGCTGCAGGATATTTTAAATGGCATCCATAGCCTTTTATCCCTTCCCGATCCACTCTTTAGAAAACTTCTTGTACGTGAACTGGATGAAGGCCTGACTTTAGAAAAGACCACCTGCCCCATTGGAGTTATAGGAGTCATATTTGAATCCCGGCCAGATGCACTTATTCAGATTTCCACATTATGCATTAAGAGCGGGAACTGTTCTATTTTAAAAGGTGGAAGTGAGGCAGCAAAAACAAATAAGGTATTATTTGAGATAATTAAATCAGCAGGGCTCTCAGCAGGGCTTCCTGACAATTTTATTACCTTGGTCGAAACCCGTGCAGGAATCGACGAACTAATCAAATGTCATGAGTCTATTGATCTATTGATTCCCAGAGGGTCGAATGCGTTTGTTCAGCACATTATGGCTAACTCCAAAATTCCTGTTATGGGCCACGCTGACGGTATTTGCCACATTTTTGTGGACAAAGATGCAGATATAAAAAAGGCTGTTAGAATTATTGCTGATGCCAAAACTCAATATGTGGCCGCCTGCAATACTGTAGAAACACTTTTAGTACATCAGGATATTGCTGAAGAATTTTTACCTGTTTTGCAGGACACCTTAAAATTAAAGCATGTTTTAATAAAGGGCTGTGATGATACCAGAAAAATCATTTCATGCGAACCTTCTACAGAGGAAGACTTTAAAACCGAATATCTGGATTATATACTCTGCATAAAGCTGGTAAGCCATATCGATGATGCAATAAAGCATATAAACAAATACGGTTCCCACCATACAGATTGTATCGTAACAGAAAATAAGGCATCTGTGGATCAGTTTATGAATTTTGTAGATTCCGCTGGTGTATATCAGAACTGCTCTACAAGGTTCGCAGATGGCTTCAGATATGGATTTGGAGCAGAAGTGGGTATAAGCACCAGTAAACTTCACGCCAGAGGGCCAGTTGGCCTTGATGGTCTGGTAACTTACAAATATAAACTCTTTGGTGATGGGCACATTGTTTCTGATTATGCAGAAGGGAAAAAAAGCTTTCACTTTAAGGACAAATAAGTTAAAATGACTATAATAGTTATAATTAAGTAAATTATGGAAATGGAGTAAGTTATGAAAACAATTGCAAGAGTAAACCTTATGTTATCAATATTGAATGTATGCCTTGGCACTGCTATGATTGTGCTTTCTGCCATTACAGCAATTAAATTCTCAAAAAAGAAAATTGATCGGATTTAGCATTATTTTTATTATTTAAGGGTATGAGTGATTTTATGGATTATAAACGCGCAATATCAGTACGGCACTCTTGTCGAAGCTATTTACCTGATACCATCGATTCCTCTATTGTTAAAAAGCTTCAAGCGTCAATTACTGATTATAATCTTTTGTCTGGATTAAATATTCAGCTGATTTTAAATAATGGAGATGCCTTTGGCAATTTCTCCAAAAGTTACGGTATGTTTTCCGGTGTTAACAATTATATAGCCATGATTGGCAGAGCTAATGGTATTCATGAAAAAGAAAAGATCGGATACTATGGGGAAAAATTAGTTCTCGAAGCAACAGAATATGGTCTTGGTACCTGCTGGGTTGCAGGCACTTTTGATAAAACTGCCTGCAGTTGTATCTTAGGCCCCCGGGAAGAAATATATTGTGTTATTTCAATCGGATATCCCGCTGCCAAAAAAAGTTTCAAAGATAAACTTATAAACAGCGTAATGCATACAAAAAAGAAGCCTGTTGAAGACTTCTTTGATACCAGAGGCAATGTACCAGATTGGTTCCTGGAAGGAATAAAAGCTGTTCAATCAGCGCCTTCTGCCTTAAACAAGCAACCTGTCAAATTCGCATATACGGATGAATCTTCTGATGCTCTTCCTTCGGTCCGGGCATGGATTACTTCTAACAGCAGCGGTGTTGAACAAATTGATTTAGGAATTGCCAAACTTCATTTTGAACTAGGTGCTTCAGATGTAGAATGGGAATGGGAAGATTAATTAATCCAATTCAACAGAATCTGATATGTAATATTTCCAGCCTTTTTTGGTGCAGTATTTTTGAATTTGCTTTTCAAGTTTTTTATCACTTGTATATTCCAGTAAATAAATTGCTGCACCTGCTTGATTCATTTTATTTAAATAAGAAATAAAATATTCTTTCTCTTCATTGGAACTATATCCAAGTCGCTTTTTTTCAAAATCTATACTTGAAAATACGGTCTCCTGATTTATACCAGTTAGTATCTTGTTTAAGTTCTTATTTTCTCCATAATATTTACTAATAAAAGAATCTCCCCCATTTATAATTACGTCTAAACCACTATCCTTTAATTGGCTCAAAATATCCACCAGACCTTTATAGATTTTATCTTGCTTATATAAATAATAAACATCACAATTATCAATAAAGAACCCATCCACTCCTTTTTCCTCATATTCATCTGCAAGCCCACAGATTAGCTTCTGCCACTGTTTCTGTGAAACATCAATCCATTGTTCCTCTTCCCAGTTTTTATATTTTCCAAGAGTGTATTTTGAATACTCCTTATAATACGGTCTGAAATTCTCCAGTGATCCAATGTTTAAATAGGTATAGACTGTATGTCCAGCTTGTTTAAGCCGGTCAATATCTTCTTTGTTGAAATAAGCAGCATCTATTACAACAGTCTTATAGTCTTTTAACTCTTCCATTTTCTGATTATCGACACTTAAAAAAACACCATATTCTTTTTGGTCATACTGGAGAAATCCATCATTTGCAGAAAAAAAGCACAATATGCATACTATTAATATTAATATAATTACGAAGTTTCTCATGAATTAAATCCTTAATTACTATTTGGTAAAATTAGCCTATTTATTGTATATTACCATAAATGGATTAATTTTTAAACAATTACAATTTTAAATTAATCTTTATTTGAACATAAAAAAAGAAGCTACAAAGTAACTTCTATATAAGTCTGCTTCGACAGACTTTAAGTTTAAGAGGATTACAACTGCTTTGCAGTTGCATAAGTTCAAGCCACGTTCTTAAAAATGAAAAAACAGTCCTTTTTTCAAGAACTGCTTTCACTTAAACCGGCGACGTCCTACTTTCCCAGGCAGCTGCCCGCCAAGTATCATCGGCGCTAAGGAGCTTAACTACTGTGTTCGAGATGGGAACAGGTGGAGCCTCCTCGCTATTGTCACCGGATTTTGTCTATTCTTTTTTTGAGAGTGTACTCTCAAAACTGGATAACATACTTTTCTATCAGTTTTATTCCTTCTTGAAACCATTTTGGTCAAGCGTTCGACCTATTAGTATCGGTCAGCTCAATACATTACTGCACTTACACCTCCGACCTATCAACGTGATAGTCTCTCACGGGTCTTACCATTTCTGGAGGAAATCTATTCTTGTGGGGGGCTTCGCACTTAGATGCTTTCAGCGCTTATCCCGTCCATACGTGGCTACCCAGCTATGCTCTTGGCAGAACAACTGGTGCACCAGAGGTATGTCCATCCCGGTCCTCTCGTACTAAGGACAGCTCCACTCAAATTTCCAACGCCCACAGCGGATAGGGACCGAACTGTCTCACGACGTTCTGAACCCAGCTCGCGTACCTCTTTAATGGGCGAACAGCCCAACCCTTGGGACCTACTTCAGCCCCAGGATGAGACGAGCCGACATCGAGGTGCCAAACACCGCCGTCGATGTGGACTCTTGGGCGGTATCAGCCTGTTATCCCCAGGGTAGCTTTTATCCGTTGAGCGATGGCCCTTCCACTCGGAACCACCGGATCACTAAGCCCGACTTTCGTCCCTGCTCGACCTGTTTGTCTCGCAGTCAAGCTCCCTTCTGCCTTTACACTCTTCGCGCGATTTCCGACCGCGCTGAGGGAACCTTTGGGCGCCTCCGTTACTCTTTAGGAGGCGACCGCCCCAGTCAAACTGCCCGCCTGACACTGTCCCAGTACCGGTTCACGGTACATGGTTAGAACTTCAACGTTACAAGAGTGGTATCCCAACGGTGGCTCCCCCAATACTGGCGTACTGGGTTCGTAGCCTCCCACCTATCCTGTACATGCAACGCCGAAATCCAATATCAAGCTGCAGTAAAGCTCCATGGGGTCTTTCCGTCCTGCTGCGGGTAACCGGCATCTTTACCGGTACTACAATTTCACCGAGTCTATTGTTGAGACAGTGCCCAGATCGTTACGCCTTTCGTGCGGGTCGGAACTTACCCGACAAGGAATTTCGCTACCTTAGGACCGTTATAGTTACGGCCGCCGTTTACTGGGGCTTAAGTTCTGTGCTTCGGTTGCCCTAACACTTCCCCTTAACCTTCCAGCACCGGGCAGGCGTCAGCCCCTATACTTCAGCTTTCGCTTTAGCAGAGACCTGTGTTTTTGGTAAACAGTCGCCTGGGCCTTTTCACTGCGGCCTGCTTTCGCAGGCACCCCTTCTCCCGAAGTTACGGGGTTATTTTGCCGAGTTCCTTAACAATAGTTCTCTCGCTCACCTTAGGATTCTCTCCTCATCTACCTGTGTCGGTTTACGGTACGGGCACCTACATTCTCACTAGCGGCTTTTCTTGACAGTGTGAAATCAGCTGCTTCGGTACTTTAATTTCCCTCCCCATCACGCCTCAGAATTGAACCGGCGGATTTGCCTGCCTGTTCTCCCTTGACGCTTAGACGCACTCAACCAACGGTGCGCTCAGCTTATCCTTCTGTGTCCCCACTTCGCTCAAACGAATTTCGGTGGTACTGGAATCTCAACCAGTTGTCCATCGCCTACAGCTCTCGCTCTCGGCTTAGGCCCCGACTAACCCTGAGTGGACGAACCTTCCTCAGGAAACCTTAGATTTTCGGTGGACAGGATTCTCACCTGCCTTACGCTACTCATGCCAACATTCTCTCTCGTATACAGTCCACCAAGACTTCCATCTCAGCTTCTGCCCGTATACGATGCTCCTCTACCAATTACATTACTGTAATTCCAAAGCTTCGGTAGTAAGTTTTAGCCCCGTTTATCTTCGGCGCAGAGCCACTCGACTAGTGAGCTATTACGCACTCTTTAAATGAGTGGCTGCTTCTAAGCCAACATCCTAGCTGTTTATGCAGCTCCACATCCTTTTCCACTTAACTTACATTTTGGGACCTTAGCTGTTGGTCTGGGCTGTTTCCCTTTCGACTATGAAACTTATCTCACATAGTCTGACTCCCAAGTATAATACTTCGGCATTCGGAGTTTGATAGTTTTCGGTAACCGGTGAAGGCCCCTAGAACATTCAGTGCTCTACCTCCGAGTATCTCAATCTTGAGGCTAGCCCTAAAGCTATTTCGAGGAGAACCAGCTATATCCGGGTTCGATTGGAATTTCACCGCTATCCACACGTCATCCCAGCCTTTTTCAACAGACATGAGTTCGGTCCTCCACGAGATTTTACTCTCGCTTCAACCTGCACATGGATAGGTCACCCGGTTTCGGGTCTACAGCATATAACTTGACGCCCTGTTCAGACTCGCTTTCGCTTCGGCTCCAGTGCTCCAGCACCTTAACCTTGCTACATACCATAACTCGTTGGCCCGTTCTACAAAAAGTACAAGGTCACTTGCGCTCCCTTTGCTTGTAAGCATAAGGTTTCAGGTTCTTTTTCACTCCCCTCCCGGGGTTCTTTTCACCTTTCCCTCACGGTACTATTCTCTATCGGTCACTAGGTAGTATTTAGGCTTGGGGGTGGGCCCCCGGCTTCCCACCGGGTTTCACGTGTCCGGTGGTACTCTGGATCCACTCTGCATTTTGTGCATTTCGTCTACAGGACTTTTACCTTCTTCGGTCTGCCTTTCCAAACAGCTTCGACTATACACGCCATACGTGATGAGTGTCCTCAACCCCATAGTAAACTATGGTTTGGCCTCTTTCCCGTTCGCTCGCCGCTACTTAGGAAATCGATGTTTCTTTCTCTTCCTCCGGGTACTTAGATGTTTCAGTTCCCCGGGTTACCTTCTCTGTGACTATTTTATTCATCACAGGATACTTACGCATTACCATAAGTGGGTTTCCCCATTCGGACATCTGCGGGTTGACGGATGTTTGCTCCTAACCGCAGCTTATCGCAGCTTGCCACGTCCTTCTTCGGCTCCTAGTGCCAAGGCATTCACCTTATGCTCTTATTCGCTTGACCATAAGCGTTTTGCTTATCTAGCGTTAGATAAGACTTATATTTTTTAGACTTACTTGTTAATTAACTCGTAATTCTCTGGTTTCTCGGTTGAAATCGTAGTTATTTTACACCCGACATCATTCTTTTAGACATCTCTGTCCGAAAAGACTTTTGTCTTAGTTCTATAACTGTTTGTTATCTTTCGATAACCTCGATTTCGTTGTCATATTTGTGTTTTTTAACACTTTCTGATATTTTGCATATTATCCAGTTTTCAAAGTACATTTAGAACCCTTTTAAAAGTTCTGGTGGGCTTGGGAGGACTCGAACCTCCGACCTCACGCTTATCAGGCGTGCGCTCTAACCACCTGAGCTACAAGCCCATATAAACTCATAGTGCAAAAGTTATAGTCTCCTTAGAAAGGAGGTGATCCAGCCGCACCTTCCGATACGGCTACCTTGTTACGACTTCACCCCAGTCATTGGTTTTGCCTTAGGCAGCCTATTTGCTGGCCAACTTTGGGCACCCCCAACTTCCATGGTGTGACGGGCGGTGTGTACAAGACCCGGGAACGCATTCACCGCAGCATTCTGATCTGCGATTACTAGCAACTCCAACTTCATGTAGGCGAGTTGCAGCCTACAATCCGAACTGGGACTGGTTTTGGAGATTTGCTCCACCTCACGGTCTTGCGTCTCTCTGTACCAGCCATTGTAGCACGTGTGTAGCCCAGAACATAAGGGGCATGATGATTTGACGTCATCCCCACCTTCCTCCGTGTTATCCACGGCAGTCTCAATAGAGTGCCCATCTTACTGCTGGCAACTATTGACAAGGGTTGCGCTCGTTGCGGGACTTAACCCAACATCTCACGACACGAGCTGACGACAACCATGCACCACCTGTCTCCTCTGCCCGAAGGAGGGACCTGTTAAAGTCCTGTCAGAGGGATGTCAAGTCCTGGTAAGGTTCTTCGCGTTGCTTCGAATTAAACCACATGCTCCGCTGCTTGTGCGGGTCCCCGTCAATTCCTTTGAGTTTCACACTTGCGTGCGTACTCCCCAGGCGGAGCACTTAATGCGTTAACTGCGGCACCGAAGCCTTGCGACCCCGACACCTAGTGCTCATCGTTTACGGCGTGGACTACCAGGGTATCTAATCCTGTTTGCTCCCCACGCTTTCGTGCCTCAGTGTCAGTTACAGTCCAGAAAGCCGCCTTCGCCACTGGTGTTCCTCCTAATATCTACGCATTTCACCGCTACACTAGGAATTCCGCTTTCCTCTCCTGCACTCAAGTCTCACAGTTCGCAGGGCTTACAATGGTTAAGCCACTGCCTTTCACCCCACGCTTACAAGACCACCTACGCACTCTTTACGCCCAATAATTCCGGATAACGCTTGCCCCCTACGTATTACCGCGGCTGCTGGCACGTAGTTAGCCGGGGCTTCCTCAGAAGGTACCGTCATTTGTTTCTTCCCTTCCGACAGAGCTTTACGACCCAAAGGCCTTCTTCGCTCACGCGGCGTTGCTGCATCAGGCTTTCGCCCATTGTGCAATATTCCCCACTGCTGCCTCCCGTAGGAGTTTGGACCGTGTCTCAGTTCCAATGTGGCCGATTACCCTCTCAGGTCGGCTACTGATCGTTGCCTTGGTAGGCCGTTACCCTACCAACTAGCTAATCAGACGCAGGCCCATCCCTTACCGATAAATCTTTGACATCTCAAACATGTGTTTATGATGTGTTATGAGGTTTTAATCCCGGTTTCCCGAGGCTATCCCTCTGTAAGGGGCAGGTTGCCTACGCGTTACTCACCCGTCCGCCGCTTTCCATTTAATCCCTAGACCGAAGTTTCGTTCATAAATTTCTCGCTCGACTTGCATGTGTTAGGCACGCCGCCAGCGTTCATCCTGAGCCAGGATCAAACTCTTTATTAAATGGTATTTAAATCAGATTTCTCTGAATCAAATCAAGTTTGAGCTTCTGCTCGGCTGAAACGCTTCGCGTTTCGCTTCTCTATTCTTTATGCAAAACATAAATCCTAGAATTATTGTTGTTTTTTAAGAAATTGTACGTTGACTTCCAAAACAAGTTTGGTTATCTTACCAATCGTTATGATTGTTTGTACTTAGTATCGAGAACAACTTAATGTCCTCTTGACTAATTCTTTTACACTATGAAGTTTTCAAGGTTCTTACGCTTCTGCAGTTTTCACTGTCAGCGCCGTTCCGTAAGGAACTTTTATATCATAATACTATTCCGCAAGTTTGTCAACATCTTTTTTCGTTTTTTTCAAGTTTATTCATTAATTCGATTTTTACCATCAAAACAAAATATTGTTGATATTGTTGTCTGCTCGTAAGCAAAACTACAATATGTGGTACATTCTTTTTCAAGGATGTAACCCCTGCCTCACGGGACAGCTTATTTAGAATACCAAAATATCATTCACATGTCAACACTTTTTTTACCTTTTTTCAACATAATATTAAAATTTTATTTTATAATGTCCTTTTTAAAAAATGACTACCTATTTATATATATGTTTTTTTATCTAACTAAAAAAGCGACCCCAGGGGGTCGCCTTTTTCTGTTTAACTACTTAAGTTTATTTTTCCTTTACACTTGGAAGAATAGTTTCAACTTCAGCATGTGGTCTTGGGATTACATGTACTGAAATTAATTCGCCAACTCTCTGAGCAGCTGCTGCACCTGCATCTGTAGCAGCCTTTACTGCTCCTACATCTCCTCTTACCATTACAGTTACCAGTCCGCCACCTACGAATTCTTTTCCGATTAATGTTACGTTTGCTGCCTTTACCATAGCATCTGCAGCTTCAATTGAACCAACTAAACCCTTTGTTTCGATCATACCTAATGCATCATATTTCATTTTAAAATCCTCCTAAAATTAATATTAATTTTAATTTATTTTTGTATTTTATTCAATAACTATTTAACACTTTTATTTTACGATAGTGATTTTTGCAGATGAGCCTAAGCCCATTGCATTCGCTTCTTCTGTGTCCAGATGGCACTCAAGGGCAGAAGCATCATTTGCTCTTACGGCAACATTGCTGTACATACCACCTTTTGGCCCTTCTACTTTAATGCAGACAGTCTGTCCATCCTGCACCCCAAAATGCTGTGCATCTTTTGGTGTCATATGAATATGTCTCTGAGCTACAATCAGGCCTTCTTTCGTCTGTACGGATCCTCTCGGACCGATAACAGTAACTCCCGGTGTTCCTGAAAGATCACCTGAAAGTCTTGCCTGAGATGGAGCTCCAAGCTTGAAACAGTCTCCTGTCAATACTTCAACCTGGGTCTTGCTTCGTACAGGTCCAAGTACCCTTACCTTCTCAATTGCACCCTTGGGACCGCAGATTGTTACGGTCTCCTTGCATGCATACTGACCTGGCTGTGACAAATCTTTCATCTTTGTCAGCTGGTATCCTTCTCCGAATAAAGCATTTAAATCTGCCTGTGAAAGGTGGATGTGTCTGTTTGAAACACCTACTGGAATTTCATTTGAGTTTTGTTGAGGTTCCGCAGATACGCTTCCTTGTACTGCTTCCAGTAAAAGCTTTAATACAGCTTCACATTTATCCATACTAGTTAGCCCCTTTCATTGCACTTACTAACTGGTTAACCAGACTCATTAAGTCTTCCTGATTTAATTCATGTTCTTTAGCAGGCTCTGTACAGCATCCATTATTTAATGCAGCACCCATTGCAGCATACTGAGCTGGGCTAAATGCTCCAGGACCAGTACAACATCCGCCACCTACACTGTTTGGAACATTTGTGCAGTTTCCTGATAATTCAGGATGGTTAAATGTAGGATCATCAGCTGCTAAAGTGGAGCAGTCTTTTAATCCATATGCCACTCTCTTGATGTTTACAAGGTGCATTGGTGTTACATTTTCTGAAGTTGCACTTCCGCCCCATGTACCACATCCTAATGTAAATGCAGGCATCAGTCCGGTGCTGGCACCAGTACCGCCCATGCTTCCTCCTGTATTTACAAGAATACGTGATGCCGGCTTTGCAGCAAACTTCATTACCATGTCTCTGTCTTCTGTATGAAGACTCATGGTATGTCCAATACCGTTCTGAAGCAGTGCAATACTCAGTTCGCAGGCTTCATGCCAGTCTTTAACTGTATAGAAAGCAAGTACGGAAGTCAGCTTTTCATAGGAAAGGGGATATCCTTCACCTACTCCTCCCTGTTCACCAATCAGCACTCTTGTGCCTGCCGGAATTGAAATGCCTGCTCCTTCTGCAATTACATCTGCAGATCTTCCAACAAACTTGGCATTCATGCTGTGACCATTCTTAAATAACAGCTTGCAGACCTTTGCAGTTTCTTCTGCTGTCATAAAATAGCCACCCTGATTCTTAAATTCAGCTACTACGGCATCTCTGTTGCACTCTTCGCAGATGATGGACTGTTCTGATGCACAGATTGTTCCGTTATCAAATGTTTTGCTGGCCATAATGTTCTTTACAGCCTGCTGTACATTTGCTGTTCTTTCAATGTATGCAGGTGAATTTCCGGCTCCTACTCCAAGGGCTGGCTTTCCAGCACTATATGCTGCCTTTACCATTCCAGGACCGCCTGTTGCTATGATGATTGCCACTTCCTTGGCATGCATCAGTTCATCTGTTGCTGCCATGGAAGGC
The DNA here is from genome assembly GCF_010120715.1 of Aminipila terrae. Taxonomy (NCBI): domain Bacteria; kingdom Bacillati; phylum Bacillota; class Clostridia; order Peptostreptococcales; family Anaerovoracaceae; genus Aminipila; species Aminipila terrae. The sequence continues at coordinate 732,874 of NZ_CP047591.1, forward strand.
ATGGAAATGCATCCGATACAGTTTTCAGGAGCGCCGGCTTCCAAAGCTGCCTGATACATTAGTTCTGCAGCCTTTATTGTGCACTTTGCTGCGGAAGGATGCGGTGAAAATACGATGGCATTTCTTGCCTTTAAAGCAATCATGGCCTTATAGATTACGGTTGATGTGGGGTTTGTTGATGGGATAATACCCATAACCAGACCTACCGGATCTGCCACCTCAATAATCTTATTTACTACATCTTCCTGAATCACACCAACAGTTTTCATGTCTTTGATTGCGTTGTACAGAATAGTTGCCGCCATATGGTTCTTGTAAGTTTTATCTGCAACCTTACCAAACCCTGTTTCTTCTACAGCCATCTGGGCCAGGCATACTGCATTTTCCTCCGCTACCCGAACCATATTTCTCAGAATTTTATCAATCTGCTCTCCTGTGTAAGTAGCAAGCTTGTCTGTTGCCACTTTACCAAGACGTGCAAGATTTCTCACTTCCTGTACTGAACGTAAATCATAATCAAAATTTTCCATCTTGTGATTCCTCCTTTCTTTTCTTCCTCAGTATATATTGTTTAGTCATCTGTAAGTTTAGTTCTTCCCGTAGTATTTCTTAAATTCTTCCATCAGGATATTCTTATCTGCCTTGGAGATTACTCTTCCTGCAATTCCGAATTCCTTAAACTCACGGGCAAGATTTCTCAGTTTTGTTACTTTCATTTTGTCTAAAACTTCCAGCATCTTTTCCATGCCGCTTTCTTTTACCATTTTATCCAGGTCTTCTTTGTGTATCTCAGTAAGATCAGTATCTTCATTTTCTGTCTGGGAAGCAGGAGTTACTGCAGCTTCAGCTTTTGGCTGTACTTCTTCCCTGTTTTCCATCACAGTTTCTACTTTCTCCTCCGGCCCGGATACTTCTTCAGCAGCTACTATTTTATCTTTTTTTTTTGAAGTTGGATAAATCACTGCTCTTCCAACTTCTTCATGTGGTCTTGGGATTACGTGTACTGATATCAGTTCACCGATTCTCATAGCTGCTGCTGCTCCCGCATCGGTTGCTGCTTTTACTGCTCCTACGTCTCCTTCTATGATAATCGTAACAAGACCGCCCTTTACAAAGACTCTGTCCACCAGCTGTACGTTTGCTGCCTTCAGCATGGCATCCGCACTTTCTATGGCTGCTACAAGTCCTTTTGTTTCTATAAATCCAAGTGCCTGCATCTGCATTTACATATCCTCCTTACTTCCGGTTCTGCCTTTTAGTACGTCGCATAAAATGCTTTCATCTTATTCGGTGAACCAAAGGCTACTTTCGCACCATTCGGGAAGAATACAGAATCTCCCGGCTGTGCTGTATATACCTTGCCGTTTACTGTTACTGTCAGTGTTCCTTCGATGATATGGTACAGCTCTTCACATGCACACTCCCAGTCGAACTGACAGTTTTCAATGGTTATGAACCCTGCATTCATGGAGCAGCCGTCCTCTTTATTGATAATCTCCTGATAAAATACTTTATCGGAAGGATTTCCTGTATCCAGTGCTTCATACTGTACGGTGTTTCCACGGACAATTTTCAGTCCGCAGGCATCATGCTCTGCTGTGTAAGGCTTCCCGCTGCATGCTGCTGTATCCAGCACTCCCTGCAGCAGACCTTTATCTGCTAAAGCCTTTAGTACTGTGTAAATCATATTTGTATCAATCTCACCTTCACAGGCTTTTGCTGGTTCTGCAGCTGGTGCCGGAGCCGGTGCTTCACAGGCAGCTGGTGCTGCGCAGCATACTGGAGCCGGTGCCTCTGTAGAAAATTCAACTCCACAGGATCTTGCTGCATCCTTTGCTGATGGAGTTACCAGTGTGTCTTCATCAATATAGAACACTTTCTGCCCCTGTTTTGCCAGGGTCTCAACATCTTTTGCACAAATCAATCTTTTCATTTGGCTTCACACCCTTTCATATTTCAAAGTTCTTACTTATTTAGAACAAAGATGGTATCAGTCTGTCTGATGGGGAAGGAATTACTTCCGCATTAACCAGTAGACCTTTATTCTCTGCAATATTTTTTCCTGCTTCAGCTCCTGTTTCCACAGCTGCAACATCTCCGGTGAAGGTAAAGAAGGCTTTTCCTCCTAAACCATTTCCCAAACGAAGTTCCAGTGGTTCCAGTTCTGCAGACTTTAAAATTGCATCAGCAGCAATGACCATGGTGGACATTGAGAAAGATTCTATAATACCAAGTGCTTGGATCCTTTCAGGCATTGTTGCCCCAGTAATAGCTGGGAACACCTGAGGATGAACGTTTGGTATAATAATAGAATCCACCCAGAATTCTCCTGCTACTCTTTCTCCAATCTGTACTGAATCTTCAACAGCAGCAACATCTCCATGAACGATTGCTATATATTTGCCCGGGCAAGTAGTCGTAGCCGTTACAATTTCTACTTCTGAAATTTTTACCATCTGGTCTGCTGCGTAAATACCACGTGCAATACTTGTAAACTCTACCATTCCTATTGCGTTCGCCATATTAATCCCTCCTTATTGCAATATAGTCATTTCCGCATTCTGTTACTGTTCCGGAAATACTTGCATGAATTGTAGCTCCCAGACTTTCTTCCGGAATTTTACCGATTAACTGTCCTGCCTGTACGTGTTCTCCAACCGCTACTACAGGAACTGCAGGTGCTCCTACATGTTGTCTTGTGGCAATATGCACTGTTTCCGGAGTTATGGAAGTGTCTGTCATCGGTGCTGGTTTGTCAAAATCGTGTAATCCAATTCTTGCAATAAGTCTCTTGCTTGGAACTAATCGATGTTCACGTGCGTTACGTGCTTCAAATACTTCCTTATTTGGTTTATATCGTAATCCCTGTTCTGCTAACTTTTCTCTAAAGAAATTATTAGCGAATTTTGGATATAACCCGATTGGACAAGCGAACAATTCGCATAAGTTACACTGGCAGCATAACTGACCTACCTTCTGAGCTTCCAAATCATTTGGTGCATTTGAATTTGCCGCATACATTAAGGATCTCATCATTTTATGCGGCTGTGTAGCATGTCCCAAAAGATATCTTGGACACATGTCCGTACACATCCTGCACTGTTCACAGGAAGCTCTGTTTATTCTCTTTGCCTGTTCTTTTGATGCGCTTTTTCTTCTGATCAGCGGATGGGTCTTCTTCAGGATTACAAAGCCTTTATTCTTCTTTGTTATATATCCCCCGATTTCCGTCATCACAGGCCCCATCATAGGACCTCCGTCTATTACCGCATAATCATCAAAATTTTCTATGCCACTTAGCTTTAAAACATCCATTATCGGGGTTCCCACCGGTACCTTTACCGTCATACGGTTTGGTACATCTCCTGCTATGGTGACATATTTTTCTGTTACTGCTTTTCCCATGGATGCATAGTAGATATTTAATGCTGTTTCTGAGTTTACTACCACACATCCTACCTGGATTGGTATACCGGCTTCCGGTACCACCCTTCCTGTTAATTCATATACTAATACCTGTTCATCCCCTGCCGGGTAGATGTCCGGAAGAACTCCCACTTCTACATATTCTTCCAGCTTTAATGCCTTAATCCTATCCTCAAGGATAGTAATTACTTCTTTATGCTTTCCTTTAACTCCTATTATGGCTTTTTTTGCACTGACCTGTCTGCCTGCTGCTTCAAAGCCTTTTATTATCTCATCGGGAAACATTGCCATCAACTGCTGGTCCACTCTTAAAAGTGGTTCACACTCAGCTCCGTTAAGAAGTATATATTCCGCTTTTGATGCTAACTTTGCATGAGTAGGAAATCCTGCCCCGCCTGCACCAATTATGCCGGCTTCTTTTACCATATCAAGAAGACTCATTTTAATACCTCCCGAAATCATCCAAAATTGCAATCTTCATCAATGATTCCGACAACAACTGCATCTACTGGAATATTATCATCGCCTAACATTCTTCTGGCAGATGACCCCTGACAGACTATAACTCTGTCACCTATGCCAGCACTGATAATATCAACTACCACCATGCGCTGTCCTTCACATCCTCCGCCTATTACTTCTGCTAGCATGAACTTTAATCCATTTAATGAATCTGCTTTTCTTGTTGCCCATACATTGTCAATAAGTCTTGCTGTTAACATAAATCTTTCCCTTCTTCCAATTTGCGTTTTATCTCATGGATTGCATCCTCCACAGACGCTGTATCGCCGAAAATCGCAATCAAAATCATATTTTGCGGGCAGCTTCCTCTAATGTCTTCGACCGTAACACCAACTGCCTTTTCAGCAACATCTGCTGCGCAAATCATTTCAATCATTCTCCCCTGCACCAAGCCTACCGCATCTGCATCTTCGTAATCGTTTTTATTGTTTGATCCCATACGACGTTTAAGAATATCCATGGTACCTTTGGAAGGAGATTTAATAATTCGAAATTCCATATTACAACACCCTCTCTAATCAATGTTTTCCTGTTTACAGCTAAATGCTGTACCCAAACATCGGATTCTTTGGTTTATGGGTAAAGATACCTGTTTGTTTTCTTTATGATGTTTTCCATATCAGTCAGCCTGTAATTTGAGGCTGTTAATCTTGACTCTACATCATAAAATTTTAATACGCTGGCTTATAATTAAAGAAATTTTTACTACCGGTTTTAGTCCCGGCGAAATTTCTTTGTGTTTTTCAACTCGCTTTTTATAGATCTGCTTCTGCAAAATCCATTTCATACGCACCTGATATAACCAGGGAAAAGTGCGTGAGACTTAATTCATCACTACACTATTTTGCATTTTAAGTACTGCGTTGACTGCTGTTGGTTTATCCAGTAAATCTGTAAGTTCAAAGCCAGCCGCCTGAACTACATCTTTAATTACTTCTCTGGCATTCCTTTCCTCCAACAGCTGAACAAATCATCTGGGATAAAGCATTAATAATTCTATTCACTTTACCTGTAATTTCTTCACACAACTTCGTTTCACTTTCATTGCCTTCGTATACTTCCATAACAACTGGTTCTACTTCCCGCAACGCACATCGTAACTTATGCAGGTTTAAAATTTCTTTGCCTTTCTCAAGTTGCATATGGAATTCTGTTATTTCAAAACAATCCTCAATATCTTTACAGAAATTGTCTCCATTCATTCCACTGCATTCCTGGCAGCATACGATTTCACCCAAGCCCTTACCTTCTGCAAACGCTCTGACACCAGCAAATTGTTTGCCCAAGTTGATAACACTCTGAGCTAAAAATACATCTTTGCTTAATAGCTCCTGACCAGTTGAAAGGAATAATGCTTCCATAGACTTCATTTTACAATAAAGTTTCTTATGTTTCCAGTCTATCTGCTTCTCCTGCAAAGCTTCTGGCTTTTTTGCTTCTGCTTCTGCATTTGTTACATCTTCACTGGTTGTAACAACAAATTTCCTTATAAACGGCTGGTCATCAAACATATTAATGCCCCGATCCGCTAAAAACTGGCGTGCTCCAGGTGTAAGTCTTGTTCCTGGTTCCATTTCATAGGTGGTAAAAGGTTCTCTTCGATATAAATCCCGCAGATCTTCTTCGGTTATGAATTTCATATTTGTCCCCCTTTACTTATCATTATTAAATATATATGCCTTTAAAGCATCGATACCTATTCCCTCAGGAATACTTATCTTAAAATAGGGTTCTGGAACACCTATCTGCTTTAACTGCCTTAAACACACTCGCTCATTTTCTGGTTTCAAATCACACTTGGTTATTACGCCAATTACCGGACATGTAAACACCCGGGCAAAACCCGGCGAATAAATCTCAACGGGATTTGACTGATCTACCAGCAGTAATATATGTGATGCAGCATTTTGTGCAGTAGCAATTAAATGCTTATACATCCAAGGGATGGCCACATATGAACTTGGTACATCAATAGTTTTTTCTCCATAAATGGTGTCCTGTGTTTTTTTTAATGGACCATTGTAATCATTCAGTTCATTTACCAGTGTTGTCTTTCCGCAATGCGTAGGACCTATCACCATAACACGTTTTTTCCTCATGTTTTTGTAATAGGAACTGTTGTAAAGCCAAGCAAGTCACATAAGGTTTCAGTTACAGCCTCAAGTGCTGTCGTAACACTTTGCACATCACCACTGATAACAACTGAGCCGGTGAAACGATCCAGAAACCCAATTTCTACATCTGCCATCTTAGTAGCAACGTCTGCTGCAATGATAGCTGTTTCATAAGGTGACAGAGTGAGGATGCCAATGGCTCCTCTGTCATCTATCCCTAAACGCTCATATATATCAGGCATGGGCGAAGCAATCACATGAGCAATTGTGACCTGCTTACCAGGTACCGATTCCTGTATGATACGCTCTGTAGCTTTTTCAATAGCTGTTCCCATAAAACTTACCTTTCAATTCTGTTCGAATAATCCTTCACCATTAATGACGAATAACAGAAACAGGGAAATCATATTTTTTGATCCATCCTTCAATTCTGTCCAAATCTTCATCACTCAAGCTTGGATCTCCTTTAATAGGATATTCTTTACCAAGCTGATTATACTTATTTACACCTAACTTATGATATGGAAGTAAATCGATACCCTTAAAGTTTTTCTGATCACGATAAGGCATTAGGAATTCAATAACCTGACTGATTTCTTCCTCGCTGTCATTTATTCCTTTTAGCATAGGCATTCTGACTTGCACATTATATCTTCTATGAAGAAGTTCTTTTAAATTAGTTAAAATCTGCTCATTACGAACCCCTGTCAGTTCAAAGTGTTTGTCAGAATTCATCTGCTTAATATCGTATAGGAATAAATCCGTGAACTCAGCAATCTTTAATATATTTTCTAATTTAGTATATCCACAGGTCTCAATAGCAGTATTTATTCCTTCCTGCTTACAGGCCTGCAATAAACTGGTTGCGGCCTCTGTCTGCATGGTTACTTCACCACCACCCAAAGTCACTCCGCCTCCGGAAACTTCGTAGAAGGTTTTATCTTCTAAAATAATTTCCAGCAATTCTGAAATTGTTTTAACTTCCCCTACAATTGTAAGTGCATTAGCATTACAAACTTCTACACATTTTTGGCATCCAAGACAATCAATGTTATGTTGTACCTCATGCTTTTGGTTATCCTCTGAGATAGTGTGTATCCCAACTGGACAAGCAGAAACACAAGCACCGCAATTAGTACACGAGTTGCTTTTGAACATTACTTGAAATTTCTTTTCTAATCCTTCAGGATTTGCGCACCATTTGCAGCGGAGCGGACATCCCTTAAAAAACACCAGCGTTCTTATTCCAGGACCATCATACATATTGTATTTTTGTATATTGAAAATCGTTGCTTTTCTTTCAATAATACCTGTATTTGTATTGTTCATACTATTCAATCTCCAGTTTGATATATCTTGGTCTTTAAATAGATAATTTATTGCTGCCTGCAGCCTTACGGCTCAAAGTTGGCTATTACTGCAGACAGCAGATTTATTAATTTAAAGTCAATATAATTTATAGTTTAGAAATGTGTCAGCATAGTTCTGCTGATAATTTCATCCTGAACATCTTTGCATAATTCTACGAAGAATGCACTGTAACCTGCTACACGAACAACCAGGTCACGATACTGTTCTGGGTGCTTCTGAGCTTCAATCAATGTCTTGTTATCAAGATAGTTGAACTGCATTTCACCATTACCCATTGCACAAGCTGCACGAAGTAATGCAATGATACCAGCTTCACCTTCCGGTGTATCAAGAAGACCTGCCATCAGCTTAAAGTTGTGAACCATACCAATATTCATGTTATCACATGCCAGTTTTGAAACTGACTTGATGATAGCTGTAGGTCCCTTGTAGTCAGCACCCTGAGTAGGGCTGATACCATCTGATAATGGTGACCAAGCTGCACGGCCATTTGCTGATGCACCTAACAATTGTCCAAATGGAGTATTGTTAGAAATTGATAAAGTACCATGACTTAATACTGAATATAATGTCTTATAGTTACGGTGATCCATTTCAGTAAAGTTAATTAAATCAGCAGCAATTAAATCTGCATAATCATCATCATTACCATACTTAGGAGCAGCAAGACAATCAGCCTTAACCTGGTCATATCCAGCAAAGTCAGCCTTTAATGCTGTATTTAATTGTTCCAGTGTATATTTCTTGTCATCAAATACTAATTTCTTAATAGCAGCCATTGAGTCCGCATAAGTAGCAAGACCAGACCATACAACACCAGGTCCGAAGTTATACATAGCTCCACCAGCAGATACATCCTTAGCCTTGTCCATACAGCCTTCATACATGATAGACATTAATGGCTTTGGTGCTAATTCTCTGTGCACACGCTGTGAAATAACTGTAGCAACGCTTGTCCACTTCGTTACATACTGAATCATTCTCTTAACTGCAGCATCAAATTCTTCATAAGTCTTATACTGACTAATATCGCCATAATCTGGGCAAACCTGCTTTTCATACCAAAGTGGAACACCATGGTTCAGAACAAGTTCAATACAGATTGGCCACTGTGTATAAGCTGTTGAAGTCCACTGATACAGACGACCTGATTTCTGAGGTTCTACACAACCCATCAGGCAGTAGTCTCTTGCATCTTCAATTGAAACACCCTTTGCAAGCATCATCTTGATATGAGTATCATCAAAGTGGCAAGCAGGGAATCCCATTCCTGAACGTACTACATCAACAATCTTCTTCATATATTTCTGTGGAGAAGCCTTATGAATACGGCATGCAAGTGATGGCTGATAAATTCTTACGTGTCTAACAGCATCCATTAACAAATAAGTTAAATCATTTGTTGCATCCTGTCCATCACGAGTAACACCACCAACACACATATTTACGAATGGCTGGTAACCAGCAAAGAATTTAGAAGCTCCTTCACTTGTAACCCACATCATCTCTGATAACTTAATCAGCATACAACCCGCAAGGTCAAATGCTTCGTAATCTGTCATACGTCCTGACTCAATATCAGCCTTATAGAAAGGATACATATACTGGTCAGCACGTCCAATTGACATACCAGTCTGGTTTTCTTCTACTACTAATAAAGATTCAATAGTAAACATGGACTGAATAGCTTCCCAGAACGTTTCAGGCTTATGAGCAGGAACTCTTGCATTTACTTCTGAAATCTTCTGTAACTCTGCTTTACGCTTAGGATCTGTTTCCTTAGCAGCCAGTTCAGCGGCATATTCTGACATACGCTTAGCGTAAATCATAACACCTTCAGTTGTATCAATAATAGATTTATAGAAATAAATCTTTTCAATATCTTCAGGATTTTCATAATCTAATTTAGCCAGATGATCATTTGCTTCCTTCTGAATATCTAACATACCCTTATGCATAAGAATTACATCATATCCAGGGTTAGAGTCTCCACCACCGTTTGTTGCGTGGTAAGAGCAGTCTGAAACAAACGATTCACCGGAAAGTTCCCAAACACCAGCTTCTCTATATTGGTCTTCACAGTATTCGTCAACAGACTTTCCTGCCCAGTATGGGAACAATTCTTCACGCATGATCTTCTTGTCTTCTTCTGAAACATAGAATGGGTCCTGATCACGGGTGCCGATTGTATCGATTTCATCAAGCATCCATCTCCATGCAATATCAGGTGAAAAAGCTCCGGCACGAGGAGCACCACAAGGAGCGCCTACAATCAATTCATTGTCCTGAATTACTAATGGAGCAGTTTCACAACAGTACTTAAAGCACTTAGCACGAAGCATAATCTTAGGCATACCAGGATTTTCTTTCGCAATCTTGGTAACCGCTTTTGCACGGAAAGTTGTAATAGTTGGTACCTGCTTTAAATAGTTTTCCTTTAATAATTTATGTCTCTGTGTCATTCCATTTGGAATTCCAGTTCCATTATCATTAGCGGCAACTGTTTCTCTGTACACAAATGTATCATTCTTTGTAATTTCACTGGAAACGCCTTCAAACATCTTCATGATAGCTGCGCGTTCCTCTGCAGACATGCTTTTGGTAGCTTCTGCAAATTTTTCTGAAAATTCACGAATATCCAAAATTTGTACCTCTCATTCTTTTTTATTTTGTCAGATTCATTGGTCTGATTTTAGCTGTATATATTGCTATTGAATTGCTTCTATAGCCTTTTTTAAAATGCTATGGAGCATTTGTATATTCTCAGAATCTTTCTCTTCCTTAGATGTTAATCCATATGAGGAATTGTTTTCTTCTGCTAATACACCCCTTGTTATTTCTTCTGTTTTTCGCACTCCATATCCAACTTTGCGGACGTAGATTAAATTCATAGGCGAAACATTGTCGGAGGTCATACCTTCTCCAGCGGATCCGCTGCCTAAAGTCATAGCAGGGAATAAATTAGTTGTAGCACCCATACTGCCAAAAACAGCCGGTGTATTAACAAGTACTCTGCCTACTGGCTTTTTTAAAGCAAACTGACGGATTACATCTTCGTCGTTTGAATGAATGACCAAAGTGTGTCCATGCCTCTCACTTAGTAAGAGTTCAATACACTTTTCACAAGCATGCATCCAGTCATCTTCAATATAGTAAGCTAAAACGGGACACAGCTTTTCTTTTGAGTAAGGATTATTTTCAGAAACATATTTTTGTTCTGAAATCAATATTTTCACACTGTCAGGGACGTAGAAGCCTGCTTTTTTAGCCAATTGCTGAGCTGTTTTACCAAACATTTCAGAATCTGCACTTCCGTCAAAACGGAAAAATAAAGCACCAAGTCTTTTGGCTTCATCTTCCGACATAAAATAAGCACCATTATTTTGCAACTCTGTTTTAACCTGTGTTGCGATACAGCTGTCCACAACAATAGATTGTTCAGCTGCTGATACTATACCATTGTCAAAAGTTTTGCTGGCAATAATGTCACATACTGCCTGTCTTATATCAGCAGTACGTTCAATAAATGCCGGACCATTCCCATTTCCTCCATAAATAACTGGTTTACCTGCCTGATATGCTTCTTTCAGCATTGCGGGAACACCCGTATTCATAATTAAAGAGGTTGCTTTATGATTCATCAGCTCAATAGTACCACTAGGAGTCACTGTATGCAAGTATGCAAGTGCTCCTTCTGGAAGGCCATAGCCTTCAGCTGCACGAATCAAAATGTCAAGAGTTTTTGCAATAGTTTTCTTTGCTCTAGGGTGAGGCGAAAATATAATCGCATTTCCTGATTTAATTGCTATTAACGCTTTATAAATTGTAGTGGATACCGGACTTGTTGCAGGACATAGCGCAACAACAACGCCCATTGGTACCCCTACATCCATAGTTCTTTTCTGTTTGTCTTCATTGATAATGCCTACACAACGCATGCCTCTTAGTCTTGTTCTTAAATAGTCACAGGCAAATTTATTTTTAATGCATTTGTCCTGCCAGTTGCCATAATCAGTTTCGTCACAAGACATTTTGGCAAGTTCGCTGATGTGCTTATCAATTTCTTCCGCCATGCGTTCAACAATCTCGTCTAATTTTTCCTGAGGAAAAGTTGCAAGTTTTTTTTGTGCCTCGCGTGCATTCTCCGCAAGAATTCGAGATTCTTGTATGGAGAGCAAATCATTATCAATAATATTCATTTATGACTCTCCTTTTCGTCAAAATTCTAACTTTCTGATTTAACAGTAGATTATTAACCAAGTAATTTTTCAAGTGAATAACGGGCAATAATCTTTTCAAGATCCTGATGTGGTCTTGCGATAACGACTGAACTGTAAAGATTACCATCTTCCATTTCTGTTACAGCCTTTACACCAGCAGCTACAGCAGTCTTGCATGCTCCTACATCTCCTCTTACTAACACTGAGATGTAACCAGATGCTGTATTTTCGTATCCTACCAGCTCAACGTCTGCTGCCTTACACATTGCATCCGCCGCTTCTAAAACGAAAACCAAACCAAATGTTTCAACTAAGCCTAAAGCTTCAAAATTTGCCATCTGTGTAGTTCCTTTCTTATAAATAATATTTAACTAAGCATCAATATCGTGTACAGATACGATATCGCCTACCGCCGAAATCGGACGAGGCATAACATTCTTTGCAGTTAGTTTGCCTATTGCAGAAGCAGCTTCAGCACCAGCCTCAACAGCAGCTTTTACAGCAGCAACGTCACCTTTAACCAAAATTGTAACTAATGTTGATCCGATGTTTTCATAAGCAACCAGCTCAACATCAGCAGCTTTGAGCATTTTATCTGCTCCCTCTAGCGCAGGTACCATTCCTAAAGTCTCAATTAAACCTAACGCCTGTTCTCCATAATATCTCACGGAAAAATCCTCCTCTCACATTTATCCTTAGGGCATAAATACATTGCCCTAAGGATATTTTAACAATTAACCAATTATTTATTTATTTAATATAAGTATTAATTGTGTCTGCACCTTCTTTATGTGCGTGATAATAAACTCTCAGTTCACCTTTTGGATCAAGATCATATCTTGTTTCTTCTAACAAACCATTGGCTTCACCTGTCATAATTGCTTCAATTACAGCAGGTTTTCTCAAAGCTTTAAAGCTGCCATACTGGCCTTTCAGAGCTTCAATTACATCATCAGCACATGCTTCTTTTACAGTTGTAAAATACTTTAATATTGCATAGTTAAGTGGTCTCATTTTATTAGTCCTCCTTCTTTCTGAATAAATCCATTGGGTTCATAGCGATTACCAGGATACCAAGTACCATAACTATAGCAGCAGCCCATGCAATTGGAGGTAATCCCATACCTTTTTGTCCGTCAAATACGCCTAAAACAATCCAGATAAAGAACGGACCCCAGAAGGAATATGCGCCATTACAAGCCATACCCAGAGCAGCACCGCACATGCTGTTTCCTTTATACCATAAGCTATATGCATATACAGATGCAAAACCGCTGATAATAAAGAAAATTAATGAAGGCATATCTGTTACTACGTTGCCAATTAATTCTCCAGCAAGGCCAACTCCACCACCGGAAAGAATACCCCAAAGTGGAACTAAAATAATTAAGTTTGTAAGACCTGATGTACACTGTCTGATTGTGATACCGATTTCATAGTCAATCATGGAAGTACCATAACCAGCTACACAACCTTCAATACCCCAGCCTAGTGCTGCGATAAATGCGATAATCATACCCAATGCTCTTCCAGCCGGAGCATCTCCAGTCATACTTGTTGATGCAATCATCATACTAGCTGCAAAGCAGATAGCGATACCACCCATCATACGAGCATTTAATTCCTGTTTAAATAAAATTCTTCCTAATATAGCACCGATTGCAGGGCAAAGAGCAGTAATAGGAATAATGATTGATCCTGCCATCTGTAGTGATACAACATAAGCTGTACTTGCAATAGGTCCACCAATTAGAGCAGCTACTATCATAACTGCACCTGGCTTAGTTTTTATAGTTCTAAAGAAGTCACCTAATTTACCTTTAATAGCAGCAATAAGGATACACCAGATACCACTGATTGTGTCATTTAGTGCACTGCCCAAAGCTCCCAGCATGTATATCATAACAAATGATGAAAGAACAGTTCCTCCTACAGTAACACCTGCATACAAATTGTTTGCCCATACACCTTTGGCCATACCTAGTGTCATAAATGCGGAATACAGTCCATAACACATACCTGATAAAATTGCAACTGTAATACCTTTTTTAAAAAAACTGGATGATAACTTTTTTTTCGCAGCAACGACTTGCGCGTTAGCTGCTCCTGAAACTTCGTTCATAAAAATAAAACTCCTTTCACTAAAACGCATTCATACGTTTCTTAATGTATTATCATTAAATAAAAATTTATAATGACCTTTATTTTCGACCGGATTTGTCATTTTTATATTTTTTACTACATTTATTACAATTGCAGTTTTATTATGCCCATATGTCCAATTATTATAGCTTTATTATATTCCGACATTAGTCTTTCCTATGCTTTATAGCTTGATTATAATCCTTGCCCTATGGGGGAATGTCAACAGATATTTTGTCAGTATTTTTTTGTTGTTAAAACACTTTCGTATAATACAAATTCGTTTAACTTTTGTGGGTTCTTTGATTTTCAAACCAATTTTTAGACAAAAAAATACGCAAACGTTCCCCTTAGGGTAACGTTTGCGTATTATTAAAGATAATCAGAAATTTTAAAATGCAAATAGATCATTTACACAAGCAACTTAGTTATTTTACTCTGCTTATTATAATTGAAGCCTGTGCTCTTGTTGCTGTATCCTTAGGTCCAAGTACAGTTGCAGATTGTCCCATGATTATTTTCTGGTTAAATGCCCAACGCATAGGGTTATGGGCATAAGATGATGTTTTAGACCAGTCATCAAAGTTCTGAATTGCCATACCTTCAATATTTGAAACATCTTTGCCGGTTGCCTTTGCATAATTGTAAAGAATTGTAACCATTTGTTCTCTAGTTATAGAATCATTAGGACTGAAATTTGTTGCTGTTGTACCACTTACAATTCCCATTTTCTTTGCCCATACTACAGCTTTTGCATAAGAAGAATCTGTTGCAACATCCTTAAAAATTTCTGTGCTTTCAACTGATTTCTCACCGCTCAATTCATATAGCTTTTGAACAAACTGGCCTCTGGACACTGCTATATTTGATGTAGCGAAATCATCTACCCATATTGGATTGGTTACTGCATAGTGTCCAGCTCCGTCCACAGCAACAAAGCTGTACCACAAGTTCTTCGTTCCATCGTTCTTCATGTCATAAGTAAACTGAACGGGTTCTTCTGTATTGTAATCATATGAAGCCACAATCTTACCCATACTGTAAACATCGATTCTCTTTAACGTATTAACTGCCTGTACAGTTGATTTAAAGGTATATGCATTTCCTTTTGCAACGTTATATGTTTCCCCAAACATTACACTGTCATCCAGGGTAAACAGAGGTCCCATAGTTGCATAAGCGTGGCCTGAAGTTAAAGCGGCAAGATACTTATCACCAGTTACATCTCCATTGATATGGGCGTACATTCTGATAATGCCTGGATATAATCCGGATTTAACATCATGCTGGTCTGAGCCTGCACTTAAAAACTTTTTCTGTCCTTTATTCCAGTAAACATTCATAGCATCAGCAAGAGCCCTTGCATCCATGTTCTTGGAATCCGCCAGATTTATTGTTGACTGAAGTTCTATCAGATCAAAATCATCTGTACCCTTGTCGTGACCGCCAATAACCCCATCTCTGTTTAAAAAGAATCCATAATCTGTATAAGGATGATTTACTACGACTACCGCATTCATCTGATGACCCTTAGCGATAATCTCACCTGGTTTTAATGAAGCATTGATTGGAGTAGCTTCTGTTGCCGCCTTTGAATAATCTACATTCAAAATACCCCAGTGTCCCCATCCAGGAGAAACCTCAAGGCTTGGTACCACAGGTCTTCCGGCTGCTGCTGCCAGTTTCACCATTTCTGCATCATTTTGAACCGAATCATGATCAGAAACCAGATTAAAATCCAGTTTTGCACATAATTGCGCAATAAACAGTTTATCAATAGGAGTTGCACCATCACCTATGCTTGAATGCTGATGGTTATCCATGTTGTACCAGTTCTTTAATCTTGGGTTTATGATTTCTTTTATTACTAAATCTTTCTCATTAACGTATTTTTCACCAGCAGATATTTTAACATCATTGATGGTTACTTTTTTAGATTCATAATCTGCACCATATGCTGCTGTAAAAGAGAATGTACCTGCTGGAACATCAAAATCAGCTACATATTCACCATTTACCAGATTTGTAAAATATACAGAGCTTCCCAGCATCTTAATATCTGTTGGTGCACTGGATTTAATTTCAATTCTTGCAGGGATATTTTTACCTGTCTGGTCTTTCACTTTAAGTGTTGCATGGGCACCAGCCTGTAGTGCAAAAGCCAGGATATTATTATCTGCTTTTCCGTCTTTTACTACCACACTCTGTGCATTTGATGGCGTACATCCCAGTGACTCAGCATGAATTTTGTAGCTTCCATCAGGAAGTTTGAAACTATATTCACCTTTAGCATTTGTCATGGCCCATGCCAAAGGTGCAGATTCAACTTTAACAACAGTTTTATCATCACTTGCTACGTAAGATCCACTTTTATAAATAATAACAAAAGCATTTTCTACAGGTTTTCCAGTGCTGTCTAATACTTTACCAGAAACAGTATCTGCCTTCATTGCAAATTTTTCTATATCACGTTCTATGATAGGTGTTGTTGAAGCTGTGTCAGAAACAAGCATTTCACCATTAAATGTAACAGTTTGACCGCCTGCAACAGTTACTCTCTTATAAACATCTTTGTAACCGGATGAGCCCTTATATGTATCTGCGTCATCAAGGGATACGGATACGCAGTATGATGAATTATAGGATTCCTTTCCATATGTAGCCACAAAATTTGCTAATGGCTCGTTGACTCTTGGATCATTTCCTATACGAATACCAGTGGCCTTCGTATCCGGATACCAACCAAAAGGCCCATACATATTGGAGGCTAATGTTGAAATGGAATACCCTGCATTCATGGCCTCATAGGATTGATTTCCAGCAGGATTATTCATGGTAGTTACCATTTTAATGTAATCTTTTCCATCTTCCAGTATATACTTAATGGTTACGTCAAGAGGTTTATCATGTCCCTCTTTGTAATATCTTGTCTTTGAAACTACTTCAATGTTAGTGGCATTAATTTTATAAGTGACTTTTACATCATCATTTAGCAAATCCTTGCCCTTATATGCATCGGTTGCAGTCCAATAATTATTTAAAAATTCCACGTCATTAACTAAATCTGTTCCAAAAAGTGGTTTTCCATCACTGGTTTTACCTTTAATCTTTGCAACATCCAGAATGCTTCCCTTTGTCATGTTCCAGTAATTTGATGATCCTACTGCAAAAGATGCTGCAATTTTACTATTATAAATAGTGATGTCTTTTGCATCATTTGCCATTCCCTGATCAATTGGGGTGGTTCCTTTTACAACGCCTCCTTCAGCAGCAAATGCCGGAGTCGCAAAAAGTAACATTGCCCCCAGTAACCCTAGTGTCAACATTAAGCCTACTCTAAATTTCATTGTAATCCTCCTTGTTTTATTAATAAAAAGCTTCAACAAACTAATTATAATCATTGCCCTACAGGGCAATGTCAATAATGGTGTTATCAGATTCTTTTAATAATTGTAAATTTTCTATGTGATATATTGCTATAACGTATTATAGCGTTAAAATTACTTAATATTGCCAGTTTAACCTCATATAATCCTTGTAACTATCCAAATATCCCTTAAAGACGTTTTAATAATTTAAAAGTCATTTTCTTGCGCAATTTAAGGAGGAATGTAGTTGTTTTTTGTTCAAAAAAAAATAAAACATTCCCTTTAGGGTAATGTTTTATTTTTAAATTAAATATAATTATTGCAAACAGATTTAGTCCCTCGTTACCTGAATCATTATTTCGGTAACAAATTGATCTTCATTTCGTGTAGTCCAATAATCTGTCACATACCTTTCGTAGCATTCTTCTGTACAGTTATAGCCATGGCTTTCAGCCCAGTCAAAAATTTTCTGATAAGATTCATGGATATTGGTATGACTGCCTATATGATAACATGAAGCGACCATATATCCACCCATTTTTGTCACCTGGTCTTCTTTATATTCCAGAATTGGTTTTTGCATAATTTTAACTTTTTTGCAGGTACCCTCCATCTTCTCTCTAAAAGATGGGAAATTCAGGACAACAGGACCGGTTATTTCATTATTTATACTTTCCAGATAGTTTGTCCAGTCTATATTAATAATAGATTCTCTGTAATTATACTCAAAGTCCTGCTCCATGAAACAGTAGATAGTAGAATCTATATACTTTACAGCAACCTCATGTACATCATTCTCAATTACCAGCTGTGCCTCTAAGATAAGATCATACCAATCCTTTACGGAGGTATAGCTATTGTGTATATTGGCTTCTAATTCTTTCAGTTCATCAATTTTACGTCTGAACTGCCTTTCAATAATGCCATAAGTATTTCCCTCAAAAAGTTCGCGCATTTCTTCCAGTTTAAAACCCATTTGCTTATAATACTTTATAACTGGTAAAGATAACAAAGTGGTCCTGTTATAAAATCTATAATTATTGTCATCGCAGACTTTGTCAGGAGATATTATACCTATCTTGTCATAAAATCTTAGTGCCTTTTTGGATATATTACAAATTTTACTGACTTCACCTATGGAATAGTACTCTTTTTCCTCCATAAATCCAACCTCCCACAAATTTTTAATGTTATTAGTATATACCAAATATCCATGGATTCACAAGTAAATTTTTATGTATACACGGAGCACTAAAATAACAATTTTGTTGTTTAATTTCGTGCTTCAAATGTCATTACATTGTCTATAAGCGATTCCATATTAAGTGCCGATTAATTGGATTTGTAAATTGAAATACTTCCGTCTTTATCAATATGAATATAATCTGGAATGCATTCCGCTGTTCCAAACCACATCCCTTGTTTTCCTGCTTCAGGATTCCATTTATGATATAATCCAAAGTCATTAAAATCCAAATAAGAATCTGTTGTTACTTGGGATACCCTCACGTTTTCCAGTTTTGCCCCTTTAGACTGTGAAAAGCAGTTACCTCCATCAAAAACTTTTGACATAGCCATGGATACCACCGCTTTGGCGGAGGCTTTATCAAAATCTGTTCGGTCTGAAGGCTTTCTTGCAACCTCATTGCCATCCAGCTCAACCACCATATCCGTCCTATCTTTTGATATATTCTGTGCATATAGTTTAAGGTGATGCTTTGACCCCTGTTCTAAATATGAGTTGCTGCCAGAAAGCCAGGAGCCGCCCTGCCTCATAAATACTGTCCATTTATTATATCCAGGATGTGCTGCATCCTCTATGAATTGAAAACCGCCCTCAACATTTCCTTGGTCATTATTCCAGTCTAAACCAAAATAAACATAAGGACAGTCACCTTTTTCTGCGATATTCACATAGGGAAGTGTTACATCTGCCTCTATTCCATCAAATCCCTCAAAATTAAGCTGCTGTCGGGAAAAAATACCAGTTGTTCCACCGTTTATATTCCAAGGTGTCAGTTCATTGGAAACAACTGTTCCCATGCTGCCCTGCCAATCAACCGTATATCCCAGAGATTCCATAACCACCCGAAGGGGAAGGTATATCCTTCCATTCTTTAATATAGCAGAACAATCCGCCTTAATTTGCTTATCGTTTACATAAATATATTTCTGGTTAACCGTAACTTTTATGGTATTATAACCTTTACTGAGTATGGCCGTCTTTTCCTCCTGATTCCAGGATACCTGGCAGCCTATGGCATCAAGACAGGCTCTTAAAGGCATCATTGCACGGCCTTCCTGACTAATATAAGGGAACCCTGTTTCAGAGCTAAATACTATATCTTTTCCATTTACCTGGAACCTGGGAGCATACATTGCATCTGCCCAGACGAAGTTTGATAAAGCCATACTTAATATGACTACACTCAATAAAATTCTTTTTTTCATCCTATAGTTCCTCTTTGCTTAAATACACTAATCTCTCTATTGTTCAAGCACTTCCAATAGATTGTTTGTGGGTGGCAGACAGCTGTGATTTTTGCAGACATAGAATGTAGTCTTTCCATTTATCAGACTATATTCATCCGTCTCCCCCTCCAGAATGCGCACAGTTGTATTTAGTTTTACCTTTCCCCGTAATTTTTTTAAATCATCCTTATCTGCTAAAACACACGTAATATTTTCCAATGGATTCATATGCATCCATAAAGCCATCAGAAAAAAACTGAATCCTGCAGGATAATCTTTTGCAGAATAAGACATGAATTCAAGCTGACGCTTTGCCTTTTCCTGAAAACCTGAGTCACCTGTTATCTGAGAAATTTTAACCAGATTATAAGCCATAACAGAGTTGCCACTGGGTATAGCTCCGTCATAGGTTTCTTTAGGCGTTATAATCAGTTTCTGGTTTTCCTCTCCATATAAATAAAATCCTCCATTTTCCATATCATAAAAATCTTCAACCGTTTTTTGACAAATGTTAACCGCTTTATTCAGATAATGGCAGTCCAATGTTGCCCCGTATAACTCTAGCAATGCAAAAATATAGAATGCATAGTCATCCAGAAAGCCCTTAGATGAATGGATGCCATCACGATAGCTTACGAAAAGCGTATTATTGTCCTGCATTTTTTCTGTTATAAAACCTTCCGCTTTCTGAGCAGCCACAAGGTATTGTTCTTCGTCAAAAACCTGGTACATCATTGTAAAAGCTGCAATCATCAAAGCATTCCATGAAGTTAGGATTTTATCATCCAAATGAAGTCGTGTTCGTGATTTTCTATACTCATAAAGTTGTGGGATATCTTGCTGGAACCTGTCTTCAAGATTTGTGTTGCCCAACAGATTAGGAATATTCCTTCCTTCAAAGTTTCCTTTTGGAGTGATTCCATAATAGCTATTAAACGACTTGCCCCTTTCTTCTCCCAGAATCTTAATGATTTCATCATAATCAAATACGTAATATTTCCCTTCAACTCCCTCGCTGTCAGCATCCTGGGCGCAGTAAAATCCTCCCTCAGGGCTCGTCATTTCCCTCATAATATATTGCGCCGTTTTCTTTGCAATGTCTCTGTAAATGGTCTTATTTGTTAACCCGAAGGCCTGCACATAGCTCATCATCAAAAGTGCATTGTCATATAGCATTTTTTCAAAGTGAGGAACCAGGAAGTATTTATCCGTAGAGTATCTTGAAAAGCCATAACCCACATGATCAAACAGACCTCCTTTATACATTTGAATCAGTGTTGTTTCAACCATTTGGAGTACACGCTTATCACGGCTGGTCTCATAATAAGTCATTAAAAACAATAGATTGTGCGGCATAGGAAATTTAGGAGCATTGCCAAACCCCCATTATTTTTATCAAAGCCACTTTCAAACAATTCAACTGCTTTTTCAATTAAGGTAGCGTCTACAGTTCCGTTTTGTTTAGCTGTAACACTTAACTGTCTGACTATTTCTTCTGATGCATCCAGCAACTTGCGTTTATTGTTTGTCCAATTCTCATGTATTGTTTTAAGTAAATCTATAAACCCTATCATACCATAACTAGACTCTATAGGGAAATAGGTTCCTGCAAAGAAAGGTTTTTGTTCATGATTCATAAAGATACTGGTAGGCCACCCACCGCTTCCAGTAAATGCCTGACACACTGCCATGTAAATGCTGTCAATGTCAGGGCGTTCTTCTTTGTCTACCTTTATGGCAATAAAGTGTTCATTCAGTATGGAAGCTACCTGCTCATTTTCAAAGCTTTCGTGTGCCATCACATGGCACCAGTGACAGGTACTATACCCAATGCTTAAAAATATTGGTTTGTCTTCCTCTTCTGCTCGTTTGAAAGCTGCTTCTCCCCATGGATACCAGTTAACCGGATTGTAGGCATGCTGAAGAAGATAAGGAGATTTTTCATTTATTAGTAAATTGGGAGTTTTTTGATTCATTTCAATACCAACTTTCTTTTCACTATTTTGATAAATATTGTGCCCGCTTTTTTTAAGGATAGTAAAAAAGATTAGGAATTCACCTAATCTTTTACATTCTTATTAAAATATTTATTATCAAAATATCTGATATGATTGTTTAATAATTCCACTGGTCTTTTTTATTATAAAGCTGGCTATTCATTAACTACGCAGTTTCTCTCCTTTATCGGTTGATATATGTCAAGTTCACAGTAATTGTCATTTGATAAGCTTGTGTCTATATATTCAAATCTAAATTTAGCAGCAGATTGAAAGCCAGAATTGGTAATCCAATTTCGGTATAAATGAACCAATAGGCGCCCTACTTGTCTGCCTTTTATATCATCTGGCCGAAAAAAGCCAACAAATCGAAATACTACATATTTGTGAGCAGGAATCGAGATACCTGTTATTCCTTCCTGTAGCGAACTCAAATCTGGTACTTCAACTGAAGGTACATAATAGATATATCCGTCTTTATGCCCGCTCCAGTCTGTATATCCATAGTACACCTTATCTTTAATAGCATTCTCTATACGATTTTTATCATGATAAAAGAATTGCCGTCCGTAAAAATTAGCCATATTGTCTCCAGAACGACTAAATATTTTATATTGACTTCCTGCAATATAAAATTTCTGCCTAAAGACATAGAATGGACGATACGTAATGGAGTTATTCACTGATAAAATGTCATTGATATTGATTTTTTCGGTTATGTTAATAGATACTTGCTCAGACCGAACTTTAAATGGCGTATAACCGAACCGTTTTTTAAATGCTCTGATATAGGACTGTTCATGGTCAAACCCATAATCCATTGCAATGTCAATCATTCTCATATTACTATTCACAAGTTCATTTATACTAGAAGATAGCTTACGAGATTGTACATATTCAATTATGGACTCCCCGGTTAGGGACTTAAACATCCTATGCATATAGTATTTTGAGACGCCGATTTCTCCAGAGATATCGTCAAGGCTTATTTTCTCGCCGATGTTTCTTTCAATATAGTTTATGCAAGCCACAATCATTTCTTTTGAATCTATCATAAAAATCACCTAAAAAAGCAAGTTTAGTTCATTTTCTATAGATTATAAGGGGTATTCTTTATTTTGTAAACATGATTATTAGATAACAAGGAGGTCTCCAATATGAATAGACGAGTAGTTATAACCGGCATAGGAGCAATAACGCCCTTCGGTAATGGCGCATTAAAATTATGGCAAGCAGTTAGAGAAGGTAAGTCCGGTATAAGCTTGATAGAAAGGGTTGATGTATCCAATCTTCCTGTTAAAGTTGCCGGTGAGATAAAAAATTTTGATCCTAACGAATTCATTGATAAAAAAGATGCAAAAAGAATGGACAAATTCTCACAATATGCACTAGCTGCAGCACAGTTAGCTATTGAACATGCCCATTTAGATTTTAAAAAAATAAATAGGGAAAAAGTCGGTATCATTGTTGGTTCTGGGGTCGGTGGTATAGAAACTATTGAAAACCAGTATCAAGTGTTATCAGAAAGAGGAGCCGGAAGAATCAGCCCTTTCTTTGTTCCTATGATGATATCCAATATTGCCTCTAGCTTAATCGCTATCAAATATGGCATAAAGGGGTTTACAGAGTGTGTTGTAACTGCTTGTGCTTCCTCTACAAATGCCATCGGTGATGCATATAAAATAATTCAACAAAATAAGGCTGACATTATGATAGCAGGAGGTTCAGAAGCTCCCATTACTAAATTATCATTAGCAGGCTTCTGTGCGAATAAAACATTGAGTAAAAATGATGATCCTGATACTGCTAGTAAACCTTTTGATTTGGAAAGGAGTGGATTTGTCATGGGTGAAGGCTCAGGAATACTGGTACTTGAAGAAATGGAGCATGCCATTAGCCGAGGTGCTAGCATTATTGCAGAAGTAGTGGGTTACGGCTGTACCAATGATGCTTACCACATTACCGGTGTTGCAGAAGGTGGAGAAGGAGCCGCCCGATGTATGAAACTTGCACTTGAAGATGCCAGTATCAAAGCTGAAGAAATCGGGTATATTAACGCTCATGGTACATCAACAGTTGTAAACGACAAAAATGAAACATCCGCAATGAAGTCCGTATTCGGTGAATATGCTTATCAATTACCGATAAGCTCAACAAAATCTATGACAGGACATCTGCTTGGCGCATCAGGTTCCATTGAATCAATTATAATGGCATGTGCACTCAAAGAAAAGTTCCTACCTCCTACCATAAACTATTCTAAACCTGACCCGGAATGTGACCTTTACTATATTCCAAACCAAGGAATATCTGCTGATATAACTTATGCTATGAGTAACTCCTTTGGATTCGGTGGACATAATGCAACTCTGATATTAAAGTCTATAAAATAGCATATCTTGATTCTTAGCTAAAAGGGAGAACATTAATCTATAATGTTTCTCCCTTTACTAATTATTATTGAACAAAACTATAATTCGAGATTATAGATTGCTCTTAAATAATTTGTCACAAATTGATTCTGCCATCTGGCGTACTCTTTGGTGTTCATCATTAAGGGCATTCAGAATGTAATGTTTATATAATTGGGGATCATTATTTCCCATGAAACACAATACATCCACTTTCCATTTCCAAAGTTCTTCAGGGGATAGGTAAAAGAATTTTGGTTGAACCTTTTCTCTATATAGTTCTTCTGACATATTCAAAATATTCTCTGGACGCATTAATGGGGCCAGTTCTGAAAGCCCGGGAAAATCCTCTTTTCCCTTCCATTTCCCTTTATTCATAGGACATACATCTTGGCAAATATCGCAACCATAAATACATAATCCGAATTTTTCACTCAAAGGCTCCTTAGGTAAATTTCTTCCTCCAAAAGTAGTTAAAAACGAAATGCAGTCCATAGGCTGCAAAGCATAGGGGGCAGCCAATGCTCTTGTGGGGCAAGCTGAGATGCACTGCATACATCCATTTGGACATGATGGTATCTCTGTATTTTCAATTTGTTCCATTTCACGGTCTACCAAAAATCCCTCAAGATGTACCCATGAACCAGACTCAGTATAAAAAAAGTTATTTTTACGTACCACACCAATACCGGCTTGCATGGCCGCCCATCGCAATCCAACAATTCCAAAACGTCGGTTTGTAGCCACCTGCAATCCTAACGATTGCAGATACTGTTCCATAGCAATACTTTGCTGATATTCCACCGATTTAAAATTCATTCGGTTATCAAATAAATAAGCTTTTGCAATACGCTGTTGAACTTCATCCGGAACTTTATATTGGCTGTATTTTACAGCCAATATAATGATGGATTTTGCCCATGGATATTCTTTCTGAACATGAAGCAGTCGTTCTTGGTTCTGATAAAATGGCTTAGATGCCGGAACTTTATCCATACGCTCTTGGAATTTTTCATGGTACCCGTCCATCATTCGAATGGGAATAATTCCGCATTTTTCATAACCCAAGGAATAGGCTTTTCTTTGAATCTGCTCTTTCATAATCTCCTCAACCTCTTTTCCACAACTATTATAGTTTACGTGTATATACACTATTAAAGTTTAAAAAATTAAGGCACCAAGGCCTCAATTTTAGAAAGCAAAGTTGTAAAAGTAAGGATATTTTCTTTGCCTAGATATTCCTCTAAAAAACGCTGCGCTTTTTGCCAAAGCTCTTCCGCATCCTTATAGGTTTCAATTCCTTTACTAGTTAACTTAAGTTGCCTGTTTCGAGTACCCTCCGCCGAGATATCTTCCACAAGTCCGATTTTCTCTAAAGGTTTAAGATTTCTCACAAGCGTAGTTCTATCTAATCTCATGATTAAAGATAAGTCACTTACATTTATTGGCCCAAAGTAATTTAAATGTTTAATAATTGAAAATTGACTTACACTTAAATTACTTGGTTTAAGGAAATCGTCATAAACTTCTGTAATCGCGTGAGAGGCTCTTCTCATATTAAGACAGTTACAAGGGGATGGCTTTTTTTCATAAGTTTTTTTATCCATAATAACGCCTTTCTTTTAGTGTATCTACACTATTAATAATATCTCTTTTTCTTTCTTTGTCAATATATTATTTCTTTTTCTCTATAAACTCTTTAGAATATCCACTTATGACTCGTGCACTTCGTGTACTTAAATTTCATAGGTACCATACCCACTTTTTATAGGGATAGTAAAAAAGATTAGGAATTCACCTAATCTTATCTACATTTATGTAAGTTGAATATTTATTTGATAATGAGATTCCTCTTATTTACCTGGGTGTTTTACACATATTTTAAGAAACCCTGTCTTCGTAGTTCCACCTTTATCACAGCTAACATGTTATGTGCAGGTGAGTATGTTTTTAGTATTTTATTTTTTTCTATTATTAAGCTTATGTAAATCAATATTGGTAGATTATATGTATTCAGAATAGAGCGACCTTCTTCTATTTCCTGCTCTATCATATCTTTTAATTTCTCTTTTTTGGCATAATACTTTTTCATTTTATATCTGTCATCTAACACATTCATAAAGACTTCTTTGTCTGACAGGTCGGGATGTACTTGTTTTATCTCCACGTATGTGGACAAGGTCTGATTAAGTATTATTCTCCAGTTTTCCAACCCCGTTAATTTTATTAATAATATAAATACTAATAAAATTCCAATCATACAGGCAGCTCCAATTATACAGCTCGCTTCATACATAAGACATCCCCTCCAACAATATTTTATTAGTTACACACCTAATCACATTATTGCATTAAGTCTCCAAAAAGTAAATTAAAATATAGTGTTCCAAGGCAATGTTTAGTGAATATTCTCTACTATCTGTATGTTCATACCATCGGGATCTTTGATAAAGAAATATTTCACATGTGGATTGGGCTGGACAGGGCCGTTTACTATAGTTATTTCCTTCTCTTTCACCATGTCCAGTGCCTCATCAAGGGAGTCAACCTCAAATCCCCAGGAGATATCATCTCCCACATTTGTTTTACCCATGGTTCCATCACATATAAGTTCAATTTTTGTATCACTATTGCCTAAAAATGCAATCTCTGTATCCGGTCCTGCACTAAATTTCCTTACAACTTCCAGACCGATTATTTCTGTGTAAAATGCAATTGATTTTTCCATGTTTTTAACCTGTAAAGTACTCCAGCAAAATTTCATAAATATCCTCCTGTTTAACCTATTAATAAAATCTTTTAACTTATTTGTATGAACTATTTTTTTAAGGAATGGTTATTCTTCTAAATATTTTATGATACCACCCCATAGACCATTTTTAGGTAAGCCCTCAGTTTTATCATCTTTATGGACCTCTGCCATTTGTTTTGCTCTATTAATACTAAACCCATCTTTAATAACGGCAGATTTCATCATACCTGGGTTCAGAGCTCCGCAAGGGCACCCATAAATACATTTAAGACACCATATACACTTAAATCCAAATTTTATTTTATCATTTTGTATACTTATATTTTTTTCAGGACAATTTTTTATACATAAGCCACATTTGTTACAGCTATCAGATGCCTTTATAGATGAACCAAAGATTTTTGCACCGAAATGTTCCATCTTTCCTGCTGCCGCAAAAAATCTGTCCTGAATTTTAGGTTGAGCAAAATTACTACGCTGGGATAAAATATCAGAAATGATTGTATTTATCTTTGATGGCAGTATATTAATCAGCCTTACTGCTAGTTGGTCAGGAGTTGGGGCCCCGAAATTGGAAGGCATAACAATCATCTTTTCATAAATTACATCATAGCCTTTTCTTTTTAAAAGCTTTCTACTTCTAACCGTACAGGCAGTATTGGGAGATACATCCCCTCCCCTGAAACCGGGATAATAGCAACAGATGTCTTATTCGTACCAGGTAATTTTTTTATCCACTTTTCAACAATATCAGCCAGACTAAATGCATATACAGGGGAAAGAATCATCAGTAAATCCGTCTGACCTATACCGGGGGAATCACATGAAATTTTAATTTTCTTAATGTCCATGCCAGTTTCGGCAAGTTGTTCATGTAAGCAGTCCGCAACGGTTTCTGTACAGCCCGTTCCTGAAAAAAATGCAATTGTTATGGTTCTATATTGTGTATTTGCGTTTTCCATATTATTTTCACATTCCTCCTGCTGGCTAAAAAAGTCCATTATGGCTCTCACTTCCTTTTTACAAAATAGATCCTTAAGGTATGCTTATAAATTCAGAATACTAGATTTTTATCTTTTTGTATAGTAATTAATTACTTCAGTATAAAGTAATTAATTACTTTTTCCCTGGGTAAGTTAAAAACTTTTGATTCAGATATTCTGTGAATTCCGTTACACAATCTGGCAAATAGGTATTTTCTTTATAAATCAGATCTATTCTGGATTCGATGAAGCAATCCTCAATGGGCTTGCAGATAATCTCAGAATCAGTAAGCATATCTGTGACAGAAGCTGGTACCAATCCGATACCTGCCCCTTGACCAGCCAGAGCAGTCAGAGTCCTGGCATCATCACACACGCACTTAAAATAAACAGGTATCCTGGCGTTTTCAAACTGACTCTTTATCACTTTTTCCCAGCGTCTGTATAAAATAATTGGAAGAGCCGAAAGATCTTTCAGGCTTACAGTTGCTCTGCTGTCCGGAAACAGGGATGGCAGTCCTATGGACACAAGTGCTTCAGACTTTAGTGGTTTTATCTCCATATCCATCGCGGTATACGGTGTTCGGATCACAGCTATATGCAGAATGTCAGAGCGGATCTTATCAATCAGCTCGTATGTGTTTGCTTCGTACACCTCAAATCTGACTCCCGGATGCTGTTTCATAAAGTCTGCAATCCACGCTGTACCCATTGAACAAACCACTGAAGATACAATGCCGATTCGAATTGTCCCAGCCTCTTCAGCTGCACACTCACGCATTTCCTCCTGTGTAATCCTGCTGATCTCCAGCAGGACAGTGGCTTTATCGTAGAGCTTCTTCC
Organism: Aminipila terrae; assembly: GCF_010120715.1. Lineage (NCBI taxonomy): Bacteria > Bacillati > Bacillota > Clostridia > Peptostreptococcales > Anaerovoracaceae > Aminipila > Aminipila terrae. Next base: position 761,495 of record NZ_CP047591.1, read on the forward strand.
CTGCATCGGTTAACTGTATTTGTCGTTGTCCCCTTCTAAACAGAATACATCCGAATTCATCCTCCAGTAATTTTATCTGGGCACTTAGGGGTGGCTGGGAAACAAACAGTTTTTTGGCTGCACCATTGATAGTCCCTTCTTCTACAATTGTGACAAAATAGTGTAATTGCTTTAAATTCATAGGTCCTCCATACAATAAATATATAACAGTTATATTATATAAGTATACTTTTCTGCAAACTATATGTTTTTCATATACTTGATTATGATATAATAAAAAGAAAAAAAAATCAATTACAGGGGGCTTAATTTTGAAAAAACTATTGATTTATTTAAAAAATTATAAAAAAGAAAGCATTCTGGGTCCGCTTTTTAAATTGTTGGAAGCAACCTTTGAATTGTTTGTCCCCCTAGTGGTGGCTGCAGTTATTGACCACGGGATTATGCGGGGAGATATAAATTATATCACTTATATGTTTCTAATTTTGATAGGACTTGGAATTCTGGGGGTTTTAAGTTCCATTACCGCTCAATATTATGCGGCTAAAGCATCCACCGGGTTTGGAAAGGAACTTCGGCATGCACTGTTTTTTCATATTCAGGGATTGTCCTATTCCGAAATGGATGCCCTTGGCACCTCAACCATGATTACCAGAATGACAAGCGATATGAATCAGGTACAGTCTGGCGTTAATATGACCTTGCGTTTGTTGCTTCGTTCACCTTTTATCGTATTTGGTGCCATGATTATGGCCTTTACCATTGACTTTCGATCCGGACTCCTATTTGCTGCAGCCATTTTTATACTGTCTGTTGTAGTTCTGGGCATCATGCTCTGGTGTATTCCCTTATACAAAAAGACACAGGCAAAACTGGACCTGGTTCTCCGTATGGTACGGGAAAATCTTACCGGGGTACGGGTTATCCGAGCTTTTTGCCTGGAAGAGGAGGAAACACGAAAATTTCAGTGCAGAAATGAGGAACTGGCCAAAGCTCAGAAATACGTGGGTCGTATCTCATCCCTGATGAATCCGTTAACGTACATAATCATCAATATATTCATTGTTTTTCTCATCTGGGCCAGTGCAATACGCGTAGATACAGGCATTATCACCCAGGGGGCAGTTGTTGCTCTGTATAACTACATGTCACAGATTCTTGTAGAACTTATTAAGCTTGCAAACCTCATTATCACAATCAATAAATCCGTGGCGTGCGGAAACCGGATTCAGGATGTTTTTGAGGTTTCATCCAGCCTTACTCTGAAAGATTATATGCCGGCAATAAACCCAAGTGATTATATTATTGAGTTCTGCCATGTAAATCTTTGTTATAGCAATGCAGGAGGCAATGCATTGGCTGATATTGATTTTAAAGTCAGACCGGGGGAGATTATCGGTATCATTGGGGGGACAGGCTCCGGAAAAACCTCTCTGGTGAATATGATTCCACGATTTTACGATGCCACAGAAGGAAAAATCCTCTTAGATGGGGTCAATATAAAGGATTATCCTCTGAAAGTCCTGAGAGACAAAATAGGAGTCGTCCCTCAGCAGGCAGTGCTTTTTAAAGGTACCATTCGGGATAATATAAAGTGGGGAAGACAAAATGCCACAGATGAAGAAATATTCCAAGCCCTGTCCCTGGCACAAGCCAAAGAAGTAGTGGATAGTAAAGGCGGTTTGGATTATATGATTGAACAGAATGGGAAGAATCTGTCCGGTGGTCAGAAACAACGCTTCACCATTGCCAGAGCGCTGGTGAAAAATCCTGACTTACTTATCCTGGATGACAGTGCCTCTGCACTGGATTTTTCCACAGATGCTGCCCTTCGGAAGGCTCTTGCTGAAATGGAAATCCGTCCAACCATGTTCATCGTTTCACAGCGTACATCCTCTATCCAGCATTGTGACAGAATTATTGTAATGGAGGATGGTTGCATTGCAGGCATTGGAACTAGTGAAGACCTGCTGCACTCATGCCAGGTATATCGGGAAATTTATGAGTCACAATTCACAAGGGAGAATTAGAATTTCATGAAAGATTTAAGAAAAACAGATAAATTCAGGAAGAATACTTTAATAAAAGTCCTGCATCACATCAGGCATTACTGGATGTTTTTAATTTCATCCATCCTTTTAGCAGCAATAACCGTAGCACTGACCCTCTATGTGCCTATACTCATTGGCAACACTATTGACCTGATTTTGGGAAAAGGACAGGTTAATTTCTCGGGTATCTTTCATTTGCTTACAAAAATTACCATTGTTGTATGCTCTACTTCACTTTTGCAATGGCTTATGAACATCATCAACAACAAAATAGCCTTCCATGTCATACGTGATATTCGCAAGGAAGCATTTGAAAAAATTGAAACTTTGCCTCTAAAATATATTGATTCTCATGCTTATGGTGAAATTGTCAGCAGAATTATTTCCGATGTTGACCAGTTTACTGATGGCTTATTGCTTGGATTCACACAGCTGTTTACAGGTATTATTACCATATTGGGTACGCTGTTTTTCATGTTCTCCTTAAATTGGAAAATTGCTCTTTTAGTAGTGGTTCTTACGCCGCTTTCCTTGTTGGTAGCCAGGTTTATAGCAAGAAAGACCTACCGCATGTTCTGGCTTCAGTCAGAAGCCAGAGGTGAACAGACTGCTTTGATTGATGAGATGATTAATAATCAGAAAGTTGTGCAGGCCTTTTCACACGAACCGGAAGTAATAGAACAGTTTGATGAAATTAATAACCGTCTTGCTGACTATTCCTTTCGTGCAACATTTTTTTCTTCCATTACAAACCCTGCTACCCGTTTCATCAACAGTATAGTCTATGCTGGAGTGGGACTTGTAGGAGCCTTAAGTTGTATTACCTCTGGGGGGACATTTACAGTGGGCCAGCTCTCATGCTTTTTAAGCTATGCCAGCCAGTATACCAAACCTTTCAATGAAATTTCCGGAGTGATAACAGAACTTCAAAATGCACTGGCATGTGCAGCCAGGGTATTTGAGCTCATGGAAGAAGAATCCCAGGTTGGGGAAAAGATTGACGCCACAGTCCTTAAAAATATTGAAGGAAATGTGTCCATAAAAAATGCAGACTTTTCCTATGCCCCTGATAAAAAACTCATTGAAAACCTGAACCTTACCGTAACCTCTGGACAGCGTATTGCCATAGTAGGACCGACTGGATGCGGCAAAACCACAATCATCAATCTGCTCATGCGTTTTTATGATGTGGACAGTGGCAGCATTCAAGTGGAGGAAAATGATATTCGGGAGGTAACCCGCAAAAGTCTCCGGAGCAGCTATGGCATGGTCCTTCAGGAAACCTGGCTAAAGGCCGGAAGTATCCGGGAAAATATCATCATGGGCAGCCCTGAGGCTACAGATGAAGAAGTCATTGCAGCAGCTAAAGCCTCTCATGCGCACAATTTCATTATGAACCTGCCTCACGGTTACGATACTATAATCAATGAGGATGGAGGAAGCCTTTCCCAAGGGCAAAAACAGCTTTTATGCATTACCCGTGTGATGCTGTGTCTCCCTCCTATACTAATCCTGGACGAAGCAACTTCATCCATCGATACCCGTACAGAGTTAAAAATACAAGAAGCCTTTGCCCTCCTTATGCAGGGAAGAACCAGCTTTATTGTGGCACATCGACTGTCAACTATCAGGGACGCAGATATTATCCTTGTTATGAAAAATGGTCGTGTTATTGAACAGGGTAATCATGAAGAACTTTTAAAAAAGAATGGGTTCTATACATCACTCTACAACAGCCAGTTTGAGGTATAGCATCCACCATGATCAGATTCATAAATCGAAGCAATTGCAAAATATGTTCTATGGTTTTTAACAAAAACCAAATTTGGCTGGGATTTTATGACTAAAGATTTTAATTACGAAGTGCCACAATGAAATTATAAGAGAATAAGTATTTTGCTCTTATAATTATAAAAAACAAAACCCACGGTAGCATTTTGGGCAAATGCTACCGTATTTTATGAAAGTTGAAACTTTATTGGTAGCCATTTCAAAAAAAGGCTTGGAATGTGTCAAAACTAATAGGTAAAGATGCAAAAAGCTACCGAGATTTAAGTAAAAATGATAATCATGGCAGCACCAACAGATAGACAATAAAAATGGAATTTTATTTCACTTTTCTACCTGGAAGAGAGCTTATCACTTTGCAACAGCCCTTATATTTAAATACTTATTTCACCAGTAGCAAGAGTAACTGCAAATCCTCCGACTTTTACTTTTTCTCTGCCATCCTCCAACACAATCTGTGTTGCTATCCGTGAGGGCCTCCCCATTTTTTCTCCCTGTATGACCGTGTTAATATGATCTTTTTTAACAATCCCCAAATCATAGAGATAGTAAGCTAAAGCCCCATTTGATGTTCCTGTAGCGGCTTCCTCGTCAATATCATATAAAGGGGCAAAGTTTCTCGCATGAATATTTCCGTCCCTGGCCTTTAATGTAAAGGCATGAACCCCCACCACTCCATACTGCTTTGATAATTCAGTAAGAGCTTTAAAGTCAGGATTAATCTTTTCCAGTTCATCTTCATTCCGAACAGGCATCATAATATCGATTAATCCCGTTGACACCTTTTTGGGAAGCAGTTCTATGTCTGGATATTCATCACTCCTGCCCTGGTTTTCTGAATCCAGACCCATAATAGCATATAATGCTTTTGTTGCCTCTCCTGCTGGAATCGTTTCAAAGATTTCAGGATCTCCCATATCCATCAGAATTGAACTGTCATTTACAACAATATTCAGTTCACCTGCTAAGGTCTCATTTATGTAGGTTTTACCCGGTTTAATCATTCCTTCCCTGAGTAATGTATAAAAGGAACCGATTGTTGCATGTCCGCACAGGTCAACTTCTGCTGCAGGGGTAAAATATCTGACATTAAACCGTTCACTACCTAATATCTTTATAAATGCAGTTTCAGAATATCTAAGTTCCGCTGCGGTTTTAACCATCACGTCATCTGAAGGAAAATCCCTTCCACTGGGAAGAATAACCACCCCAGCAGGATTCCCTCCAAATATCTGATCCGTAAAAGCATCCACAATACTAAATTTCACTGTACTCACCCTTTCCAATTAAATAAATTCAAAATACGTTCCTAATCCACTCTTTCTGGCAGTATCATATACCTTCACTGCGGTGACATTATCCTGTATTCCCATTCCTGTAGTGTCAAATATAGTTATTTCTTCATCACTTTCTCTTCCGGTTTTTTCCCCTGCTAAAAGCTGACCAATTTCCCCATAAATATCGTTCTCTTTTATAATTCCGGAGATAATGGCGTTTCTGGTTTCACCTCTGCTAATGCATTGTGCAACACTGTCGTTTACGACTTTTGCCCCTTTGAATATTTCAGGGTCCCACTCATTTTTTCCCGCCATATCTGCGCCTACTGCTACAATGTGCATGCCTGGCTTCACTAAAGATTTGTCTACCAGATACTTCTTTGATGGGGTTGTGGAGATAGCAATATCCACATTTTTCATAGCTTCTTCCGGAGTACCGCAAATGATCACTGCTGCGTTGGTATTTTTTCTACATCTTCTTTATACTGAGGCAGTTCTTCTTTATATTCACTAAAAACCCGTATCTCCTGAATATCCATCACCTGGCACAAAGCATATACCTGCATTCTTGCCTGTCCCCTGCTCCGAAAACTGCCACGGTCTTTGAGTCTTTCCGAGCCAGTAGTTTGGACGAAATGGCCCCAGCTGCGCCAGTTCTGATTCCCGTAATCAGACTGCCATCCATCACACAAAGAGGAGCTCCATTTTTTCCATCAAATAACAGTATTGTGCCTATCATAGTAGGAAGGTCATTGTTTTTTCCATTGTCATAAAAGCCCGAAGCAATCTTCACGGAAATCCTTTCATTTAACTTGTTATAGCAGGATTTAATATCCGTTTCCCCGTTGTTTTCGGGCATTTCCATAGATACGATATCTGGCTGTTGTACTTTTCCTGCATTATATGAAATGTAACCTTCTTCAACAGCATGGATAACCTCTTCCATAGATAACGCCTGTTCTACATCTTTTAAACTGAGTAATAAAGTTTTCATACCTACCTCCTTATTGTCCAGGTAAGCCTGCCTGGGCAAGCTTACCTGAACTTTAACAAATCACTAGACAAATTTTTCTTCAATTAGAAACTCCTCAAATTTAGCCAGGCTTTCTGGTACTCCTTTACGTCCATAACCCATTCTGAAATATTCACCTTCCATGTCATAAATATCAGAAGGTAACAACAATACACCTTTTTTGTCAACTGCAAGCTGACAAAATTCTTTAACTGGCATATCAATCAGCAGTTTATGAAAGGCAACTGGTCCACAGGTTATTGCTTTTTTCTCAAACAAATTTGGATACTTATCAAAAAATTTATCAACTAATTTTAAATTATCTTTAATTATATTTTTGCTTCTCTCTAATAGCTGGTCACTATGTCTTAATGCTACTTTAGATAGAAATTCGGATGGAGCCGAATCACAGATGCTCATATAGTGTTTGAATTTAACTACCTTTTCTAACGTTTCATGATCCTTTGTTACCAACCAGCCTACTCTGAGTCCTGCAAGGCCATAGGCTTTGGACATTACACCCAAAGACACACATTTATGGTAATAGTCAGCCATCCATTCTCTCTTTTCACCATCCAGCTCTAATCCTTTATATACTTCGTCAGAGAACAGATAAATATCATGTTTCTTACAAATATCACATAACTGCTTTATCTCCTCATTTGTAAAGGTATATCCTGTAGGATTGTTAGGAGAATTAACAGCAATTACTTTCGTATTGGGTTTTATTAGTGCTTCAAGGGCATCAAAATCTACCACCCATTTTTCCCCATCATCCTTTATATACCATTTTGAAAATTCACAATTTGGAACGGAATTGGCTACTTCATACGCTGACTGGTAGTTTGGATACATGGCAATCATGTGATCCCCTTCATTAAGCATTACATTCATATAACCGAAGATAGCTTCCTGGGCCCCATGAAAAACCAGTACATCCTCTGTAGTCATATCTTTATATAGTCCAGCAATTAACTCCCTCAGCTCAGGGTCTCCCCAGGTTTCAGTATAGCCCAGCCACTGATTTAAATAGGCCTCTTCGGCGCCCTTCTCCATGTCCAGTAATTCCCTGGTGGACATGGATTCGCAGTCTGATTGCGTTAGTAAATAAGGTGCGGTAAATTCATAAATTCCAAAGTAACATTCAAGTTTAAAATCATTAATTTTCATTTTTCATCCTCCGTTTTTTAGATTTTTTAATATGCGCAAATTATTATTTTTCAGGGCCCTTCTTTGGTATTTGACTAGATAATAACACGCTTTTTTCATATAAAACACAACCAATTAAAAAAATAAAACCAACCAACTTTATTTCACTTCATCCGTTTAGTTGAATAAAAAACATGAACCTGTTATAATCGGGCTATAACAGGTTACTTCTTTGAACAGGAGGATAAAATGAATTTTATTTTAGATGATAGTTTAGCGAATCTGGGTATTCATGACATTGTAATCGCCATTGTCCATGGGGTGGACCCAGCTGCTGTGTTAACAGATGAATTTCTAGAAACCTTAGAATGCAGAGAAAAAAAAGCACTGGCTCTTACACCAGATGAACTGGATCAGGATCCGGTCATTTCTGGTTATAAAGATTTAGTGCAAAAGGTGGGCAGAAGCCAAAAGAAAAATCCTCCAACTGCAGAAGCTTTAATAAAAAACATTCAGAGAAGAGGATCAATGCCTAGAATTAATAGTATTGTTGATATTTATAATACAGAAACACTAAATTCCTATCTTTCAATTGGCGCTCATGACTTAGAGAAGATTAAATTTCCAATTGAATTTACTATTTCCAAAAGAGAAGATATCTTCTATCCCATTATGGCCCCTGAAAAAAAGGTTGCAGATTATGATTATCTATATCGTGACCAGCAGGGTATCCTGGCGTATTTGGACTGTCGGGATTCTGAACTTTATAAAATCGGCGAGGAAACAAAGAACGTGCTATTTGTCATACAGGGTAATGAAAATACTTCTGCACTCTACCGCCAGGAGGCTTTAGAACGTATCTGCAAGAGTCTCAAAGAAATAATGCCTATGTTGGAATATAGCATACAGGTAATATCCATATAAGTTTACCTCTGTGTTTTTACTATTAAGTAAACGGCTGTGCAGGAAGCCTTTGCTCCGGGACTTTCAGCACAGCCGTTTATAAGATATTCTTTTAAATAATCTATCTAAATTTTAATGATTTGACGTTGCATATACACACCTACCTGCAGGGCTGTAGGTCATATCATATCCAAAGGCTTCAAGCACCGCGCGGGCAGGGATATACGTCCTTCCATCTTTTATCACTGCCACAGTGTCCATGGTTAAGTTCTTATCATTCACAGAATACTTTTCACTGCCTATATTTATTTTAATGTGTGTGCCCTTAAGATCGGCATCCACCGACTCTGTTTTACCTTTTGCATCATTACTGTAGCTCACATTGGCACCAATGGATTCCAATAATTTGCGTACAGGCACAAGGGTTCTGTTGTTTTCATCTATAAAGGGCATGCCCATTCCGTCTTTTGGATTGAATACTAAGGGCTTGTTGTCCATTACAACCCAGATATAATTGTTTATCTGCTCCTGATCCAGCTGGCCCATGGCATGAAGAGTGTCATCTATCATGGAAACAACGCTGGTATCATCATAGGTATCTTCATTTACATCGAACAACATGACCCCTCCAGCTTTCCTCATAGCAATCATTGTTTTTTCGCGAAGGGTATTAAGGCCATTATAGGTTGATTTCAGGGGCTCTGTATCTACAAAGTCTGTATATGCATATTGTCTGTTCATTTCCACCAGAAATCTATACTGCTGCCAGCTGGGCCTTGCGTAAAGAGGCATGCCCAGTACCAGTTTTTCTGCAGGTATATTTCTATAGGTTTTCCAATAGTTAATCGTTGTATTTGCATACCATATAGGACTATGATTTGGATCAGTGCTCAAATCGTAACACATCAGGCTGATAAAATCAAAGCAGCTCAGAGTTTTATCTGTCACTCCGGCTAAAGCTTCCCACACGTTTTTACCATCCGTACTCCCTGTACCTGGTAATGCCGTAGATAATCCCTTACCCATTGGTTTAAGCTTTTCAGACAACTGCACAACGGTCTTTTCATAATCTGCACTACTACTGTATCTTGGATACTCCCAGTCCAGTTCAACCCCATCAAACCCATACTGCTGTACCACAGCCATTATGCTATCTACAAAAGTCTTTCTTAAGTTGTCATCTGCCCCTATTTTCTCAAACACGGGGAACAAAGGTGTTCCATCTTTTTCTCTATAACCACCTACAGAAACAAATACTTTAGTCCCTGTACTATGGCATTTTTCAATCAGCAGCTTTATTTCTTCCGGTTCTTCAAATGGTTTACATGTACCATCCTCTTTAGGTATTAAAAAGCCATACATGATATGAGTGAGTTTATCGGATTGTAACTTCTCAACTGGTACATCAAACCATTCACCGCAGTAATAGCCGATAACTTTAAAATCCTCTGATTTCCTGTCTGATACTGTAACTGCAGTATTCTCCTTATTATTTTCACCCCCATAACTGACAACAGGTATGGGCATGACTACCACCATGATAACCACAAGCACTGTACAGATAAACGCGTTTTTTATCTGCTGCAATTTCTTTACTCCTATTTTCTGGTATACGTTTCTCTTCTTCATAATACTTTCCCCTATTAAGCTTTATTACCTTTCAAATACTTTTGATCCAAAGGCTCCACATACTACTTAATATACTAAATTAAAGCAGCGGAAAGTGCAAACAAATCTGAAAAATTATCCCAATTATTAGTTTTCTTCTGAAAAAATAATAGTATGTGCCAGACAGGCATTTTTTTCTCTTTCTCTGAGTATTTCAAAAAACTGCTCCTGGGTCATTTCACCACATTTTATTTTATAAGGATAATAATAATATAGAATGCCAGGAACGGATATATTAAGTAATGTCATTATGTTAGGACATCCTGAAGGGCCCATGGTTATCTTCATGGCATTTTGGGAAAAACTATGGTCCACTTTTAAGCCTACAAGTCTGTCAGCTATTTCTTCAATTAATATACATTCTTTAGCTGGATTTCTGTAAAATTTTATGTTTGCATCAACAATCAGCATTTGATCCATATCTATTTCTAATATGACAGAAATATCATGGGGTTCATCTATTAAATGTGATTCTGCAATCCATAAATTCTTTCCTTCTTCCTTTTCATAGTAATTTACCTTAAAATTTCGTTCAGCAGCTAATTTCATAAACCTTTCTCCTTCTAACTTAGTTTAATTATATTATATTTATGCATATACTCAGTACTGACTATATGCATAAAATAAAAAGGGTTATAATCCCCTTTCCATTTCTTTTAACCATTTTAATTCTGCCTGTAAATGATAAATATGATGATTAAAAATTGCTATAGTTCCTGCCTTGCCATTGTCAGGTATTATTTTAAGTGCTTCATCCCGATGATTCATCACACCATCCAGTTTCTTTTCCAGTTTCAAAATTGCGTTATGAATTGAATCTAGAAACTCGTTTTCATTGATTTTATCCTGAAAAAAATGATACCATCAAAAGGAAGTTCTAATTTTAGTTCTTCTGCCTGCATCTTTTTCAAGAGTCCATCAAAATACTTTTCTCCCTCTGCAGTGATACTATATACAGTTTTTTCAGGCCGGTTTCCATCTTTCTGGCAGGCGGCTGATATGTATCCATTTTGGTTGAGTTTATCCAGATGATAATAGATGGCAGGCAGTTTAATGTGAGCGAAATCAGAAATCTGCTCCTCCACCTTTTGCATTAACATATACCCATGCTGTGGCCCATATCGAAGTAAAAGCCCTAAAATATAAAACTGGATTTTCAACTATAACACCCCTTTTACTCAGTACTGACTATTATAGTAACATTATAAAGCATATAATCTATTTGTCAATATAATTGGAGTAATTATCAAATAAGTACCCTCCCTTGATCTTCTTCAATAAACCTTACCAAATATTCATTAAATTTCTCAAGCTGATCGTAAAACAGGAAATGACCACATGACTCAAGGGTATAAGAGTTGCATCTGGAATACTTTCTTTTTGAGTTTCTGCCAATGGAAAGAGACACACCTCATCATTGACACCATGAAGAATCAACGTAGGTACTTTAATTGTGGTCAGGTCCTGAAACAGACCTTCTTCATCCAGCCACGTATTGGCAATGGCTGCCGTAGCCCAGCTTGCTGCCTGGAGACCTAAATCAAATATCCAGTCAGAAAGTGAAGGGGTAACATAATTGTGAAATATCATATTTCCAAAGTTTCGAAGCATATCAGGACGATTATGATACGTGCCCTGTATTATATCCAGAACTGCCTGTTTTGGTAAACCATATGGAAAATAAGGCCGCTGAATCAAGCTTGGAGCTGCTGCAGCAAAAAGAGCCAGCTTTGACACACCGTACCCCTGGTGCCTGGCCATATAGCGTATTGCAATGGCCCCACCTGTAGAATGGCCTGCCAATGTAAAATTCTCCAGCTTCAATGCATTTACCACTGCCCGCACATCGTCTGATAACTGGTTATAATCATACCCGCTCCATGGCCTGGACGAAAGTCCAAATCCTCGAATATCCATACCTACGCACCGATATCCCATCTTTGGAAGTTGATTGTACTGATATTCAAAAAGATTGTGATTCCCAGGCCATCCATGTATGAATAAAATAGCCTCTTTTCCTGTGGGATTGATATCTTCCACATAAATGTACACATTCGGTTCCACATTTACATAGTATTCCACTTTAAATTCCCTCCTAAATTGTATTATTTATATAGAATACTCAAGGGGGAGCTAATTGTGCCATTTATTCAATTTAGATCATTGCTATTTCTTTAATATTTTTATTGATACTTTCCTCTCCAGATTTTTTTACATCCTCACCCTTTAAACTTTTTATTTCAATCTTGCTTTCAAGTCTATTGTCCTCATTCAGTGATTTTAACCGATCAACCCTGTCATTTTCTTTTTCATATCCATTGTGAGTATTAATTGCACTATCTACCTTTTTAATCAGAGCCTGCCATTGTTTTTCAGACATCATCATATTCTTTTCATTATCATTTTCTTGTTCTTTTTTAATCTTTTCCTTCATTTTTGCTTTCCAGTTTAATACTTCTTTATCAAATGCAGTTGTCTGTTCATTGCTGTTATATTTTATACCTGTTTTTTTTGATGATAAATCAATATTGTAGTTTTTATTTAGTGTTGTTATTTCCATAATAATATTCTCCTTACATTATTAAGCCAGCGTTAACAGATGATTACTTAATTCCAATCCTTCCCGCAATATAAATTCAATAGTAGCTTTCTCTTTTATTATCGGCAGATATCTGGGAATAATTAGTAAATTCTCCCTAAACAATTTTATTCAAGCTTTAAACCTTTTAAAAATTTATTATGAAAGTAAATAAACTTATTGTGAGAAAAAGCAATACATTGGTTGCTTTAAAAATCATATAATGATAATATATAAAAATAAAAGGATTACCGCTTTTCGTATGGCGGTCTGTCCTAACCGTAAATGATTAGTAAAGAGCCGTCTGGACCGAAAAGGAATAGGCGGTTTTTACTATTTACGAGAATATATTAACAAACAAAGTGTTATAGCTCCAACTACAAATAACCCTAAAGAGCTAAAAGCTCCAATGGCTTCATATGTAATCATATAGTATCGACCCCCTTAAAAATAGGAAGTGACTAAACCGCCAAACGGTAATCCTGAATAAATTATATCTTAAAGATTCAATATATACAATATTTTACTGTTAAATATTTCCTATCATTGCGGCATATTATTTATAATATATTCGGAGTTTCATTTACTCCTTCACCAAAACAAAAGAAGCCGATAACAATCGACTTCTTTTGTTTTATGTCATTTGTGCAATTTAGATGCAGGGCATTATTATTCTCATTCTGTGTACGATTTTTCATTATATAACTGCTCATTTTTTTCTTATCTGAAACCGTATGTAGTTAAAAAACATCTGGGTGTATATATAGAGATAAATTAAGCCGACTCCTATAATTAGGTATTCACAAGGAAATTTTGATTTCTCTACTGTATGATCAATTCTAAGACGAAGTGCATAGGAGCTGGCTTTACGCAAGTGCCAAGGAGAAGATACTATTACAGCTGTTTTCAATTTTTTATCTTTCATAATTTTCTCTGAGTTTACCAAGTTCTCATATGTACCTTTTGCCAGTTTCTCAAGTGTTATATTGTATTCAGGTACTCCTAATGAAAGCAAAGCATGTGCCATAACCTCTGCTTCACAGTAGCTGTTAGCTACTGCGGCACCATTACAAATAATGTTGTCCGAAACACCTTTATGGTATAATTCAGCAGCTTTTCTTATTCGTTCACGCAAAATCGGTGACACCGTTCCGTCGTTTTTAGCAGGATAACCGAGTACAATTATAACATCTCTTTTTTGCCCATCGTTATTCAATGCCTTCTTAAAATGAGTACAGACTATCACATTTATAACAACAAAGCACAGAAATACAAAAAACAAAATATACATTATAAACACTTACATCCTCCTTTTTATTGGACATATATGCAAAAGGCCTAATCTTTTATTTGGCTCTGCGTTATATCAATAATAATACAAAAATCCCAACTTAGCATACTATTAGAAGCAAAATAATAAAAGGATTAGAACCGTGATGGCTCAAATCCTTTTACTATCTTTAAAATTTGGTGCGGATAACAGGATTCGAACCTGCATGTCTGTTCAACACACGGACCTGAACCGTGCGCGTCTGCCAATTCCGCCATATCCGCATATTCTTTTAGAAGATTTACTCAAATAAAAGAGCAAACCAACATTTATATTTTATTCTCCTTTTCCTCTGATGTCAATTAAAATTTGTTATTTAAACTTACAAATTTGCAAATTATATATTATATTTCTAAAAAACGATAAAAATTCTCTTCTATACTTTTTTCTGCAAAATCTGCTGATATATTTTTTGACCCTGCGATTGCCTCTATAGCCCCTCTCAACATGGCGGGTATGTCTGCTGCCTTCGTCTTTCTACCCACTGCCCATTCTACAGCGCTTATTCCATCTGTCTCTACAAGGATTCTGCCTAAAGGTACTGAACTAATAATGTTTTTTACAGCATTATTGATTGTATAGTTTGGTCCCACCGTAAAATAGCAGTCCTGCACTATAAAGTTCTCCAGATATTGTTCACAGGAATACCAGTGAACTAATTTTTTAACTGAATAGTGCCTAAGGATTTCCCCTATTTCCCTTTCTTGTCCCTTGGTATGCAGGATAACAGGTTTCCCCAGCTTTTCTGCCAGATTAAGCTGCTGCATAAAAAGTTCCCTTTGTAATGTTAAATCACAGGTGCACCAAACACTGTCCATGCCAATCTCACCAACAGCGTGAGCTTTTTTATAATACGCTTCCATTGCATTTACTTCCCTCTGAATATGGCCTTGTATCTGCTTATAATCAGCGCTGTTGGATTCATCGGAATAATGGCAGAACTCATGGGTACTCCAGGGATGTATACCAAAAGAGGTAAAAATTCCGCCTATCTTAGATAGTTCATCAAATTCAGCGGGACAGGCTGCATTAGCCAAGACTACTAACTTCTTTTCTTCTATACACTGTTTGAAATCATCAAATTCAGCGGGATTCCGCTCCTCAATGCCGATTCCCAGACTGCTTCTGTTATCTATATGTGTATGGCTGTCGATAATCACTTTGGTTCAATTCCTTTCAATATCCGATAAATTTCTTTACGGACTTCATGCTGTTCAAAAAGCCATTCTTTATTACGCTCATTGGTTTTTATAACAATTTCCTTTTTCACAGAAGCGGGTTTTCCTGACAAAACAATTACACGGTCAGATAAATAAATGGCTTCATCTATATCATGTGTCACCAGAACTATGGTTCTACCCAGCTCTTTTCTGATATCCAGAAGCCAGTCCTGCATATCTCCTCTGGTGATCACATCAAGAGCACCAAAAGGTTCGTCTAAGAGTAATATATCTGCCTTACAAAGAGCAGTCCTTAAAAAGGCCGCCCTTTGTCTCATACCACCGGAAAGTTCATCCGGATATTTATTTTCATAACCAGCAAGACCGAATTTATCAAAGTTTTTCAGAGCCTGCTCCCTTGCATTCCTTAAATCTCCGTGGATTCTGCCGTATAGACATACATTGTCCATAATGTTCTTCCATGGGAATAATAAATCCTGCTGGGGCATATAGGCAAAATGTCCTGAAATCCTATCATTCAAGACCCCATCGATAAGAACACAACCTGTATCAGCCTTTATGAGCCCGGCCATAATATTGAGCAAGGTTGATTTTCCACAGCCTGAAGGTCCTAATATACTTACAAATTCACCTTCTGCTGCCTCCATATTCATTTTTTCCAAAATTGTTTCGCCCTTGAAAGAGCAGCTTACATCTGTAACCTTTAACTTCATAAATCCGACCTTCTTTTAACTAAATCCCTTGTTTCAATGAATTACTTTGGCAGATATTCATTGGTATAACATTCTGCCGCCGGAATTCTCTTCTTTATCAGTCCATTTTCCAGCATAAAATCAGTATAATTATCCCAGACAGAATCCTTCATTGTTCCCCAGGTATTGCTGTCCTCACTATATTTTCCAGCCAGATACTCCTGAGATTCTTTCAGCATCCCCAAATCATAGGAATCAGCATACTTATGCAGAATTTCTGCTGCTGCATCTGGATTTTTCATAGCATATTCATACCCTTTTGTTGTTGCTGCCAGAAAAGCTTTTACCATCTCCGGATCTTTTTTAAGTGTGCTGTTATTAGCTATGATTACCGGTGTATAGTAATCCAGTCTGGGATCCAGTTTCCTCAATTCCATATAATTTACATCAATCCCCTGTCTCTTGGCACCAATTCCGTCCCATGCCCAGAACATCCATATAACATCAATATTTTTCTTTAATGCATCATAATTTACGTTATCGGATGTAACCATTTTTAATTTGCTGAAATCTGCACCGTACTTTTCCATTACTGCATGAATAACCGCTTCTTCACCAGGAGAACCCCATCCGGAATAAGTCTTGCCCTCAAAGTCTTTTGGAGATGTAATATTTTTGCCCACATAGGACGCAAAACCGGAAGTGTTGTGCTGGATAACCGTAGCAATAGCCTTAATAGGAAGTGGATCTTCGGATGCCAGGGCATACGTAACATCCTCCTGATAGCTGACACCGAAATCTCCTTTTCCTGCTGCAATTAAAGTCGGTGTCACACCATCCGTAGGCTCAATTATTTTAACGTTCAATCCTGCTTTTTATAAAAACCCAGTTCTTTTGCTGCATACAGTCCAGTATGGTTTGTATTTGGAACATAATCCAAAATCACTGTAACATCCCGGAGTTTCTTCTCTTTGCCAGCAGTCTCCTGCTTATTTCCATTGCAGGCAGCCAGTGACATAATCAAAGTCAGAATCAATCCCAAAGCCAATAATCTTTTTTTCATTTTCCTTCTCCTTAATTCTTCCGTAAATTCGGCATCAATATATACTGTAATAATTTAACACAGCCATTCATAAATAAGCTGAGCAAAACAATAACAACAACACAGGCGAACACTTTATCTAACATATATCCGTTTTTTAATCTCAGCATGTAATATCCAAGGCCACTGTCTGAAGAAAGCCATTCCCCAACCACAGCTCCAGTAATGCTATAGGTTGCTGCAACTTTAAGACCAGAAAACAGGGACGGCGCAGCTGCAGGGATCTTAACCATGCTGTATGTCCTTAAGCTTCCTGCTCCAAAGAGCCTGGCCAGATTTATCTGATTGATATCTACCTGCTTCATTCCATCAGCAAAGTTTATGACAATGGGAAAAAAGCACATTAGCACAACAATCAGAATTTTAGGAGCCATACCAAAGCCCAGATAAATGATAAAAATGGGAGCCAGTACAATAACCGGAACAGTCTGGCTTACCACCATAATAGGATAAGTAGCTGTGCGGAACAGTTCAAATTTATCCATTACAATAGCCAGAATTATGCCGGCTATTACTGCTATCACAAGCCCTATAGCCGTTTCTTTCAAGGTTATCATTCCATGCATAAAAAGCATGTTTCTCTCTGCAATTAAGGCATAAAATATCTTGGATGGTGCCGGTAAAATGTATAAAGGAATCCCGGATATGCGCACTGCCATTTCCCAAATACCCAGGATTATTATAAATACTACAGTGGGGACGTATATTTTTCTATTATCAACTTTTCTCATATTGATTTTCCTAACTAATTAACTAAAAAGAGTGTTTCTCACGGAAACACTCTCAAAAATCTCATATATGAATAGACATTTTATTATAAAAGCTTTCCTATCGGCGGTACTAACCACATCAGGTTCAAAGGGTTCAGCATAATGCAATCTCAGCTCGGTAAAAACCTTGCACCCCCAGCATTCTTATTTTATTTTCATTAAGAGTCTACACCAAACGGCTTTGGTTGTAAAGGGATTTAATTAGTTAAATACACCTTTTTTCTCCATATCCGTTATCTGCTCCTGTGTAAAACCAAGTTTTTTCATTACTTCGTGGGTATGATGTCCTATAGGATAGCCTCCATGTAAATACTCTACAGGGCACTGGGAAAGTTTCACAGCAGTACCCAGCTGTTTTACCTTTTTCCCTCCTGAAAGAGGAACCTCAACTTCAACAACCATATTTCTTGCTTTGAGCTGTTCATCTTTTATCAAGGCTTCATCCAGATTAAGAACGGGCTCTACGCATACATCTTTGTCCTTAAAAACTTCTTCCCACTCCTTCAGGGTCTTTTCCTTTATTATATTTTTAATATCAGCTTTTACGTCCTCAATGTTCTCAGGCCAGATGCTCCCCTCTGCATACTCCGGCTTTTCTATGCAGATACAGAAGTTCTTCCAGAATTGTGGTTCCAGACAGCCCACACTCAGATGTCTTCCATCCTTTGTTTCATAGAAATCATACATACATCCGCCATTGAGCCTTCCTTCCTCCCGCTCAGGTTCCTTACCAGTGGCAAGAAAACCAGCTCCGTCCATGGAATTGAACGGAATTAATCCATCATACATGGATACATCTATGTACTGCCCTTTTCCAGTATTGCTTCTGTAATGAACAGCTGCCAGAATCCCAATAACAGAATTCATGGACCCTACTGCCACATCTGCTATCTGCATATTGGTGAGAACAGGCCCCGTGTTTTTTCTTCCGGCCAGTGCCATGTTTCCGCTCCTGGCAAGATAGTTTATATCATGTCCGGCTCTCATTTTTAAGGGACCCGTCTGTCCATATCCTGTAAGCGAACAGTAAATGATTTTTGGATTTACTGCTTTTAATGCTTCATAACCAAGCCCCAGTTTTTCCATTACGCCGGGTCTGAACTGCTCCATTATGATATCATATTCCATAATTAATTTTTTTACGACTTCTAAGGACTGAGGTTCCTTAAGATTCAGCGATATGGTCTTTTTATTTCTGCCAAGCCAGGCCTGATTTACGGATACCTGAGTATCTTCTATAAAAGGCGGATAATCTGTAACGATATCCGCCTTACTCTTTGAGCTTACTTTTAAAACCTCTGCACCCATATCCGCCAACATGAGTGTGGCAAATGGCCCTGGCAGCAATGTAGAAAAATCTAATATTTTCAAACCATCTAATGCGCCCATACTATTCTCCTAAATTTTTATATTCGCACAAATTATCACTTATTCACATTCTACGGGAGTTAATTCTCCAGTAACTGAATCCATTATAAATCCTCGGATTCTTACATCTTTAGGAATCAACGGATGATGCTTTAAAATATCCAGAGTGTTTCTCACAGAGTTTTCTACGCAGTCAAAACCTCCCAGCCATGTGTCAAAATCTACGCCACAGTAATGTAACAGATTAATATGCTCTTCGGATATGTTTCTTTCTTTCAGTTTCTTAATCATTTTCTGTGCATCCATACTTTGTGCACCACAGTCTGTGTGGCCAATGACCATGACATCCTCCACCTGTAAGTCCAGGATAGCCACAAGCAAGCTACGCACCGCACTTCCGAAAGGATGGGATACCACTCCTCCGGCATTTTTAATAATCTTAGCATCTCCGTTTTTTAACCCTAAAGCAGCAGGAAGTAATTCCAGCAGGCGGGTATCCATACAGGTTAAGATGGCCAGCTTTTTATCCGGATATTTATTGGTGATATATTTCTCATAACCTTTGTTGGCTACAAATTTTTTGTTAAATTCCACGATATCATTAATCATTTCTTTTCTCCTCCATTTCCTATTTCCCTTCTTCTCTTTTTACGTATACTGTTGGTCAGTATGACCACTATAGAAAATACCACAAATGCAGGCATTACCCAGTCCAGATAAGCATCATCCTGTGACAGAACGTCTGTCCAAAGCTGATCTACGAACAAATTGGTTTTTTCCGATAAGTTAACAAATGCCTGAGTATGCTTTAAATCTTCCACTGGTGGGTATAAGTCCTTATCGTTTCGTATTTCATCATCCAGAAGTTTGACAGCTTCGGTATTGGGTGATGAATACATAATAAATTTTGCATTGTCTGCTGCAACCTGAGGCTCATTTAGAAAGTTAATATACATTTCTGCTGCTTCTTTATTATTTGCATCCGATGGAATACATACCGCATCATAATAAATATTTGTATTGTC
Source organism: Aminipila terrae (assembly GCF_010120715.1). NCBI lineage: Bacteria > Bacillati > Bacillota > Clostridia > Peptostreptococcales > Anaerovoracaceae > Aminipila > Aminipila terrae. The sequence continues at coordinate 781,389 of NZ_CP047591.1, forward strand.
CGGTATGTAAACTTTCAAATCCGGATTGACTTTCTTCATTACATAGTAGTCCCCTATATAATAAGGTGCAATAGCCGCTTCGTTTCCCTGCATTTTGTCAAAAATCTGATCCATAACATAAGCCTGAACCAAAGGTTTCTGCTGTTTTAGCACTTCTGCAGCCTGTTCCAGTTCCTTTTTATTCTCCGTATTTATACTGTATCCTAATTTTTCAAGAGCCAGTGCAAAGGCATCTCTGGAATTTTTAAACATGAGTATTTTGTCAGCATATTCAGGATTCCATAATTCATTGATACTGCTTATTTTATGCCCTATTAATTTCTCATTATATATGATGCAGACACGTCCCCACATGTATGGGACGGAATACTGGTTTTCAGGATCGTACTCCGGGTTTAAAAACTCTTTACCAATGTATTTAAAATTAGGAATATTGTCATAGTTAAGAGGCTGTATCATTTTTTCCTGTATCAGTCTTGATACCATATAGTCAGAAGGAAATATAACATCATAGGAATTGGCTCCGCTCTTTAATTTTGCGTACATTCCCTCATTTGTTTCATAGTTGGAATAATTGACCTTAATCCCTGTGAGTTTTTCAAACTCAGCATTAGTGTCCATCATCCCATCTTCACCGGTTGAAATATATTCTCCCCAGTTATACACATTTATTTCAATGTCTTTTCCCTTAAATCTGCTGTAATACTGTTCATCATACTTCTGAACATTTTTTGCCTTGTAATTGGTTTCTGCTGCTGCTGTTAAAGGTGAAATAAAAAGGAGCACTCCCATAATCATAACAAGACTCATAGCTGCAATATTTTTCAAACTTTTTTTATGTATCATTATTGCGCAGCACCATCCTTCCCTTTAAGGCTGACCTGTTTTAATTTTTTCTCATTTCTGCGTTCCAGTAAATTTACAATCACTAAAACTGCCAGAACCGCTATAAAAATCATAGTGGATAAAGCGTTTATCTCTGGGCTGACACGTTTCTTTGTCATAGCATAAATCATAACGGATAAGGTCTGGTGCTTGGCCCCGGTAGTAAAATAGGACACCACGAAATCGTCCATGGAAAAAGTCAGCGCCATTAGAAACCCAGCCATTATCCCGGGCCTGATTTCATGGATGGTTACCTTCAGAAATGCCTGTAAAGGATTACAACCCAAATCCATAGCTGCCTCCACCAGTGAATGGTCCAGCTGGCGAAGCTTCGGCAGAACATTCAATATGATATAAGGAACATTAAAGGTTATATGAGCCAAAATTAAGGTAGTCCAGCCAAATTGAAAATCAATTCCCATTGTGGCAAACCATTTTTTTGCTGTAACGAATAAAAGCATAAATGACACACCTGTGATAATTTCAGGATTTATAATAGGAACATAGGTTAAATTCATTACAACGGATTTCAGTTTTGCATCCATCTTTTCCAGCCCAAAAGCTGCTGCTGTCCCCATTACCGTAGCAATCACTGATGAAACAAGTGCTACAACAATAGTCGTCCAAAGGGCATCCATCACAGCTGCATCACTGAATAACTGTACAAACCACTTTGTGGTAAACCCTGTAAAAGTTCTTCCTTTCGTGTCATTGAACGAAAAGATAATCAAGATCATAATAGGCAGATATAAAAACGCCAGAAACACCCCGATATATGTTTTTGAATACCATTTCACAGTAGTCTTTCCTCCACTCCTTCATCATCCAGAAATCCTGATACACTCATGCACATCAGAACCAACAACATCAGTACTAACGAAATCGCTGAACCTAAATTAGGATTGTATGCATTTCCTAAGAACTGCATTTCAATAATATCTCCTATAAGCTGATTGTGTCCGCCTCCCAGCATTTGGGATATGATAAAGGTACTTACAGCAGGCACAAAAACCATCATTACACCAGTTTTAATACCGGGCTTGCTCAAAGGAAACACAATCTTGGTAAATACCTCTCCCGGACCAGCCCCTAAGTCCTGGGCTGCCTCAATCACATCATTCTGGATTTTTACCATGACGGAATGAAGGGGCAGAATCATAAAGGGAATATAATTATAAATCATACCTAATACAACTGCTCCCTGGGTATTAATCATTTGTAAATGTCCCAAGCCAATAAAACTTAATATATTGTTTATCACACCGTTATTTTCCAAAAGAGTCATCCATGCATAAGTTCTAAGCAGGAAGTTCATCCACATAGGCAGCATCAGGAGCATGAGTAAGGTCCTGCTGCCTACACCTTTCATTCTGGACATAAGATAAGCCATAGGATACCCGATAACCAGACAAAGTACTGTTGAAATTGCTGCCAGCCAGATGGATTTTACAAATACAGATGAATATCGGCCTGCCTGCACTAAATTTTGCATGCTTAAGCTGCCCTGCATGTCCGTAAAGGCAAAATACATAATCAATCCAAGAGGAACAGCAATAAAGACTACTGTCCACATCAGATATGGATAAGCTGCCTGTCTTGAATTCATTTCTTTTCCTCCATTTTTCTCATTACATGTATATCATTTGGAGTAAGGGTCATCCCTATCATTTCTCCAACTTGCTGACTGTCTGTAGAATGGATGAGCCAGTTAAATCCGTGTCCGCTTACGGTGATTTCATAGTGGACTCCTTTAAATATAATATCTTCTACTCTTCCAGTTATTTTTCCCTGTTCGATAGGAACCACATCTATATCTTCCGGCCTTACAACAACATCAACAGCTTCCATAGGTGTAAAACCGGCATCTTCGCATTGGAAAAGAACCCCTGCAAACTCAACCAGGTAATCTTTATGCATCACCCCACTGATAATATTGCTTTCTCCGATAAAATCTGCTACAAAAGCATTTGCGGGCTCATTGTAAATGTCCTGAGGAGTCCCGCTCTGTAATATCTTCCCATTTCTCATAACGATGACCCGGTCTGACATGGTTAATGCCTCTTCCTGATCATGAGTAACATACACAAATGTAATCTTTAATGCCTGCTGAATCCGTTTCAGCTCAATCTGCATATCTTTTCTTAGTTTTAAATCAAGTGCTCCCAAGGGTTCGTCCAGTAGCAATACTTTCGGCTCATTGATCAGTGCTCTGGCAATGGCAACTCTCTGCTGCTGTCCTCCTGACAGCTGGTTTATGTTTCTGTTTTCGAAACCGGATAGATTCACAAGTTCCAACATGTTTTGAACCTTTTTATGAATCTGGTCTGCCGGCATTTTCTTTAATCTAAGTCCAAATGCCACATTTTCAAACACGTTTAAGTGTGGAAATAATGCATACCTTTGGAATACTGTATTGACATGACGCTGATAAGGCGGCAGCCCGTTTATACGTTTTCCATCAAAGAAAACATCACCTGCAACAGGATTCACGAATCCTCCTATGATTCTTAGGGTTGTGGTTTTACCACAGCCTGATGGGCCTAAAAAGGTTATAAACTCTTCATTTCTTATGTCAAGATTTAAGTTGTCTATAACTCGTTCTCCATCATATTCCGCTGCTATATTCTGCAAGCTGACAATAATGTCATTCATCATTATTCTTCCTCCGAAAATTAGTACAGTAGTTACTCCAAATTGATATTATATCATGATGCAATATTTACTTCAATTAAGGTATACACTTTTTTTCATGCAATTAAAATCTTTCTGTTTTTTCGTTCATAATAATATATATTGTAGGATAAACGTTCCTCTTTAGATACCTGCTCTTCATTGACGTTTCTGACAAGTTCTTTCAGCCATAGCTTATCTTCTGGCCTTGAAGGCAGTACAATCACTTCATGGATGGAGGATGGCAGAATATATAGATCCGAATCTAACTTTTGTGACAGGCTGTACAATTCCTCTTCATAGGTTATACATACGGCTCCATTCATTCCAATATCGTTGGAAATCACATATAAATCCGACTCTTCTTTTATACCCTGTTCCAGCATTTCACTAACTATATCGTCCAGCTTTTTTACTTTTATTGGCAACAGCTTTTTTGTATTTTGTCTGGCAGTTTCATAAAGCTCCTCTTCATTAATCTTTAACAGCTTCATAAAGTCATAATCAACCAGTATAGTTCCCAACTGATTATCTTCTGATGAAACCATACACCTGTAAATGATAGATAAATCTAAAAAATCTTTATGTGGGGATTTTTTCACAAGTTCCCGGTTCTCTTCAGTATTAATCAGGATCATAATAAGTGTGTGGCTGAACTTGGATATACCCTCTTTAAATTCCTCTTTTTTAACATTAATCTCTTCCTCCTATTATTTACATTTTTATATATATTTTACATTATATTCCATTTAAATTGTTTTACAAGTCTCTTTTAAAAAAGTAGTCCGTATTTAATAAATTTTTTTAATGGTATATGCAAAAGAGTTGCATATACCATTTATCTGAAGTAAACTTCGTGTTTGTACTTGACATTTCTTTATTTTCATAGTAACATGAAGCAAACTTCTGGTGAAGCAAGCTTCACTGTTCGGGAGGGAATCATGAGAACAAAAGTGAAAGAATTAAGAAACAAAGCAAATCTGACACAACAGCAGTTAGCAGACTTAGTTTATGTTTCATCAAGAACCATCATTTCTATTGAAAAAGAACAGTACAGTCCTTCCCTTATGCTGGCTTATCGAATGGCAGAGGTGTTTGAAACAACAGTGGAAGATTTATGTTGCCTGAAAGATAATAAAGAATTGGAGGATAAACAGCGTGAAGATTTATGACAAAAAGAAACTTGTATACGGAATTATGTCTCTACTCTTAGGCTTAACTCTACTGGCATTTGGATTTTTAAAAGGATTTGATGCGAAAAGCATTATTCTATGCATTTTAATGTTGCTGATTGGTGCCGGTGAGTTCTTTATCAGTATCAATAAAGAAACCGCAAAAAAGGAACACATTGAAGAATTCGATGAACGGAATCGGCTTATTTTGCTTACATCTACCAGCAGAGCTTTTCACATAGCAAAAAATATCAACTTTGTTTTGATGCTTTTCTTTCTGATTGTAGGAGCAAAACATGAGGCCCAGCTCATTATGGGTGTCGGAATGGGTTTTGCGTTTTCTTTTTCTGTGATGATGTTTACAGATATTTTTTCCAGCTTCTATTATGAAAAACACATGTGAGGGAGAAATAAGAATGACTCAGACACATATTTTTTCATTTCAAAAACCAGAATTTCATATGCACGATTGTTATGTAACCGATGTGTCATTATCTGAACAATCTCTGGTTTTTGAATTAGAGCACGGGATATATATTTTAAAAAATAAAGATTATATCCGAACAGGTCCTGCAAAATTGGTTTTTGCTAAACTTTCTAATCTAGAATGTGAAATTCAGTATCTCCGTGATAATCACAGAGAATGTGTTGATACCGATGTATTAGAAAAAGATTTAGAAAGCGGATATATTGACATGATATATGAAATGTACAATGAATCCGTTGCCCACTTTGAAGGAATTTTGATTCAAGGCACAGCGTGGAAAACAGTTGAAATGAATATTTTCTTCCATGAGCTTACTATTTTTTATGAAGAAAGAGAATTAAGCGCAGATGAATAATAAAACATCAATGAAGCATCTATTTAAAATGAGCGTGACGAGCAAATAAACACACGCTCCAAAAGTCATGAACTGGAATTTGTGATAGCCCCAACACAGATATTGACTGTAATGCGCTTGATTAAAGGAAATGCCGCATGGAAGCTGAGTGTTGACCGCTTTATGACCATTGTAGACAGGTATACCGATATACAGAAGCTAACGCCCGAAATCGTGCGTGAATTTGTAGAAAAGATTGTTGTACATGAACGTTCCGAACCGCACAAAAAGAAAAATTATACCCAGCAGGTTGATGTCTATTTCAACTTTGTGGGCAAGGTTTAGGGTAAGAGAAAAGCCGTAGGACTTGATATTCTACGGCAAATCTTAAAAACTGAAAACATCCTTATTGACATGGGGCATATTCACCGCCGCCGTTTTTATAATCTGATATTTATGCACTTTTACCTGGTTTAATACTTGTTCAGTTCTTCCTGGGTGGTTGTTCCAATTAGTTTGTAATACTTATCTAAAGCTTTGGAATCATATTGGGACGAATCCATTCCCCTCAGCATTCCAGTCAGGCCCTTTAACATAAGTTCTAAGTATTGAGGGTATTCCTCCTTATTTTTATCAATAAACCTGATTATATCTTCTGGTGTTCTTGCCTCCCTGAGAAATTCAACATACATCAGGGTAAAGTTATATTTTTCATAATCAGAAGCATCATTAAAGCAAACAGGGACGTTATTTCCATATCTTACTTCTATCAATGTATCTATTTTGTTAAATTTCTTAGCAAACTTTTCTGCCTTGTCCTTACTATCAAATTGTGCAAATTCAAAAAACCTTTTTTCCTGCTCATCTTTTAAGATTCTGTATTTTTGCCCCTTTAATTTTTCTTCTAACTGGGCGAAACTTTCACCGTCTTTAAAGGAATAAGAGCGCACAGAATAAATATCATGAAAAGTATAGTTTTCATTTTTGGTTATTTCAATGACAATCTGTCCCGGATTCTTGTATTCACTGACTTGAACATTGGAATAATCCTCAATCTCCACCACATACCTTACCATAGAATCATCCAGAGTCATAAGTTTATATACGGATTTTATAAATGCGCTTTCCCCTTCAGACCGTTTATAGTCTGATAAAAGGGTCACATCCGTTGTACCCGGTAATGCTACAGTGATACTCTGTGGATCTTTCTGATAGGTGGCACTATACCGGCTGGCCTTTTCACTGTTTGCAAAATTTATAATAAGCTGTTCTTTTCCCTCCTGTTTTTTTAAGAAGATCTCTCCCTTTGCATTGGTGACAGTTTGCCCACCTGATACTTCTGCTTTATTTACCTGAAATATTTGTACTAATGTTCCAAGAACGGGTACAGCCCTCATCGAATCTGCAAAAGCTGGAGAGACATTTATGCCCGCAGTAAAAACGCCTATACCAATTATAAAAACTGCTGCTGTTTTCAGCATATTCTTTTTTACATTATTTCTTTTTTCCATTTTTATTTTTCCTTTTTTTATTCCCGTTAAAATTGCCTCATCTAGTTCTGATGGAATAGAAATCTGCTCCTTAAACTCTTTCATAATCCAAATGTCCTTTCAAAATTCCCATAGCCCTGTAGTAGTTTGTTTTTATAGTACTTTCCGGCTTATTCAGCACTTCTCCTATTTGTTTGAAAGTCATATCTTCGTAGAATTTCAGAAGAATTATGCTTTTGTATTTCATGTCCAGCAAATCCAATGCCTTGACTAAGTCATAGTAACTCTCATCTAACCCCCCAGGGGCAATAACCTGTTCATCATGATTCATCTGAACATACTTTTTGTTCTTTCTCAATGTACTTATGGCTGTATTTATTAAGATTCTTACAAACCAGGTATTAAAGAACTCAGGATTTTTCAAACTTTTTATATTTGTATACGCCCTGCAGGTTGCTTCCTGTATAACATCTAAGGCATCCTGCTCATTTTTTACATAGCTGAAAGCTATTTTATAAAAATTTTCTTTTTTTCTCATTAAAAGATCTAAAAATTTCTCATCTGTAATTTGCTGCATTGTACGTACTTTGCTCCTCCTTTCCATAATTAGATAAATCAAGTCTATAAATAGTTTTAAATTTTTCAAAAAAACACTGTATCAAAACAAAAGGATTATTCTGATACAGTGTTTTTTATATTGTATTCTATTTATTTGTTAAAGTTCATGATGCTTTGGCTTGTTATATAAATATGCAGCAATAACTACAGTGACAGGTACTGCAAACAATATTCCTGTACTTCCTATAATCCCCTGAAGAACTTCTACTATAATCATTTCCATATTAAACAGATAAAGGGGATCTTTGTTGGAGGCAACAAGCAACAGAACCGTAGCAAGAGATCCACCAATATATGCCAGAATCAAAGTATTAGTCATGGTACCTATGGCATCTTTACCAATGTTCATGCCTGACTTAATCATCTTTTTAGCTGACTTATCCTCCATTGTTTCTGAAAGTTCGTTCATGGCAGAAGCAATGGACATGGCCACATCCATTACCGCTCCAAGAGAGCCTATTACAATGCTGCCCCACACAATGGCCCTCAAATCTAAAGGATGTCCACTATTGACATACATTAAAAATAAACAGTCTTCATCTACAATCCCAGTAATTCCCAAAACATGATTGGTAATAAGGGCAAGAATCCCGGCTACCGCCAGTCCCCCTATATTTCCCAGTACCGCACAAAACGTCTTTATATTCACTCCGTTTAAAAATGTCAGACTCATTAAAATGATAAATATGGAAATAATAATAGTGGATAAATATATATTCTGCCCACTTAAAATACCCGGAATATATACCATAAATACTGCTGCTGCCGTAAAAAGAAGAGATACGATGGTAGCAACACCTTTGGATCTTCCTATGAAAATAATAAGGCCCACAAACAGCAGGAAAATTACAATCATGTAATTGATTCTGTTGTAGTCAATAAACATCCATGATTCGTGTGAGTTTGACGGATCTGCCGCATAAGAAATAACGATGTTATCTCCTTTTTCAACGGTTTTAGGCTGCACCGCATACATGTAATCAATGTATTGAAGCATGGTGCGGACTTTTCCTTTATACGGGCCACTGGTAAATTGTGCTTTAAAATAGACACTTTTACTGGATACGGAAGAAGCACCATTATCCAGACTCACCTGGCCAACCTTTACATCTTCAAGACCAAGCACTTTTGCCCTGTAAAACTTGTCACTGGTTGTAAGCAGTTGCGCTTTCGATACATTTGCTCCTATATATACAAATAATGTAGACAAAATTGTTATAATTATTAATGTAATTACTTTTTTCGTAAAAAACTTTCTCATTCCTCAAACCCCCTTCGCCCTTTGATAAATTTGCAATATCTCCTGCCATAATTCATTACTTTAATACCTGTGCATTTTTTCTATCTTATATTCTCTGATTTGATTATATTCATAAAGCAAATGGAAGCAACTACACATCCAATACCCATCAGTTTCATCATGCTGCTTGCCTCATGCAGTACTGCAAGCCCAATAAATGCAGCCACAACGGTCTCCACCGAAGCAATGACCGAAACTCTTGAAGCCTCCAGTCCTTTTGCCAGGCCCTTCATATAAAAGAAATAGGAACCCACTGTAGGAATCAGCCCAAACCCAATAGCCGCTGCTACAAAATATGGATTTATCAGGTTTGTGATACCTTCCCATGGCTGCATAACAATCCCAAGAAATAAACATCCAAAGAAAAAGCTATAAAAAGAAATGGTCAGGGAATCATAGTTTTTCATAGACGTCTTCCCTAATATAGTCATCATTGCATAAAGAAAACCTGCCGTAACCCCCATAGCTGCTCCATATACAGAAAAATGAACGGATGTAAAATCACCCCCGGTTACTGTAAGAGTGCAGCCTATAACATTTAAGGACAAAGCTGCTACTTTTATCCAACCTATCTTTTCTTTAAAAAATAGCTTCGACATGATGCATACAAAGATTGGTGCGGTATATAAAAGTACCGATGCAGTGGCAACTCCCACGTTCTTTATAGCTTCATTATAAGAAAGATTAAACAGACCCTGAGAGAATACACCTAATGCTAAGCACATCAGAATCCCCTTTTTATCAATTTTAAACAGTTCTCTGCCTTTCATGGCATACATGATAGGAATAAGCAGGATAAATCCTGTCCCAATCCGCAGAAAGGCAATCAGGGCCGAACCGGCACCTAAAGATTTTAATATGGTTACAAATAAGCCAATACTTCCCCACAACATGCCTGCGACTAATATCATAAGATAACCTGTTTTTTGTTGTAAATTGTGTGTCTGTCTTTCCATGATTTAATCTCTTTTCTAAAAAATGCTCTTTTGCGATTATAGCACAAATTGATCTATTTTACGATACACTTCATTTTTTTCCACTTGAGTTTATCATTACATACTATTCTTTTTCTGATTGTTTGTTTCTGTAGTTTTACTATGGAATGGGGTCTCAAAGTGATTTATCTGCAATATACTATATTAGTTCAAGAGAAGGAGGATTTCACATGGCTCATATTAATCAGCTACCCGAATATAACTTAACTCCAGGGCAGTTAAACCTGTTATTCCGGTTAAGAATGATTTGGAGAGACATAGCAACTTGGATGAGAGCTTATTTAGTTTATGTGTTCCTGGATGCAGATCCAGAGCTTATACAATCTGCTAAAGAAAAACTGATGGAGCTGCCTATCACCTATGCAAATATTTTCAGACTATACTTCGGAGACGCTATGGCAGACCAGCATGCCATTCTAATGTCAAATTATATCAATCTGTTAATATCTCTTATTGATGCAACCAAAAGTGGAGATACCGACGCCGTAAATAATTACAAGGAACAAATCAATCAAAATATTCAAGACAGAGTAAACTTACTTACAGGGGTTAATCCTTTCTGGGAAAAAAATACCCTGACCAATTTACTGACTAGCTTTAATGATAGGACCATCAATGAGATAAATACATTTGCCAATAAAAACTATAGAAGCAATACGGATGTATTTAACAGCCTGTTGTCATTCTCAGATAGGATGGGAGACTTTTTCGCAGAAGGCTTGCTGAATTATTTTACTTTCAGCTCAAGAGAGCCAAGGACGCCATAAGAATTTCTTGTGAATGGCATTTGCTAAGTGTAAAAAGGATACCCCTTACTTTGTATGTAAGAGGTATCCTTTTGGCGTTATTTATGAATTTGTTTATAAAATTAAATTGAGACTATTTTATTAATTTCCCCTACTTTCTTGAGTTTTTGGATTAAATATCAATTTTGAATAAATTGGAGAAATTAGTTGACACCCCAACTTTATTATAATAGATTTTATTCAAAGAAAGGGGATTTTAAAAAATGGGTGTGAATGTTTATTGTGGTAAGAAGATAAAGATGAAAAAAAAATGGATTTTATTAATTATAATTATTATTTGTTTATTTTTTATATTTTTTATTGTAAATAATGAAACAATTAAAAAGGGTATAAACAAAGAAAATCTAAATCCACATTCAAATGAAGAAAAGTATATGCCCTCTTTAAAATTATTATATGAGGGTAAAATGAATGGTATTGAATTTGGGATCGGAACTAAGTATGATAAAATCATAACTCAATGGGGTAAACCTGAAGAATATAATGATTCTTTCATGGGCGGAATATTATTAAAATATGGCGATACCTATTTTCTAGTAAGCGACAACCAAGTAACAGGAATTTATTATACTGGTAACAATAAAATATATGGGGTTCAAATTGGTATGGAGCTAGAACAGGTGGAGGAAATATTAGGGAGTCCAAATGATTTATACACTTCACAGTATAGCGAGTTGTATATTAACGAACCTTTAATTCTTAAATATAAAGCCGACAAATATATAGTTAATTTTGAGATTAATACAGAAAATAAAAAAGTTAATTCTATTGCTATCTTTCAAGATTTAGAAAAATAGTTTTAAAAGCCAAGAGGCTACCGTACTTTTTTAGTACGGTAGCCTGTTTTTTCCTTTAGCAATTATTAATATATTAATTACTGAATGATTTACTGTACGATGAATAATAATCAACGATTGAATCTCCTAAAAATCCAAAATGCGTACCTTGAACTTCATATTGTGCTGGAAATTGATTAGGCGGTGTAACATATTGAACCGAAACTGATGATGCATTGTTAGCATTATTGGAAGTCAACGCTAATTTTGTTCCATTCATGTATGTAGTAATGCTGCAGTAAACGTTATCAACTTTCTTACTTGTAGTAGTCTTTCCTGAGCTTATTACGCTATATGTTGCTCCTGAAGTTGATTTTTGCAAAGAACAACTTCCAGAAACAGTATAAGAAGCTCTGTTTAGCTCCTTCATTGAATTTGCTTGTATTTCATTTAAATTAATATCAATTATTGTAGTTTCACCATTTTCATGTAAGAAACCAACTTTCGCAGTTTGTAAATCGTTATTAATTAAAAAGAGCGGTTTAAAATCCTCATCTTTATGATATTTTTCTTCTATTTGTCCAATGTAATATAATCTTATGAATTTTTGACCTACTTCCTGTGGAATATTTGGAAACATTCCATTTGAAACCGCAGACAGCTCTGAAACATCAAACTTGATCCAGTCTTCTGATTTAATTTCATTTTCTCCAATAATTTTATTATGTGCATCCTCCGTAATTTTCTCTACTTGCATGGTTAACGATTCCTGCGTATCTGTGGCATGAACTGTAATTGTTGGAATAAATAGCACCATTAGTGCTAACATAGTAACCCCTAAAAATTTAAATCTCATTTTAATCTCCTCCTCTTTAAAATAATTTTTTCTTTTGTTATGTCCTCTTTTTATACTCCTTTCTATATAATTATAAATACATACTAACATACCCATTAGTCTTATTATGTCGAATTTTAGACATAATGTTTTTTCTGTTTTATTTGTTAAGTTTTTTCCTTTAATTGTGTTTATAATCGTTCATCAACTCTACTTCCGATTCGCTAAAAAAAGGATACCCCTTACTTTGCAGGTAGAGGTATCCTTTTTCGTTGTTTATAAATTTGCTTATAAATTAGCCCAGAATCTTCTTTAAGTCTTCTTCCGGAGTGCTGATTGGAGAGATATTAAAATTCTCAACCAGGAAGTTTAGCACGTTAGGTGAAACAAAAGCTGGAAGTGTTGGTCCCAGGTAAATATTCTTTATACCCAGGTACAGTAATGTCAGCAAGATGCATACTGCTTTCTGTTCATACCAGGAAAGCACCATGGATAGCGGCAGTTCATTCACGCTACATCCAAAAGCTTCTGACAAGGCTACAGCAACCTTGATTGCACTGTAAGCATCATTACACTGTCCCATATCCATGATTCTTGGAAGTCCACCGATTTCTCCGATATTTAAATCATTAAATCGGAATTTTCCGCAAGCCACTGTAAGGATAACGGTATCCTCTGGAGTCTGTCTTACAAATTCTGTGTAGTAATTTCTGCCAGGTTTTGCACCATCACATCCTCCTACCAGGAAGAAATGTTTGATAGCTCCAGCTTTTACGGCATCAATCACTTTATCAGCTACGGAAAGCACAGTACCATGACCAAATCCTGTAGTCACCTCTTTACCGCCGTTTATTCCAGTGAATTCAGTGTCCTCAGAAAAACCACCCAGTTCCAGGGCTTTTTCTATAACCATAGTGAAGTCTTTGTTTTCTCCAATATGGACCAGCTCAGGATAAGAAACTACTTCTGTTGTAAAGACTCTGTCAGCATAGCTACTCTTTACTGGCATCAGGCAGTTGGTTGTAAACAGGATTGGAGCAGGAAGATTGTCGAACTCCTTCTGCTGATTCTGCCATGCAGTTCCGAAATTTCCTTTTAAATGCGGATATTCTTTCAACAAAGGATACCCATGTGCAGGAAGCATTTCTCCGTGAGTATAGATATTAATTCCTTTTCCCTTTGTCTGTTCCAGTAACTGTTTCAGGTCATACAAATCATGGCCTGAAATAACGATAAACGGTCCTTTTTCTACCTTCAGAGGAACAACGGTAGGTACTGGTGTTCCATAGGTTTCTGTATTTGCTTTATCCAGTAATGCCATACATTTTAAGTTTATTTCTCCTACTTCCAGAACCACAGGAAGCAGCTGTTCCATATTCCAGTCCTCTCCAATAACGAAAAGCCCTTTATAGAAAAATGCGTTTACCTCTTCATCTTTGTATCCAAGCACCATAGCATGGTAAGCATACGCTGCAACACCACGGATTCCAAATAAGATAAGGGATTTCAGTGAACGGATGTCTTCGTTGTCATCCCAAAGTTTCTTCATATCATAATTATCGTTACGGCCGCAAACTGACCCACATCCGGAACAGTTGGGCACGATTCTTTCTTTTTCTTTTTCAACTTTTACAATTAGTTCTTTAATGGTTTCGTCATTAAAGCTTACATTTGTTACCGTTGTAAATAAACCTTCTATCATAAGTTTTGTTGCAGCTTCTGTTGGTGAATTACCATCACATGCTCTGGCAAGCCCAATCAAAGCACCTGTCAGTTCGTCCTGTAAATTAGCAGTGTTTGCTGTTTTTCCACATACACCTGCATTTCCTGTACAGCCTGCACATGCTGCTGTCTGTTCACACTGATAACAAAACATTTTGTTTTCCATAACATACCTCTCCTTCATTGATTAAAATATTTATTACTCATATTTGTGTTTTAACTTATATACGAATTATAAAGAAAAGATAAGAATGGTTCTGTTGTTTTTACAACAAACAGGAAATATTTATTTTTTTATTTTAAAATTATTAAAAACTTTATTTAAAATATATAGAATGCCGGACAATCCATATCCTGCAACTAAGTTGATTTCAAATAGGATTCCACTGCCAATGTGCAGTGCATACAACAATGAAACTCCCACGATGATTGCTGCAAAACTGGAACCTACAATGATTCTTGTTCTTTTATCATTTTCCTCAAACGCATCTTTTAAGATTGCCTCCACGATGCCCCATGATGCAGCAACAATAACAATTGTTAGAAAGATATCCAGATAAGAAACCGGAACATTCCAGTTAACTTGCTGACTAGCTATTGCCGTTCGTATGGTTTCTGCAGAAAAGAAAATCATTTTAATCAGGACCAATATTGATAGGGATAAAAAAACGGTTTCAAATATTTCGGATATTTTTTCTTTTTTGCAACCAGGCTCCATTTCAGCTATAATATCATCACAAAACTTTTTGTAATCTGATCCAATAGCCTGGCTCATACTCTCACCCCTTTCTCTTGCAGACACCACTATGTCCAGTATATCCTGACGAACCAGTTCCTGATTTATCTCACTCAGTCGTGACCCTCTGAGATATGCTACAATCTGAGTCATATCCTTATTTTCATTTTCAGTCATCAGTTGTTCTTCTAATTGATTATTTCTTTTTCTTAATTCATCTGCATTCATTTCTCTTTTCCCCCATTAAATAAAGCATTTACAATGTCTTCAAGCTCGTTCCAGTTATTTTCGAACTCCTTTAAGCTTTCTGTTCCCAAAGGCGTTATGCTGTAATATTTCCGTTTTGGACCTATATCGGATTCTACCATTCTGGATTGAATCTGCCCCTTATTGTCCAGTCTTAGCAGTAAAGGATAAATTGTACCTTCAACGATTTCCGTGAAACCATACTCTCGCAGTTCCTGCACAATCTGATACCCGTAAGTTTCATTTTTGGATACAACCTGCAGAACACAGCCTTCCAGCACACCTTTTAACATTTGTGATGGTACCATTTTCTTCCTCCTTATCTATATTGCATTGCATAGTAGTTAGGTACATTGTATTGCAAAGTAGTCAAGATGTCAAGCGCTTCATAGCGAACTGCTAAGTCAACTAAAAAACTACTAACCTAATTTTTACGGTTAGTAGTTCTATAGATTTTTACTAAACAGACTATGTCTGCTTTAGCAGATTGCGCAGATTTTTATGGTTATACGGTCGTTTCACTTAATAATACTTTTATATATTCTATGGGAACTGCCATGCGCTTGGCCGTTTGTTCAACTGTCAGACCGCTGTCCACAAATCTTTTCGCAACCACAGCCATATTTTCTCCAACTTCAATAATATGCTTATCCAAGTCATAGAAGCGGACTACCCGCTGTCCCCATGCATGTTCTTTGAGATAATGAACATATTCCACACCGAAAGCTTTTAACCGATCCATAAAGTTGTCTATATCGTCTTCTTCAAAATATAGTTCCGCATCATTATTCCCATACAAAACCTCTTGTTCCTCCTTTTGAATAAAATCTTGCCAGCTTTCAGCCGTCTGTAAGGCAAAACCTCCTGTCAGAGTTACATTAGCACCTAAATCTGCAATGACTTCCTGATTCAGTAAATCATGATAAAATTTCTTTGATTGTTCTATATTTTTTACTGCAATCAAAGTACACACATATTTCATTGAAATTTCCTCCCATAATATCCTTCAAATACTCTTATCCAATTACCCTCAAGATGAAAACCTATTCTCACCTTTATCCATTATGACCGTTATTTTAATGCAATATAGATATCGATATCCGCATTTTCAGGATCTGAATTCAGATACTCTTCAAAATCCCCGGTAAAACTTCGGTCTAAATCCATTTTCCAGATTTCCTCCCATGATTCTGCAACAGCAGTCTCCATATTTCCATGAACAGAGAATTTTGCATATTTTCCTGCTGGTATGACCTTTACAGCCAGTCCTTTATTTTCTGCCTTTGACACTTCATTCCCAGCTGTTACACAGTAACTCTCTCCCTGGTAATCTGAATATAATCCAATAGCATACTCATTGACTTTATTTTTTATTGATTCGTTAATTCCCTCATAGTACAACTTCTCCCAAAGTCCTCCAATAATTTCAGTCATCTTTGGATCACTGTTTGATGTAACCGCACTTAACCCTACAATAATCTTTTCCTTTAATGTTACTACCTCATAATTCATTTTATATAACCTCCGATTAAATTTAATGTACATTTTGCACACCTTTTGATTAACTAATGAGGTCATTATAGATAGCATAATATGACAACTATACGTCATATTATAAATAAAACTTTAACATATTTTGCAATTTTTTTCTAACCTCGTTTCTAACCTCCTCTGGTTCCAGTACTTCACATTCATCACCAAAAGAAGCCACGTAACTGAATACCCATTGTCCTTTTGGGAACATGGTTTCCGCAATATAATACCCCTCCTCTGACAGCTGGAATTTAGAAAATTCATCATAAACCCGGTAGGCCATCTTTGAGGAAAGCTTTAATTTCAGATTAAAATAGTCTTCCTTAAAAATATTATCTTCGGAAAATATTTTAGCTGGTGTAGCAAGGTTAAAACCTTCTTCCAGGATGTTCAGTTCTTTTATTCTTCTTAATTTAAAAAAACGGTAATCCTTTCTTTCAACGCAGTATCCATATAGATACCAGCTTTGTGCTTTAAACCCCAGTTTCAGGGGATACACTTTCCGCAGTGTTTCTTCTCTCTTTCCACTGGCATACAAAAACTCCGCAGTCTTTCGATTTAAAATTGCTTGTTTTAGGCTGTCAAAAGTTTCATTTTCTTTATCTTCATGGGACCAGGAGCTAAAATCAATTTCAATCCAGTCTGCATTACCTTTTCCAAAAAAACTGCTTAGCTTTTGCAATGCAGTATCTTTTTCCTCGGGTTTAACGGAATTAACTGCATACAGGGAGGCCAAAATGTCTGCTTTTTCCTGATCCGTCAGCACCGTTTTATTCAGCACAAAACCAGGTAGAAGAGATATCCCCCTCCTTTACCCTTACTCATATAAACAGGCACTCCTACGGAAGAAAGTACCTCAACATCACGGTAAATGGTTCGCACTGAAACTTCTAGTTTTTCGGATAAGGCAGACGCAGTAATGCTCTTTCTGTCCAGCAATATATAAATAATTTGAAATAAACGGTTAATTTGCATACTTATACCTCATATAATTATTTAAAGGGGGTGTTTTTTTGAATACTAAATCATGGACTATAGCCGGAATAATATTTACTTTGATATTCGGAACTCTGCTGCATTTTACTTACACCTGGTCAAGTGGCAATCCGCTTGTGGCTGTTTTCAGTGCCGTAAATGAAAGTACCTGGGAACACTTAAAGCTGCTTTTTACCCCAATGTTTTTATTTGCCGTCCTGGAATATTTTGCTTACGGCTATGAACTGCCAAACTTCATTCCAGCAAAGTTTTTGTCTATTCTTCTTGGAATGTTAACTATTATAACAGTATTTTACACCTACACCGGTATACTGGGGGAAAATTTTCTTTTAGCTGATATTGGGACTTTCATTCTAGGTGTCCTTGTAGCCTATTTCTTTAATTATAAAATGCTTCAGACTGACTATTTTTCTTCCAGTATGGCTGTTTTACTGGGGTTAGTGGGACTTTTGATTCTGTTAGTCTGCTTTTTTGTATTTACCTTCAATCCACCTCATCTGCCACTTTTTCAGGACCCCAATTCTTTGTCTTATGGAATATAAACCTGGTTAAAATATATGGCAGCTTTAACAGCTGCCATATTTCATCTTATATAGTTAATAGTCCTTTAAATCGGTGGATATTTGGACAAAGGCAGGAAATAATATACCAGATTGCTGACCCACTTGTCTGGCACAATCGGAACAATCATTTCTATGAACAATCTTAAAGGAGCTTGTATCCCTCCCATTAATGAAAAATATAATAAAAACAAAATGATTAGTGCATTTATGCAGACTACCAAGCTCTTTAAAATTTTGTTTTTAAAGAAAAAACAAACCAATATGGAACCATAAAATCCTGACCACAAGTAATCATATGGATTCAATACATCGCTTATGCTGAACAAGGTAAAGGTTTTGATTACTAAAGCCGGTAAAATAAGGGCTACGATTAAACTAATACCCTTCAACAACTTATTATTCCGCAGTTTATCCATGTCTATTTTTTTATGATGTGCTCCACTCCCCTCATATTTCCACCATAGAGTTTCTCCCTGGTCAATCTGGGTAAATCCGCATCGTTCCAATATACGTTGGGAAGCATAACCATCCAGATCCGTCTCAGCAATTACATAAGATACCCCAGGCTGTTTCATTGCCCACTGGCACATGGCTTTAACGGCTTCGGTCATATAACCCTTGTGTTCAAATTCTTTTCCAAGGCCATAACCTATTTCCACCTGTGCCTTTTCATCAGGAATGTCCTTAAAATCGGCAGAACCTACTACAACCCGGTCACTTTTACGAATTAAAAACCAAAAGCTGTGAAAGAAATAATTTTCCTGGTCACTCTCTGTAACTTCCAGCTGGTCTCTGACTATATCAAGAAAAAAGCCCTCCATGGGTTCTGCCTTGTAACTGCAAGCCAGACTTTTTTCCAGTGCAGGAATATCTTCAACCCATAATCTGAGTTGTTCTGTATTTAATGGAATAATCTCTAACCTTTCTGTCTCTATAACCATTTTGCCCCTTTCGTTCTTCTAATCATGAATAAACCAATCATAAAATAACTATATTTTCCATCTGTAATTATATCATACAAACAGCAATTAGATATTATAATCAAGAATTTACTATTACATTTTACTTTTTAATATTATATTTTTATTGACTCTGACCTTACGTAATAGTTTATGATATATTTTATCAGGAGGAGGATTAAAAAATGATGACTGTTAATGAAGTGAGCAAACTGGCAGGCGTGAGCGTACGCACCCTGCATTACTACGATACAATTGGCCTGCTGCATCCAAGTGAAGTAACCGGTTCCGGATACCGTTTATATGATTATGCTGCTTTAGAGCGGCTTCAACAAATATTATTGTTCCGGGAACTGGAATTTTCATTGAAAGAAATCAAGCAGATATTAGATAGTCCGGACTTTGACAAAAATAAAGCATTGGAACAGCAGATTACAATGCTTCATCTAAAAAAAGACCACCTTAATAACTTAATCAGCCTCGCTCTTGAAATAAAAATAAAGGAGTAAGCACCATGAATTTTGACGCTTTTAGTACAGAAGAATTAGATAAATATGCTGAAGAAGCTAAAGCCAGCTGGGGCATACTGAATCTTATAAAGAATTTAAAGAAAAAACAGCAAGATATTCACAAAAAGATTGGAGAAATATAAACCTGATGTTGATGCAGAATTTTATTGAATTCGGCAAACTTTTAGAAGAATCTCCTGAATCACATGCAGCACAGGTGCAAGTCAGAAAATTGCAGGACACCATTACTGAAAATTATTATCATTGCACAAAAGAGATATTGGCGGGTCTTGGACAAATGTATTCTTTAGACGGACGTTTCATAGAAAACATAGATAAGACTGGAGGCCCGGGTACAGCGGAATTTGCTGGAAAAGCCATTGCCTATTATTGCACTCATTAACTATGGGAAAGGAGTTGTTGCAAAATGACTGATATTTTGCAACAGCCCTTTTTATACTAATTAGGATGATTAGACAGCCAAACTCAGACCACCAAATTCCGAATAGGAAGTGAGACAACGCAATTATAAGAGAATAAGTTTTTTGCTCGTATAATCATAAAAAAACAAAAAATACGGTAGCATTTTGGGCAAAAACTACCGTATTTTATGAAAGTTGAAACTTTATGGTAGCCATTTCAATGAAAAAGCTAACAATGTATCAAAACTAACGGGTAAAGATGCAAAAAGCTACCGAGATTTAAGTAAAAATGATAATCACGGTAGCATCAACAGTATAAAAGATTTCATGTACTCCCTTCTAGTAACAAGTCATTTTATTATTTCACTTGTCTACCTAGAAGAAAGCATACCATTTTGCAACAGCCCCTTCATTATTTTAATATAATTTATCCAATATATCATCAGAAATTTTAAATGTATGCTCCTCTGCTGGGAAACTTCCATCCTGAGTTTCACGAATGTATTCTGAAAAAGCTTCCTTCATCTGTTCTCCCAGATTGGCATACTGTTTAACAAACTTAGGTTTAAATCCACCGTACATGGATAGCATATCCTGATAAACAAGCACCTGCCCGTCACACCCATTTCCTGCTCCAATCCCAATAGTAGGAATTTCTAATTTTGCGGAAATCAGTGCTGCCAGTTTCGCAGGCACACACTCCAGCACTACTGCAAAAGCCCCTGCTTCCTGCACAGCCAAAGCTTCCTGCAAAATTCTCCTGGCTGCTTCTTCATCTTTTCCCTGTACCTTAAATCCCCCAAAAGCATTGACCGATTGAGGAGTCAGGCCCAGATGAGCCATAACAGGAATGGAAGCCTTTACAATGGCTTCTATCTGTGGGCAAACCTCAAGTCCACCTTCCAGCTTTACGCACTGTGCTCCCCCTTCTTTTACCAGCTTCCCGGCATTGACAACCGCATCATAAACGGAGGTCTGATAAGACATAAATGGCATATCCGCCACTACAAAAGTTTCAGTGCAGCCTCTGGTTACAGCCTTTGTATGATGTATCATGTCTTCCATGGTTACCGATAAAGTATCCGGGTATCCCAGCATAACCATACCCAGAGAATCGCCTACTAATATGCAGTTTATTCCTGACTGGTCCATAAGTTTTGCCGTAGAATAATCATAAGCAGTCAGCATAGTTATTTTTTGTTTGTTGTTCTTTTGTTCCTGCAATGTAGCCACTGTATTTTTCATTTCAATAGTACCTCCATGTCACTATAATCCCTATCTTTGTTCTTACTTCTTGCAATGGATATAAGATGCATTGAAAGAGCTTTGTATATCTCTTTTTGTTCTTCTGTTAATGCATTTATATGTTTGCCCACAGTCTGAATATCATTTCTTTCCACCGGACCCGTCAGTGCAGCTTCCGTTCCCACCTTAATGACCTGATTCATGTTTCCAGACAGAAGCGGTGCTAAGGCCCTCAGAGCTTCACTTTGAGAAAATCCACAATCCATCATCATCTGGATACTGATGTCAACAAGTCCTGTCACAAGATTACTTGCAAAAACTGCTGCTGCATGATAAACAACCTTGTCCTGTGCCTGGATTTGTACAACATCATTTCCCAGTTGTCTGATGAATTGAGTCATAATATGTATGTTAGACTGTTCTCCTTCAATTGTAAAAATAGCTTGTTTGAGTTTTTGGTAAGAAGTCAGCTTATCACTGACCGCAAAGAGTGGATGGATAGAATAACCATATGCGTTACATTGATTAATACCTGAAAAAATGGCTGACGTTAGCGAGCCACTACAATGACAAACAAATTTCTCTTTTATTGGTAACCCTTTTAGTTTTTCCCAGACGGTTGAGATTGCGTCATCATTCACAGTGACAAAAATCATCTCACTATCTTCTACTAAATTTTCCATGTTACTGTATTGTTTTGAACTTGTAAAGTCCGCAGCTTCTTTAGCTGCCAATGTAGCTTTGTCATAATAACCTATAACATTTACTTTTTTCTGATCTGAGCATTGCAAAATATGCTTTCCCAGGGAAACGCCTACTTTTCCTGCTCCAATAAATCCTATTTTCAAATAATCACCTCCTTTTTAAGGAGATACTGAGTCTGATTTCCTGATATCAGCCCATCTATGGAATATTAACTAAAACCATAGCCTGTGATTACTCAACATCAGATTTTTATTTGTTCATTTTTTTTAGGTATAGTTTCTTCTGAATACCATCCGCTTTTTATCATATATAACTTAAAAGCATTTGTAAATATGTTCCCATAAAAAAATGAGAGTGAATTTACTCCTCTCACATTTTTTTCTTAAATATCCATAAACAAATCGATACGATTATGATACTCAGTACGATAACCATTGGATAGCCATATATCCAGTTTAATTCAGGCATATGGGTAAAATTCATTCCATACCATCCTACAAGTAAAGTCAGTGGAAGGAAAATAATTGTTACCATAGTCAGCACTTTCATGACATCATTTTGCCGAATGCCGATTTCAGACTGATAAACCTCCTGCACCTGCATGGCATATT
Source organism: Aminipila terrae (assembly GCF_010120715.1). NCBI lineage: Bacteria > Bacillati > Bacillota > Clostridia > Peptostreptococcales > Anaerovoracaceae > Aminipila > Aminipila terrae. Next base: position 804,004 of record NZ_CP047591.1, read on the forward strand.
CTCTGAGTACCTGAGTCTCCCCCTGCAGTCTGGCAACACGATCTGCAAATATACGGAAAGTTGCTATATCGTCTTTTCCAAAAAAGTCCATCTCATTATCAAATAAGCTTTCTCCTAAATCAGTCAGCTGACTGTAGTAGCGATACATGCGGGAAATTTCTTTTTTCAGACCCAGCATCCGGTAATTAAAATCCTCCACCTCACGTTTTAAAATCGCTTCCTCCATCTTGGTAATGTCCTTTTCAATTTCCGCTAAATATACAACATCCTCTTCAATCAAAGATACCAGAAAATCATATAGAAAGCGTTCTACTGTATATCCTTTTCGGAGTTTCCCTGAGGTGATTCTTTCAATACTTTTTTTCACCAATCCGGTATCATCGATAAAAATCAGCTTATTTTCCAGAATATAAAAAGCAAAACTTATATTTTGACTTTTCTCCCTCTTGCGGGGTATATGAAAAGTTCCAAACAGAAAATCCGCATAACTTTCTAATTTACAAAAACGGATATTATCCCGATTTTGCTCCAGCAGGTAACTTGCCCGTATTTTCACTGCCTGCTCCCAATCAGTACTGGTAAACAGCGCCACTCCATCCTGCTTTTTCTCCCAGTCTTCAATAGTGGTTTCTTCCATTATGTCGTTTTCAATCTTATAATACATACATTTTCTCCTGCTGGCTGAAATAATTATTATTAGGGTTTCTTTTTTATATGAGTATTATAACCTAAAATTTCACAGAAGAAAATTGATTTATCACTTAACGGCAGTGTATGAACTTTCTATCATTGCGGCATAATAATTTAAAAGGAGAAACAATTATGATATATAATGATACAATTGAATTACTAAAGGAATGTAATGCTGGAATAAAAATGGCAATTGCTTCTATAGATGAAATCCTGGATAATGTGCATGACTCAAGGTTAAAACAAATATTAAATGCGTGCAAAATGGATCATGAAATTTTAGAAAAAGAAACTACGATACTTCTTGATAATTTTAATGATAGTGGAAAGGAACCTAATCCTGTAGCAAAAACCATGTCCTGGATCAAAACTAATGTAAAACTTTCTTTTGATGAAAGTGATCAGGCTGTTGCTGACTTAATTACGGATGGCTGCAATATGGGCGTAAAATCCCTTAACAAATTTTTAAATAAGTATAAAGCTGCTGAAGCGAATGCACGAATTTTAGTAAAAAAGCTTATTAGTTTAGAAGAAAAGCTTGCAGATGATATTAAGAGTTATCTGTAGAAATCTCTTTGTATAGTACAAGGCAGTTTGTTATATTCCGCCTTGTACTTTATTACACAAATTTCCTAATTCAATACAAGTGGCGCAACCAATATGAATTGGCTCTGTTCTATTAAATCCGTTAATCTAAATTGGTTATTTTAAATTTTTTTCTTTTTGCATAGTCTAAAAGATAAGCTTTATCTCCTCTGCAGCTGTTATAATAGCAGATAATTCTGCTGCTGTGATCTACCATATATTTATTTCTCTCCACCAAGCAGTCTTCCTTATATTGTTTATCAATAAGAATGACACTATCACACTGAGATAGTGTACTGTAGTACATTTCTCTGTCCTCTTCTTTCCAATTTCTCGCCTGCTCTTCATAAGGAACAATGGCAATTAATTTTACACGTTTTGGATTTTGCATATTAATTACTTTTTTCCTTAGAAGTACTAAATTTGCACACATAAGTTCAAATCCGTAAAGAGCACCAAAATAGAATGTATCCACATTATTTTCAATAGCATTATTTATTTCTTTATACATTCTCAGCTTTAACTCCTGAAGTTTTATTTCGTTTTCCGGCAACTTTGAACTACAATTTCCAATAAAGCAAATAGATTTATTATTCCTTCTCATATCTATGTCCCCCTTATTACCATACTCCATCCCCATTGTAACGAATAAACTCTATTTTAAGTGATTTTCACTTATCACCTCCTAACCCAGAATCATTATATAATATGGCAATAAACAAAAACTAAACCACTGGATTGTATTTTGGGGATTAGTGCTTCCTAATTTCCTGCATAAAAAAATGAAAGCATTTTTGTAATTTCTTACGCTGTACTTTCATTCTTTATTTTATATATTTCTTTAAATTCTACTTACTAACCCTTCGTTTCTTACTACTTCTCACTGCAAAGTCTCCATATCCTTCGTCACAGTTCTTCAATAACTCAAAAATCCATTTAGGCGGCTTTGTGCAGAATTCTTTTCCTAACATCTGTTTGTAATTCTTAAGCATTCTCACAGCTAGTCTTTTATTTCCGGTTACCATGCACATTTGAATCAATTGCTCATAGGCATTATCGTCACAATCATTTATTGATATAATTTTTAGCAGAATATCAATTGCTTTCTCAAAGTTATTATCATTGTTACACGATTCTAAAATAGAATAAAGGATTTTTTCAACTTCTATATCCATCCACTCTTTTACAAAGTTACACCATTCATAGTACTTGTTATTTAAATACCCCAATTGGTATTTTTTTATCAGCAGGTCTATATTTTCAAAGTCCATTTTATTTCCTTTTGTCTGGTTTAGTGCATCAATAAATTCCCAATAATCACTTATCACTTTATTTTTATTAATTTCATAAACACCGTATCTTTTAACTATTACATCCTCCAGATTGTATAATTTCAATTCAGATCTTATATTATAACAGGTAACATGCAGATTTTTAGCCGCATGGTCATAACTCATATCAGGCCATAAATCTTCAATTAATTTTTCCCTGGACACTGCCTTATTCTGTTCAACCAGATATATAATCAGTTCTTCACATTTTGATGTGCGCCATTTAATGCCTTCCTGAGTTTCACGTTGTACATAACAGCCCACACTTCCAAAGCTGTTTACATACAGCATGTTGTCCACATCTTCATTCAACTGCTTTTTATTTTTTCGTTTTATACTAATATTTATAATGTTTGAAATATCCTCACAGGTAACTGGCTTTAATAGATATCCTGACGCATATACATGAAATGCCTGAAGCGCAAAAGATTCATGGGCTGTAATAAATATAATCTCAACTTCAGGGTTTATAGACAAAATTTTTTCAGCCAGTTCAATTCCGTTCATATCCGGCATCTCTATGTCTAAAAAAATCAGATCTACAGAATTGTTTTCTATAAACCCCAGCGCATCTCCAGATACAGTAAAACTATCCAATAGTTCAATTCTTTTTTCATTTTCTATTAATCTTGAAAAACGATTTAAAGAAGCCAGTTCATCATCAATTGCAATTGCCCTATACGTCATAATAGTTACCCCCTTATATAAAACACTACACTAGTACCATTCCCTGATGTAATATACTCCAAATTTGAATCGCAAAAGGTTTTTAATCTGGTGTTTACATTGTAAATACCAATACTTCCATCTTTAACAGGTTTTTTTAAAAGATTGGCAATAGTCTCTTCAGAGAGTCCCTCACCATTATCTTCAATTTTGATTTTCAGTATGTTGTCCTTCTTTTTCTTTATTGAAATAGTAATCATATATTGTTTTGTACTGGATTTAATTACATGTTTAATGACATTTTCAGCTAAAATCTGGATGCTCAACGGCGGAATAAAGAATCCATCAGTATTATCCATGTCATAATTTATTGCTAAATTGTTAAATCGGCTTGCTTCAATTCCAAGATAGGCTTTTGTTATGGCTATTTCTTTTTCGAGAGGTATTAACTTGTCGGTATTAGAAAAATTCAGTGTCCCTCTTAAGAAATTTGCTATGGCAATAACAAGGTCCGAGGCCCGTACGGGATCTGTTTCACATAAATTCACTAAAGAATTCAGTGCGTTAAAGAGAAAATGCGGCTTAATCTGCGCATTAAGAAAAGCCATCTCATAACTCTGTTTAGACTCACTTAAAGATTTTATATTCAATAATGAAACAATCCTGGCTTTTAGTTCATCTGGATGAATGGGTTTCTGGATTATATCATTGGCACCTGCATTCAAAGCTAAATGAATGAATTTTTCACTGACTGGAGAAGTTAAAATCAATATGGGCAGCTCAATCATGCTAAATTGTTCACGAATCATTTTACATCTGTCAAAGCTTAAAGCATTGGTTATCACTAAATTTATAATAACCAGATCAATCTGGGAATAATTGTTCTTTATATTTAAAGCTTCATCGCTCAATGATTGTAAGACTATATGATAATTTTCTCTTGACAATACATGAAAAAGAAAATTTAAATTATCTTTATCGTCATCAATGATTAATATGGTTTGGGAACCATTTTGATTGTTTTGTGTGAAATTAATATCAATCTCTCTGCCGATTTTCTGATTGCAATTATTTTCAGAGGAATCAACGGTTGTAGACTCTTTTATTGCAGCCAGAGGTAAATACAGACATGTTTTTTTGAAGTTCCGATTTGAGTAACATTTTATACTGCCACCAAGCCCATCCACTAATTTTTTTGTTAAACCTAAACCCATTTCACTAAAACTATATGGAAAAGCATCATTCATACTTATAAACTGTTCGTCTAAAGCTTGCTTGATGTCTGGGCTTAAAGTATCATTACCCGATGTTGATACAACCAGCTCAATACAATTAATTTTTGGAACCAGAATTATATTAATATCCCCAGCATATAAATTAAGTAATGCGCTGTCAAAAATGCTTAGTATTATGTAAATTAATTTGTCTGAGTCTCCTTTGACAAATACATTCTGGTCAGGAACCTTTAAATAGATATTACACTTTACTTCAGAATAGATAAAACCATATACATTTACTATCCCTTCCAACAAATTTTTGATTTCGACTTCTTTTGAACTTTTTTCATTTTCACCATCATCTACCTTTACAATATCATTTATAGTAGTTGTTACTCTGCTTAGTCTTTCCAGTGAATCCATAAGAAATTTTAATTTATGCAGGCTCTCAAATGAGATTCTATCCTTTTCATCTTCTAAAATAAGCTTTAAAAAACTGCACATCATGAGAAACTGGGATTTAAATTCCCTGGATGTTTTTATAATTAATTCTTCTCTGAGTGTATTCACTTGATTAAGCTCTTCTGTCATCAACTCTACCAGTTGATGGTCTACTTTTTGTCTTTTAATTGTTAAAAATGCTCTTGCTAAAATAAACTGAAATGCAGCAAAGATAATAACATAATAATTATAATAGCCTGCAAAATAAAAATGCGGTGAATAACTTATTAACCCAAGCAATACTGAAAATAGACTCATTGCATATAACACTGTCTCTGAATTCCGTCTAAATGCAGTAAATACTATGCCCTGCAAAATATAAAAAAGAATAAACATGCACCCAAAAGATGCATAATAACTAATTAAATTAATGGTATAGGTTGAAAAATACAAACAAAGTACAGCTAGTATTGCAACAGAAGTTTCTATAGTGCCAACTATGTATTTATTGTAAACCGGTGGCATGATAGACACCATATATACTATAAAAAATAGTATACAAGTTAAAATTGCAATAGAATGTATCCTTTGAAAATCTAAATAGGATAAATACGGCATTATTCTATACAATAAATCTTCTCCATTTGTTGAAAACAACACTATTGATGAAAACCCATAAAGGCCACAATATAAGAAATTCAGGTTTCTGTTTATAAAAAATCCACCTAGCAAAGTAGCAGCAATAATAAATACCATGGAGATTATTATGGTTTCAATTAGTATATAGTCTTCCTGTACTGCCAGAATCTGTGATTGAGTGCCAAAGTAAACAGGTTTGATTATTCCGCCCAATTTAACTGAATGATAATTTGAAACCCAAATTGCTAAATCCAATACCGGTTCATTGTTTTGGAAAAATACTGAATAGCTTTTACTCTTTGGCTCATAATCAGTAATATCTTTTCCTACGATACCATCCTTTGAAATTTCCTTTCCATTAACAAAAATCCTATGTGCTACTTTGATATCATTTACTTTTAGCCCCAGTAGCTGAGATTCCTGCTTAGGATTCATGAGGATTTTCAGATGAAATGTCCCATACCCAAAAGCACTTTTTTTATCTGAAGAAATCCTTCCTTTCCAGTTGTCTGGTACATAAAATGGAACAAATTCGTTTTCCTTACTGAAATTCTTTGTAAACTGGTTAGGATAAAATTCCCACACTCCGTCCAGATTAATGGGTTTAGACTCTACAGCAATGTCATAGGCTCTTAAATCTATTACCCCATTCTCTACGACGATATGATTACCTTCAGAAGCTTTACTGCATCCTATAACATAAATGTACACTATAATAATAAATACTATAAAGCTGATTATAGGAACTACTACTTTTTTCCCCATATAAAATTTAGTCACCTTCCCACTAGAACTTCAATTGTAAAATCCTTTACTCTTTAACAGCACAACTAATACTTTTTCTGTTATATATTCCTTTTAATTATAGTCCACCTGAGAGAATATTCCAATAATTTCAGCTAAATTGATGCCTTTTTAATCTTTCAAAACATCTTAAGAAAACAAAAAATTTTCGTTTTCTATAAGGTCAACACATATATTGACAATGTTCCTATCATAAATATTTCCAGCTCCTTCCTTAATTTCATCAATTGCTACAGACATGCCTAAAGCCTGCCGGTATGGTCTGAAAGAATTTATAGCTTCCACAGTATCGGCTACTGCTATGATTTTAGCCTCCATACAAATCTGATCACCAATAATCCCTGGGGATATCCACTGCCATCAATCCTTTCATGATGCTGGTAAACGATTTCTGCAATATCAGCCAGGGATTGTTCCTTGCTAAGAAGATTATACCCTACCTCTGCATGAAGATTAATAAATTGCTTTTCTACATCCTTAATTATACCAGGTCTTGTCAGTAATTCGCTGGGAACATAAATTTTACCTATGTCGTGTATTGTAGCTGCAAGTTTTATCCTCTGGAGGAATTCCTTGTCCGATGGCTTTACTTTTTTTGCAATTTCATAGGCCAGCTGACATACCCGTTTCTGATGCCCTGCTGTATAGGGATCTTTCACTTCGAGGGCATTGGCTAAAATGTGTATAATTGACTCTTGTGTCCTTAAAAGCTTATGATAGCTTTTCTTTAATTCTTTTTCAGTATTTAATCTTCCTAAACACATAGAAATAGTTGTGGCTGCAAATGCCAGATACTCATTGTCTTCTTTGTCATATACATAATCATCCTTATAAAAAAAGCAACAAAAGCAACCCATCACCTGTCCATTTTTATTTTTTAATGGTACCCCTAATATATTTAAGACTTCTTCATTTTCTTCCTCTATTTTGTAAACATTTTCTTCAAAATTCTGGTTCTTCTGTATAGGCTGCTTTACTTCATAAGATATAGCCTGATTGTGAATCCTTTCAAAATCCTGTTTATGTTTCAGATAAATATCATTTCGATTAACCACAATTGGTTTGGTGTCTTTATTCCTTTCTATTAATTGTATTGATAATCCCACAGGACTATAATGCTCATGAATTATTGACCTCAATGCTTTGTAAAACTCTCTTATATTTTCCATTTTGCTGGCTGCTTCATTGATTTTCTTCAATGCATATTGTACTTTTATATTTCTTTCTATTTTCTTTTGTACTTCCAATTGCTCTGTAATGTCTATAAAAATTTGAAGAATAACACGTTTTTTCTTATATATAAATTCACTTTCAAAGGTACGCACAATGCTATACTTTTCATGATTTTTTAGTATTTTTATCTCTTTATTCTGAGGAACATCTGCATACCGATTACAACATTCTGTATCAGTATAATTGAAAAAAATATCTGCTGAGTTTTTACCAATTAGTTCTTTTCTACTTAAGCTGCAAAGATTCAGACAATATTTGTTTATGGCTAAAATTTTTCTGCTGTTATAATCAAATATAATTGCAGGAATAGGTATTGCCATTAAAATTTCACTGATGCTATTCACATTCATATCAATTAGAGCCAACTTTTCCATAATTATAAATTCGCCTCCTATTTACATTTAGTTTCTTTTACTAGATTCACATAATTTGTAATCATCATGGCAGCCTCTGCTCTGGTAGCCAGTCCTTTTGGATTAAGTGAATTACTCCCATTCCCACTGATTATTTCTTGCTGATAAGCCCATGTAAATGCCTGCTTTGCATAATCTGATATATCGAAGGCATCTTTAAATGATGCTATACCATTATAATCTGTAACCACAGGAGAACCCGCATATCTCCAAAGAATAGAAACTAACTGTTCACGTGTAATATTATTATTTGGAGCAAAGATATTGTTTCCATATCCTGTAACGATTTCTTTATTTTGTGCCCATGCAACAGCATTGGCATAATACTGTCCTTTCGTCACATCTTTAAAATCACTGTCAAAGGTTTCCTCAGAGCCATCCAATCTATATAGTATGGCTGCAATCATTCCACGATTGGTGCCTAAATCTGGTGAAAATGCAGAAGCATCTGTACCCCCCATTATATTATTCTGATTAAGGATTGCCACGCTCTTATAGAACCAGTCTGATTTTGCCACATCGGTAAATGGATTAACCCAGCTTTCCACATTAATGTTTAACTTATGGTCCTTCGTTTCTTTATCAATTATGATTTTATCGCTGGTTGATGTACTTCCTGAAGAAGAACTTCCGCCACTGTGGCTACTTCCACCACTGCTGCTTGAATCCGTTACATACTGTGCATATAAGGTCATATCTGATGTTACATATGGAATTGTTGCACCTGCAGCATATTTGATTCCACTTCCATCTGACTTGGTGTTCCAGCTGTTAAACTTACTGCCCGTCGGTGCTGTCAGTCCTGTTCCATCTGCTAATGCAGATGAAGCTTGTCCATCTGCTACCTGTATTGAGGTTACAGTTCCTGTTCCTCCGTTTGCATCAAAGCTTATGGTATGAGTTACCTGCGGTATATCCACATACTGTGCATACAGCGTCACATTTGTTGTCACATTTACAACCGTTGCTCCTGCTGTATACTTAGTCCCGCTTCCGTCTGCCTTTGTGTTCCAGCTGTCAAACTTCTTGCCTTTTGGTGCAGTCAAGCTGCTTCCATCAGGTAATGCTGAAGATGCCTGTCCATCTGCTACCTGCTGTGAAGAAACGCCTCCGGTTCCTTCGTTTGCATCAAAGCTTATGGTATGAATTACCTGCGGTATATCCACATACTGTGCATACAAGGTCATATCGGATGTTACATTTCCAACGGTTGCTCCTACAGCATATTTGATTCCGCTTCCATCTGCCTTCGTGTTCCAGCTGTCAAACTTCTTCCCTTTTGGCGCAGTCAAGCTGCTTCCATCAGGTAATGCTGAAGATGCCTGTCCATCTGCTACCTGCAATGAAGGAACGCCTCCGGTGCCTCCGTTTAAATCAAAGGTAATTGTTCGAGTTACTTGCGGTATATCCACATACTGTGCATACAGCGTCACATTTGTTGTCACATTTACAACCGTTGCTCCTGCTGTATACTTAGTCCCGCTTCCGTCTGATGCTGTATTCCAGCTGTCAAACTTCTTGCCTTTTGGTGCTGTCAGCCCTGTTCCATCTGGTAATACGGATGAGGCTTGTCCATCTGCTACCTGTATTGAGGTTACAGTTCCTGTTCCTCCGTTTGCATCAAAGCTTATGGTATGAATTACCTGCGGTATATCCACATACTGTGCATACAGCGTCACATTTGTTGTCACATTTACAACCGTTGCTCCTGCTGTATACTTAGTCCCGCTTCCGTCTGATGCTGTATTCCAGCTGTCAAACTTCTTGCCTTTTGGTGCTGTTAGTCCTGCTCCATCTGGTAATGCTGCGGAAGTCTGTCCATCTACTATTTGTAACGAAGAAATACTTCCTGTCCCTCCATTTGCATTAAATCTTATGGTACGGATTACCTGTGGTGTATTGTCCACATACTGTGCATATAAGTACATACTTGTTGTTACATTTGTAAGGATTGTTCCTGCTGCATACTTGGTTCCTGTTCCATCTAATGCTGTGTTCCAACTGTCAAACTTCTTGCCTTTTGGTGCTTTAAATCCACTTCCATCTGGAAAGGCTGGAGTAGACTGTCCCTCAGATATTCGCCATGATAAATAACATACAAAACTGCTCTTAAAAAAAACTATAGACTTAATTTTACTAATATAACATGCATATAGGGTCACATCTGCTGTTACATTTGGTATTGTTGATCCTGCTACATACATTGTTCCAGTTCCATCTGCTTTCGTGTTCCAGAGGTGAAACTTCATATCTGTTGGTGCGGTAAATCCACTTCCATCTGGTAGTGCTGAAGAAGTCTGTCCCTCAGTTACCTGCAATGAAGGTACATTTCCTGTTCCTCCGTTTGGATTAAAGCTGATTGTATATTTGGGCATATCCACATATTGTGCATATAAGGTCGTATCCGCCGTCACATTTGCAATTGTTGCACCTGCTGCATACTTTATCCCTGTTCCATCTGGCTTGGTATTCCAACTGTCAAACAGTTTTGTTGCTGGTGCTGTCAATCTGGTTCCATCTGGTAATGCTAAGGAAGGTTGCCCTTCTGTTACATGCCATGAAGAGAAGTTTCCTATACCTCCATTTACATCAAAGCGGACGGTATACATTTTGGTTAAAGGCTCATAAAATCTCACATAATCAACCTTCATAACTGTATTATCTGCTTCTGATGGTATTAACTCACCTGCATATTCAGGAAATACTGCTAAAGATAAATATATATTCATAGGTGCTATTTCATATGGTAAACTTTTTCTTTTTCTAACATTACAATCGTTTAAAAAAACCTGATATGTATCCTGATTCTGTTCTGCTTCCCACGCAGAATCAACATCATTAGGTCTAAGATATGCAGTATATTTATTCATCTTGTCTGCCAGGTTCGTAGCAGCATAATATTTAAAAGTATCAACAATTCTTTTACTGCCTTTCATTCTAAGTAAGTTGATTTGAAGTTCATTGGGATAGTGTCCCTCAGGAAAATCAGGTTCACAATGACCATACTTTTCATCAGCAGGTACATTTGTAAAAGCCCAAAAGCTCTGATTTAATCCTGAAGCTCTTGCATACTGGTAGGAGCATTCATACACCCCATACTTAAAACTCTCTTTACTAAATATATTACCTGCTGTCCATGTATGCGGATGATCTTTTTGATCCAAATAATCATATTTAGACAAATGTTCATTTCTGGCATAAATCAAAAGCTGTCCATCTTTAACTTCTACATTTTCAGGCACACGTACTTGATAGGTCATTGGATTTCCCAAATATCTGAGTGCACAATCTGATATCCACTTTTTTGTAAGATTAGAATCACGACCATTTTTTGCAACATAGTCAAATTCATCATTGAATTTTAAGTTGTATTTAACTAAAATGGCATCGGACATAGTTTCCTTTCCTACTTTTCCTTTGATAGAAACAGGTGTAATTCCAACTCGGATATATTTTCCGGCATCCTCCTTTTTTACTAAATAAGTAGGCTTGTCAGAGCCTTCTATCGCCATAAGAGTTCCTTTTGCTGTTGTTGAAGCATACCACTGATATTTAGTTGCATTAGTATCTTCCTCTACCTTTCCCGTACCCAATCCACACCCATAAGTATATTTTGTTTGTATTTCACCTCCTATTGCAGCCCCTTCCAAACCTTCTGCTAATACTACCTGTCCGTCAAATTTTATATCAGTAATGACTGGAATCACAGCACCATTAATGTTATTAGAGCCTCCAGACATATCTTCAGCATATACATTTCCACTACAAAGCATGGTAATGATTAGCAACATTGAAATCAGTACCCTAGACATGCCAAATTTCATTTTCTTGATGCTAATACTCATTTATCCCCCTTAAAAATGAAAGACTTAAAATCCCTGTTTTTTTGATAAAATAATGTATTCACATTTAAAATACCAGCCAAACAGGGATTTTCTAATTTATAAATGTATCTTGTTATTTATACTTAACCCCTTTTAAATTTAATTTTTATCCTTAGATTTTATGTAAAATCCCCCTTAAGCTTTTACTTTTCAGCATAGCTAGTTATCATCATGGCAACCTCTGCTCTTGTGGCCAGCCCTTTTGGATCAAGGGAATTATCACCCTTGCCACTGATTATTTTCTGCTGATAAGCCCATGCAAATGCCTGCTTTGCATAATCTGATATATCGAAGGCATCTTTAAATGATGCTATACCATTATAATCTGTAACCACAGGAGAACCCGCATATCTCCAAAGAATAGAAACTAACTGTTCACGTGTAATATTATTATTTGGAGCAAAGATATTGTTTCCATATCCTGTAACGATTCCTTTATTTTGTGCCCATGCAACAGCATTTGCATAATACTGGTCTTTTGTTACATCTGTAAAGGAACTGTCAAAGGTTTCCTTAGAGCCATTCAATCTATACAGTATGGTAGCAATCATTCCTCGATTTGTACCTAAATTTGGTGAAAATGCAGAAGCATCTGTACCCCCCATTATATTATTCTGATTAAGGATTGCCACGCTCTTATAGAACCAGTCTGATTTTGCCACATCTGTAAATGGATTAACCCAGCTTTCCACATTAAGATTTAACTTACCTGGTGTAGCACTGACATACTTAGTAATTACATAATCTGAACAAGAACTTTGCTGTACCGTAAATATACCATTACTGTCTACTGTGGATTTTTGTTTAAATTCAAGCTTTCCGGTCTGAGGGTTATAATAGTTATAGTTTAATGTCTGTCCACTGTATGCTTTTCCTAAGTTAATGTCTATAGTTGCTTTTGCTGGCAATTGTCCACTATAGTTGAAATGAAGAGACTGGATAAAACTGTCACCTGCTGCCTTCTTTATAGTATCTTTTAAAGTTCCTGTAGCAAAAGATACACCAAAATCATATTCCGTTTTACCTGAAACCTCCTGCATTGTTCCCTTTTTGAAGGTCATCGTAACATCATTTTGTTTAATTATGATGTTATTATCTTTATTGCTGGCAATAACATCTTTTATCTGAACTGCCGTAACCTTGGCACTTGAACTGCTAAAGTTTATGACTGCTTCTTTTGAGTCTTTATCTGTTACGATTTTGATAGTAGTGGATGCACTCGTTGAAGAAGAACCTCCTCCACTGTGGCTGCTTCCACCCCCGCTGCTGGAATCGGTTACATACTGTGCATACAGAGTCATATCAGCTGTCACATTTGCAACTGTTGCTCCTGCTGCATACTTGGTTCCTGTTCCGTCTGCCTTCGTGTTCCAGCTGTCGAACTTCTTACCTGTAGGTGCTGTCAGCCCTGTTCCTTCTGGCAATGCGGAAGAAGTCTGTCCATCTGCTACCTGCAATGAAGTTACACTTCCTGTTCCTCCGTTTACATCAAAGCTGATGGTATGGGTTACCTGCGGTGTATCTTCTACATACTGTGCATACAGAGTCATATCAGCTGTCACATTTGCAACTGTTGCTCCTGCTGCATACTTGGTTCCTGTTCCGTCTGCCTTCGTGTTCCAGCTGTCGAACTTCTTACCTGTAGGTGCTGTCAGCCCTGTTCCTTCTGGCAATGCGGAAGAAGTCTGTCCATCTGCTACCTGCAATGAAGTTACAGTTCCTGTTCCTCCGTTTACATCAAAGCTGATGGTATGGGTTACCTGCGGTGTATCTTCTACATACTGTGCATACAGGGTCATATCAGCTGTCACATTTGCAACTGTTGCTCCTTCTGCATACTTGGTTCCTGTTCCGTCTGCCTTCGTGTTCCAGCTGTCGAACTTCTTACCTGTAGGTGCTGTCAGCCCTGTTCCTGCTGGCAATGCGGAAGAAGTCTGTCCATCTGCTACCTGCAATGAAGTTACACTTCCTGTTCCTCCGTTTACATCAAAGCTGATGGTATGGGTTACCTGCGGTGTATCTTCTACATACTGTGCATACAGAGTCATATCAGCTGTCACATTTGCAACTGTTGCTCCTGCTGCATACTTAGTTCCTGTTCCGTCTGCTTTCGTGTTCCAGCTGTCGAACTTCTTGCCTGTTGGGGCTGTCAGTCCTGTTCCTGCTGGCAATGCGGATGATGCCTGTCCATCTGCTACCTGCATTGAGGTTACACTTCCTGTTCCTCCGTTTACATCAAAGCTGATGGTATGGGTTACCTGCGGTGTATCTTCTACATACTGTGCATACAGAGTCATATCAGCTGTCACATTTGCAACTGTTGCTCCTGCTGCATACTTAGTTCCTGTTCCGTCTGCTTTCGTGTTCCAGCTGTCGAACTTCTTGCCTGTTGGTACCGTCAGCCCACTTCCATCTGGCAATGCGGAAGAAGTCTGTCCATCTGCTACCTGCAATGAAGTTACACTTCCTGTTCCTCCGTTTACATCAAAGCTGATGGTATGGGTTACCTGCGGTGTATCTTCTACATACTGTGCATACAGAGTCATATCAGCTGTCACATTTGCAACTGTTGCTCCTGCTGCATACTTAGTTCCTGTTCCGTCTGCTTTCGTGTTCCAGCTGTCGAACTTCTTGCCTGTTGGGGCTGTCAGTCCTATTCCTGCTGGCAATGCGGATGATGCCTGTCCATCTGCTACCTGCAATGAAGTTACACTTCCTGTTCCTCCGTTTACATCAAAGCTGATGGTATGGGTTACCTGCGGTGTATCTTCTACATACTGTGCATACAGAGTCATATCAGCTGTCACATTTGCAACTGTTGCTCCTGCTGCATACTTAGTTCCTGTTCCGTCTGCTTTCGTGTTCCAGCTGTCGAACTTCTTGCCTGTTGGTACCGTCAGCCCACTTCCATCTGGCAATGCGGAAGAAGTCTGTCCATCTGCTACCTGTAATGAAGTTACACTTCCGGTTCCTCCGTTGGCATCAAAGCTGATGGTATGGGTTACCTGCGGTGTATCTTCTACATACTGTGCATACAGAGTCATATCAGCTGTCACATTTGCAACTGTTGCTCCTGCTGCATACTTAGTTCCTGTTCCGTCTGCTTTCGTGTTCCAGCTGTCGAACTTCTTGCCTGTTGGGGCTGTCAGCCCACTTCCATCTGGCAATGCGGAAGAAGTCTGTCCGTCTGCTACCTGCATTGAAGAAACGCTTCCTGTTCCTCCGTTTACATCAAAGCTGATGGTATGAGTTACCTGCGGTGTATCTTCTACATACTGTGCATATAAGGTCATATCAGCTGTTACATTTGCAACCGTTGCTCCTGCTGCATACTTAGTTCCTGTTCCGTCTGCTTTCGTGTTCCAGCTGTCGAACTTCTTACCTGTTGGGGCTGTCAGCCCTGTTCCTGCTGGCAATGCGGAAGAAGTCTGTCCATCTGCTACCTGCATTGAGGTTACAGTTCCGGTTCCTCCGTTGGCATCAAAGCTGATGGTATGATTGGTCTGCGCCGCTACTACTTGAATAGATATAGAATTTACACTTGGATTATATTCCGTATAATCAGTAGTTAATGCAGGTTTTTCATTTATTTCAGTAGTATCGTTACCCATGAAAGAAAATTGATATACGCCTGGGGTAGCACCTGATTTAACTGGAATAAAAAATGTTACTATATCCACAGAGTTATCTGCTCCTCCACAATCATCTTTCATAAAAACGTTTGTTGGAGTTTCAGCCGCATAAGAAAATCGATCATTTCCGGATCCAACTGAAGGGTTAACCGGATTGTACGGGTATACAAGATCATTTCCTGACGTTAATAAATTTTCTGAAGAAAGAGTTGCATTATAGGTTGGTGTCCCAAATACACTTCCATTCATTACAAAAAATGCAGTTGCATATGATATTCCAGTTCCTCCTATTAATGAAATATTATTTGTACCATTTATTGCTAAAGTAATCTTAACTGTACCTCCTACAGTAACTACTGGCGTATCTGTTTTTAATTCCAGCTTTAAGTCCTCTTTAGCGGCATGTGCTTCTATAGGAAAATAGACCAAATTCATAATAAGCAGTGCTATTAGAAAAAGCCCTATTTTACTTAAATAGTCTCTGCCCCTTTTTTTCATACTTATTCCTCCTTTTACAAAGTTATTATCATCTTCCAAATTATTTATTTTTCACTTCTTCTTTTATGTTCCTTTACATCTCCTTTCAAAATAAACAATCGTTCATCAAAAAATCCCCTTATATGACGAATTTATTTCTATTATGCAAAATGATACCTAAACAAAATCTAAACATTTACACTATTCTGAATCTTATCGTCAAACTATTCCTCACTAAGCTAATTTAAAGATCTCTGATAATCTTTGTTTTATTGAACGATACGAGCTTTACCTGTAACATGATTTTTCACACTTGCAGTATCTATTGTAGTTATAGTATTGCTCTTATTAATGTCAGCACTATAAAGAATAATAGGATTTGTTATCCTGTTTTTACCTATCACGTGGTTTTTGATGCCTGCTGTATCTAATGTGGTTATGGTTCCGCTGCAGTTTACATCCCCTCTGATTACAACATAATATGTCTTTACAAGATTACCTGAAGTGTCATACAGCTCTATCTTAAAATTCGTTCCCACTATAGCACTTGAGTCATTGGAAGCAACCTCTGTATATGTTCCGGAAGCAGTTTCCCATTTATAGGTTTTAACTGTACCATTTGTCACATTAAAGTATGACATAACCTGATTTACTTTTTCTGCCAGAGGGTTCAGTCCTTCAATTAAGTTATAGATGGTTCCGTCTTTTGTATATTCTGTAAATCTTAAATTAGGGCTTGTGGCAGACCCGCCTATAACAAAGCCTGGAACTACCGGCTGATACCCATCGATAATGATTTGCAGTGGGTCGCTTATATTTCCTGCTGCATCCTTTACCTGAACGTACAAATACTTAGTTCCAGCTGACAAACCTGTCAGAGAAATGGTATTCATAGCACCGGATGGAGTTCCTGCTCCGCTTGTATCGATGCCCGGTGCTCCGCTCACACTGTCAAATACCTTATAGTAATAAGTTCCTGTTTCATTTGACATAAATGCGGCAGTAGCCTTGTCATCTGAAATACGGGTTTTAGTAACCTCTGACAAAACAGGTTTGGTTGTATCTGGTTCTTGAAATGCTGGGATACGTATTTTGTATGGTGCGGCTGCATTACCCGCCTTATCCTTTGCATAGATATATACATCCTTTGCTCCCGTTGTTAAATCTTTAATCTCATCATATGCTAATTGATTTATGCTACATGCTGAATAAGTAATTACAGCTGGCGGGACTGGTGTGACACCTTCATCAACTACAACCTTATCCCAATAAACAAATTCATTCGGTTGGAATCTTATGGCAGCTATTGTTCCGCCTTCCAATCTGTAGGCTGTGCCAAGAGATAAGACAGGCGGCTGGTCATCCACAGTCTGCCAAATGGTACCTTTTGCTGCTGAACTCTCAGCTCCATTTAGATCTTTAACTACAAAATAGATATCCTTATCTCCCTCTGTTAAGTTATCAATTGTAAATTCTTTTAATTGGGCAGCTTCAACGCTTATTCCTGCACCCGATATATCAATAACAGGCACAGAATCTCCATGGTTTACAATACTGTAATACAAATTACCACTGGCTGTTGAAGTTAATTTCACATATGCCGTAGTTGGAGAATTACGCATTGCTACCAGATCATTTATGGCCGGCACCTGATATGGTTCAACATAAACAGAGAGTACTTTACTTAAATTTCCTGCTTTGTCTTTTGCTACAATACAAACGGTCCTTGCTTCAGACGTGTTTAAGTATACATTAAATGTATTTAATCCTGCCTGATACAGTTTGCCTGCTCCGGTAGTGTTGATAAGACTTAAATCAGTAATAGCAGAAGTAGTAACCAGATAGTAATAGCTTCCGGCCTCACTGCTGTCAAAAGTTATATCTGCATATGCAGGGGCTGTTCTCTTAACATTATTCTGGGTAAGAGCTGGTGGGGTTGTATCCGCTGCTGCATCAATATCCACCTTCCATATTGTGCTTAAATTTCCTGCCTTATCCTTTAGCTGCAGGTACAAATCCTTTGCTCCTGCTGTCAGCCCTGAAACAGCAATGGTATTTACACTCTTGATACAAGCCGTCCCCGTTCCCCCTGTATTTATCACAGGAGCTGCCTGATTATCCTCGACTACAGCATAATAACTGCTTCCTGCTTCACTGGAAGTAAAGGTAACCCTTGCCGCCGTGTCTGAGCTGCGTCCTGCAGTACAGTCTGATATAACCGGATTCACCGTATCATTTAAATCCACTTTCTGAACTGCTGATACATTTCCCGCAACATCTTTGACACAGAGGTAAAGGTCTAAATTCCCTGCCGTTAATCCACTTGGTGTAAAGACATTTTCTCCCGTTGTGCAGTTAAAGGCAGCTGTACTGGTAAGGGTGGCTGCCGTAGGTGCCGCAGCTCCGTCTGCCATCAATTTATAGTAGTACTTTCCAGTTTCATTTACTGTAAATCGGACACTTGCATCCACATCGGAGGACCGGATGGCTGAAAGGCTGGTAATAACCGGAGGTGTCGTATCCGCCATGGCAGGAATATCGTATTTTGCAACCTGGCTTTTATTTCCTGCCACGTCCTTAACCGTTATATAAAGATCCTTTTCCCCATCGGTCAAAGGGATATTAGCCTCCGCTCCAAATGCATTCCAGAAAATTCCTGTTCCTGATGTATCTATATCTGGTACTGGAGCTCCATCGTCCACAAGGGTATAATACAAATATCCTGGTTCATTTGCATTAATCTTTATTACTCCGCTGGTACTACTGATACGTGAGGCCGTACCAAAACTAATAACTGGTGCAACAGAATCTATATATTTTGCAATTTTTGTTACATACGAATTAGAATCAGTAGCTTTATATTGATTACCAAAAACGAGTAACTGTCCGTTAATTACCCGGAGTGCTCCTATGAATGCACCATTTTGATCATAGTTAATTCCCTGCTGCTTCGTAGGACTTCCTCCTATCCAGGTAAGATTTGTACCATCAAATGCTGCCACATAGGTCTGAAACTGAGCAACACCAAACCAGTAAAACAAATTGGTTGAAATATATAATTTTCCGTTATACTCTACTGCATTCTTTATATTCGAGCACAGATAAATAGCCGGAGGTGGTCCAAAGTTTGTCTTTCCTCCGTTATAGGTCACCTGTACCCACTGATCACTTTGAGTATCATATTTTATACAAAGAATACCATCGTCTTTCACCTGAAACCCATATAATTCGTTATTATATACAGCTATGGTAAACTGCCTGATTGGATTACCGCCAATATATTTCCATGAGGTACCATCAAATTTTTTTACTCTTGTCAGATACAAGCCTTGATCATATTTAGTCACACGGGAATAGAGGGCATCTTTCGTCTTTACAACTTGAACCCACATATTTCCTGTATGTGATTCTAGAGGTATCCCTCCATCCGCCTCATTCCATTTATCCTGTTCATCATCATATACCAAAGCTCTAAAATTACTTTCTTTACTCTCTATGGACTTAAATATCAGATACAATTTGTCCTTAAAAACGATTAATCTATGTGTATCGATACTATCAGTTGAGCTTAAATTTATTCCATAGGGCTCACTGTATCCCACTTGCTTCCAGCCAGTCCCAGTATAACTCTTAACCTTTAGTCTGCCGGAACCAGCTAAATTTTCAATAAATGCCACATAGATCTTATCTTTGTAGAAAACCATACTTTCTGAATTCCCATCAAAGGATACGATATCATTATTGATATAGTCCCACCCAGAACCGTTATATTTTTGTATTCTTACTTTATTTGCATCTCCTGTATAATCATTTTGAAGAGCATACATTTCCCCGTTATGCTCCACTATATCCGTGATACCTGCCTTATTTGAATCATATGCCTTGATTCCATCATAATCATAGGTGAAATTGGAGCTTCCGGGATCATAGACCGTACTTTCTTCTGCGTATACTGCACTATATGGCATCAATGTGATAATCATGGTTATTCCTAAAATAAAAGAAATAACTTTTTTAAATGACTTTTCTTTCATAAATATTTACGCCCCTTCCGTAAAAATCCATCAATCTGTCTTCTTCAGATAACTGGAATCTAAAATAAAAAATGATTTCATGTTACTCCTTTCATATGCATTTGTAATTTGTTCATATGGTATTCATTTAAAGAATTTATCTTAATTATGCGAAATACCCCTAAACAAAATCTAAACATTTTGACAATTTTGAATATTTTTCTTCTTTGTTTACTAATTTTTTATTCATCCTTATTCTTTAATAATTTTTTCTACAAAAAAAGATACCAGATTTATAATTCCAACCTCTGAACTATAATCCCGGCATCTCTTGAATTTTCTATGATTCTATTTATTCATGCTTTTTTTCACTCAGGTCTTCCCGTATATCGTACGCTCTGGTGTAATCTTTGGTAATCAGATTCTTTAAAACTTCCGACCTGTGATTATCCAGAAAACGTACAATCTGATAAACATCAATCCATATTTCACTATTGCACTCTTTTTGTGATTCATCAAAAACAAGCTGCATACCAAAATGAAGATGTGTCTGATTGATGTTATTGGTATTTTCTTTGGTACTGTATCCGGTTCTTCCCATATAGCCGATGACGTCACCGGCCTTCACTTCTGCTCCTTCTTCCAGTCCCAGCTTATAAGGGAAATTTTTTCTCAAATGTGCATAGTAGTAATATCGTTTTTTGTCCAGAGAACGTATACCGATACGCCATCCTCCATATTGATTCCATCCCAGAGCTTCAACGGTACCCCTTCGACTGCTATTATAGGAGTGCCTACCTGGCCCATCAGGTCATTTCCCAGATGATTTCTTGAAAATCCGTAGGAACGACTTTGGCCAAAATCATCATAATGATTATAGTAATAATTTTTTGCAATAGGAGAAAAAGCCTTTAACCCGTACCGTTTTTCCCAATGGTTTCCCCTTCCATCCTCATTTGGTACCTGGATTTCATATGACCCAGCGAATCCGGAAAGGACAGCATTGAAGGCTTCAAAATAATAAGGGTAATATTTCATATCCTTTGTGAGTTCTTCCATAGTTTTGCCTTCTCTGAGTTTGTCTGCAATTTCATCTAACTGTTTATCTTTATAGGACTTAAAATTATTTCCGTTCTTTGCAGCCAGGTAAGATAACATCTCAATCCAGTCTAATTTCACCTCTTCACCCTGTGACTCAATATCCAGTTTCAGTGCCTTTTTCATAGCTTCAGAGGGAACATTAAAATCTACCCATTTTATATAATCCTTCCCCTTTTCATTGGTTCCTATAGCATCTTCATTATTAAAATGGGAGAAACCAAGGTGGCCACCCATAATCACGGTCAGGGTAAGTAATAGTACCAGACTAAATCTGATTAGTGTTCTTTTTTTAACCATAAGCAGCATCAGACAATATACCTCCATAGTCACAAACAACCTTCAAGAGGTTGAAATATACAATATTAATATATATATTGCAATCTCCGTCCAATCATTACATTTTACCCACAAAAAATGTAGCTTCGTTCCTCTGCACTTCCTTATTTTATTTAATAGGAAATCTAACCATATTTCTATTAAATAAAATAACTGCCCTAAGAATTAACTTAGGACAGTTATCATGTTACATGGCTGAATCAGTGTATAACTTCTTCTGCGTAAGTATTATTCACCACTTCATTGTAAGGTGCTTTTTTTGTCAGTTCTCCTGCCTGGGTCATAACTTCCTGCAGCAGATTGTATGGCTCCTCTTTCAGAATTGGATCAGGTGCCCACACTCCAATGTTCTTATACCTTTCCACAACAGTTGTTAAAAGCTTCATGTCCGTATCCGGGAATGAAGGGGCAACAGCCTCTGCGATTTCTTGGGCACTATGACTCTGAACCCATTGCTGCCCTTTATAGATAGCAGATACAAATCGCTTAATCATATCTTCATGTTCCTTTATGAAACTTTGCTTAGCGAAATACGCAGTATATGGGATTTCTCCACTTTCTTCCCCTATAGAAGCTACTATGTAGCCTTTTCCCTGTGATTCTAGCATGGAGGCCGTAGGTTCAAACAGGGTAACGTAATCTCCTGTTCCACTGGTAAAAGCCCCGGCCATCAGGGCAAACTGAATACTGTTATCCAGCGTTGTGTCTTTTGCAGGGTCTATACCGTTTTTACGCATAACGTATTCTAACGTCATGTAAGGGACTCCCCCTTTTCTTCCCGGCAATACCACTTTCCCTCGGATTTTATCCCAATCAAAATTATCATCCTTTTCACGACCTACAAGAAATGATCCATCTCTCTGTGTCAGCTGAGCAAATACCTGAGTATGGTCTTCTTTTCCCTCGTTGTACACATAGATAGATGCTTCCGGACCTGCAAAACCAATATCCACATTATCGGATAGTACTGCTGACATAACTTTGTCGGCTCCCTGCCCGTTAGACAGTTCTATCTGGATTCCCTCGTCTTCAAAAAATCCCAGGTTCATGGCTACATATTGAGGGGCGTAAAAGATAGAGTGTGTCACTTCGCAAACAGTGACCTTGTAATTTTCTTCTGATTTAGAACCACATCCACCTAAAAGAGTAATCACTAAAACTAAAGATAAAATAATGCACCCTGTTGACTTATATTTTTTCATACTTTAAACTCCTTTCAATTTATTAAAAAGTTCACCTTTATATTTAATGTCCATACAGTTTCAGTACCAGATTCTGAAGCAGCACCACTGCCTCATACATGATTGCTGCAACCACAGCCAGAATAATGACACTGGCCATAACAAGATCCAACTGGAACACCTGACCTCCATAAACGATTAAATAGCCAAGGCCGGCTTTTGATACTAAGAATTCCCCGGCTATAACGCCTACTAAAGACAATCCTATATTAATTTTCAGAGAATTAAATAGTGTTGATATATTATAAGGGAAGACTATCTTAGTAAAAATCTGCATCTTTGTTGCACCAAAGGTGGACACCATCTTTACATATTCTTTGTCTGTATGCTGGAAGCCATTTAGCATTTCAAGCACGGTAACAATAAGAGATATGGCCAGGGCCATAAATATAATGGCTTCCGTGCCTGCTCCCACTATGATGATTATCACAGGCCCCAAAGCTATTTTAGGCAGACTGTTTAATACTACAAGATAGGGCTCACTGATTTTTGCTATGAAACTGCTCCACCAGAGAATAATAGCAAGTATAGTGCCAGTGATTACCCCCAGTACGAAACCTACCAGTGTTTCATACACGGTAACACCAATGTGCATCACCAGTCCGTTTTGCGACATTTTAATGTAAGTATTTAAAATCCTTGAAGGCTGACTTAGTATAAAACTGTCAATAAGCCCTACCCGGGCAGAAATCTCCCAGATTGCTGTCAAAAACACCAGAATTCCAATTTGCCAGAAAAGAATCATCTGTTTTCTGTGTCTCTGTTTTTTTAGAAATAAAATTCTTTCTTTAGAAGGCATCTGTTCATTCATTTCCGCACAGCTCCTTCCATATATAATCAAAGTATTTGCCAAACTTAGGGCTGTTTCTGCAATTTAGCGGATTTCTGTTTTCCATTTCAAAATCTATATTTAAAACTTCTTTTACCACCGCTGGTCTGTCGCTTAAAATAACAATCTTGTCACCCATACTTATCCCCTCGGGTATATCATGGGTGACCATAATAGTAGTGACCTGCTCCTGCTTCAATATGCCGTAAACATCGTTTGTAACCGTTAATCTGGTTTGATAATCAAGAGCAGAAAATGCCTCATCTAATAATAAAATATCTGGGTTAATTGCAAGGGTTCTGATCAGGGCAACCCTCTGCCTCATTCCCCCAGATAATTGTGACGGGTATTTATCTTTAAATTCATACAGTCCATAGGTCTTTAAGAGTTTTATAACTCTTGCCTCATTTTCTCTATTTACACTTTTTTGTATTTCCAGGCCTAACATTACATTTTTATAAATGGTTCTCCATTCCAGTAAGTTATCTTTTTGCAACATATATCCAATATGGGTTGTTATCCCTTCAATTTTTTCTCCATTCACATATATTTCACCTGCTGTGGGCTTTATGAGCCCTGCAATAATAGAAAGCAAAGTGGACTTGCCGCATCCGCTGGGGCCCACTATGCTGACAAACTCACCCTTTTCAACATGAAAGCTTATATTCTCCAGTGCTGTTATTTCACCATTTAATGCCTGATATTTTTCCTCTATATTCCGTACCTCTAATACTGCCAAAAACATCACCTCATTATTTTCAAACTATATACCTTCATTGTATGTGATTTTAAACAAAATGGTGAATCCGCAACACCCGAAATAATTCCTGCAAACCTTAATAAAATCCTGTATTTTACGCAGAATAGCAGAATACAAGAAAAGAAAAAAGGAGGTCTTATTATGAACGACCAGAAAAACACTATGGATGCATCCCTTGCAAGAAATACCCTGGATGAAATACCAACACCTGCAAGCGATGCCAAGAGGATTACAGCACTAGTTAAACACAGTGGACGTGTAACAGGATATCAATTATCTGATGACAGCATTCTGTCTAAAGAAGAATGTATCGATCTGGCAAGACGGGGTGGTATCATGGGAGTTGGCGTTGCACATCGAGGCGATACTGAGTATTTAAAATCGATTCCTGATGGTTCTGAAAATAACAATCTAAGCACATTGCCTACTATTCACTAGCACCAAAGACTCAAGAAAGCCCCATGAACAAAATTGTCCATGGGGCTTCTGGATTTTCTATATTCTCAGGATTTATCATATCTGAAGGGCCATTTGGCTTTTTTCTATTAGAAATTTATATCTTCTCCATAGTAACATGCTTTCAGTAGTTTTTCCATTTCCTCCTGAGTAGGGATTCTTGGGTTTGAACCTGTACATGCATCACCTATGGCTAGTTCTGCAACTCTTGAAAGTTTTTCCATAAATTCTTCTTCCTTTATGATACCATCTTCATATTTTTTAATACAGCATGGTATATCAAGGGACTCATTCATAGCTTTAATTTCTTTAACCAGAGCATCGATCAATTCTTCATCACTGCCTGCATTTAATCCCATAAATCTGGCAATATCCGCATATCTTTTAGCAGCATCTGCATTTTTAGCATTAAATTGAATGACTCTTGGTAAATACATAGCGTTTGCACATCCATGAACAATATGTCCACCACTATAGGCCGCTCCCGTTTTATGAGCCATGGAATGTACGATACCCAGTAAAGCATTCGAAAATGCCATTCCAGCCAGGCATTGGGCATTATGCATTCTTTCTTTGGCTTCCTTATCACCGTCATAGGATTTCTTTAAGAACTCATGAACCATTTTAATGGCATGAAGTGCAAGTGGATCTGTATAATCACAGTGAAGAGTAGACACATAAGCTTCAATGGCATGTGTCATGGCATCCATTCCTGTATATGCTATTAATTTAGGTGGCATAGTTTCAGCAAGTTCAGGATCTACAATGGCTACATCAGGAGTGATATTAAAGTCAGCCAGAGGGTACTTTATGCCCTTTTCATAATCAGTGATAACACTGAAAGCTGTA
The DNA here is from genome assembly GCF_010120715.1 of Aminipila terrae. NCBI lineage: Bacteria > Bacillati > Bacillota > Clostridia > Peptostreptococcales > Anaerovoracaceae > Aminipila > Aminipila terrae. Next base: position 829,601 of record NZ_CP047591.1, read on the forward strand.
ACTTCTGTTGCTGTTCCAGAGGTTGAAGGTATTGCACAAAACTTTGCCTTCGTTCTTAGCTCTGGGAAATTGAAAGGAGTAATCAGATCTTCAAAAGTAGTTTCCGGATATTCATAAAATGCCCACATTGCTTTTGCAGCGTCAATTGGTGAGCCGCCTCCCATGGACACAATCCAGTCAGGCTGAAATTTTTTCATTGCTTCAGCTCCGCGCATAACAGTATCTACGCTGGGATCTGGTTCAACATTTTCAAACAGTTCTACTTCCATTCCGGCTTCTTTTAAGAACCCTACTGCTTTGTCCAAAAACCCAAAGCGCTTCATAGAACCGCCTCCCACAACCAGAAAGGCTTTTTGACCTTTTAAATTTTTTAATTCAGATAAAGAACCGCTTCCATGATAAATATCTCTTGGTAATGTAAATCTTCCCATTTTAACTTCCTCCTGTGTGTTAAAATTTTAACAATATTTTATAAAACTAGCCTTCATCGTAATTTCATTATATATTTCTAATATTTACATTGCAACACATATTAAAATAAAAAAATCTGATATTTTTGCTAAGAAAATTTATCCATTTCAGTTGTTGACATCCTGGTCTATAAGTTATAGAATAAGAAAGCTAATCGGTCTATAAGTTATAGACTAATCAGTGAACAAAAGGGGTTTCATATATTTTAAAATGAAGGAGGTAAACAAATGAGCAGTTATAAACTGACTAAAACCGAATCCAAATTTGCAGATTTAATTTGGCAAAATGAGCCTGTCAGTTCAGGGGAACTGGCAAGAATATGCGAAAAGGAAATGAACTGGAAAAAATCAACCACATATACCGTTTTAAAAAAATTATGTGAAAAAGGCATTTTTAAAAATGAGAATGCCTTGGTCACATCCTGTTTTAAAAAAGAAGAATTCTACGCAAAACAAAGCAGATATTTTGTTGAAGATTTTTTTGGAGGTTCTCTTCCCAAGTTTCTTACTGCTTTTATCGGCGGGAATAAACTTAGTATCAAGCAGGCCGAAGATCTGAAAAAACTCATTGATGAATATAAGGAGGATTAAAAATGAACGAACTGTTTTTTTCTGTTTTACACATGAGTATGACAGCAAGTTATGTGATTCTTTTTATCATGATTCTCCGTCTGCCATTAAAAAGAGTTCCCAAAAATATTTCTTACGCATTGTGGAGTATTGCGGCATTTCGTCTTCTTTGCCCGTTTTCTTTTAAAAGTATTATAAGTTTTATACCCTCTGGGGCAGACAAAATACCTCAATACATCATACAGAGTCAAAGTCCCCACATAAACAGCAATGCTATTAATACCGTTACCCAGAAAGCAGCTATGGCATCCGCAGCAGATTATGGCGTATCACCTGTACAAACTTTTTTTAATTCCTGGGGCTGGCAGATCTGGGTCACAGGTATGGTCTTAATGCTGATTTACAGTATTTTTTGTATATTAATACTAAAAAACCGTTTAAAAGATTCCAACCACTTACAATTAAATATTTATGAAGCGTACAACATAAAGACTCCTTTTGTACTGGGAATAGTGAATCCTAAGATTTATCTGCCTGCGGGATTAACAGAAGGTGAAAAAAGATATATTATCGAACACGAAAAAACACATATTGCACGCCTTGACCATATGGTAAAGCTCTTTGCTTTTATAATATTGAGTATCCATTGGTTTAATCCTTTAGTCTGGATAAGTTTTCTTCTTATGGGCACGGATATGGAACTATCCTGCGATGAAAGAGTAATCCAGAAGATGGGAGTAGGGGTAAAAAAGGAATATTCTACATCCCTTTTGTCCCTTGCCACCAATCATCGTATCATAAATGGCAGTCCTCTTGCCTTTGGTGAAAGGAATGTGAAAGGCAGAATCAAAAATGTTTTGAATTATAAGAAACCTGTTCCCTGGATTATTGCTATTTCAATTATAATTGTATGCATCATAGGTGCCGGTCTTCTTGCTGACCCTAAAGCAGAAGCTTTAAGTAACATTAAACCTCTGGGTGAAAGCACATCCAATTTGGAACAAAGCATTTCCAACGCGTTGTTGAGCCATTATAAAACCGAATTTAACAGTCCGTGGTATGAAGTTGCATCTGAAGGACATGTGACTCTTGGTACAGAAGACAAAGGTGGTCTGACAAATGTTTACTTACTGGAACAATATTATGAGTTTAGCTTTGAAAATGGCGATTTAACTGTAAGTAGTGGGCATGGCTCAAATGTGGCTGTGCTTTCCTTTAAGAAAGATAAAAATGGAAAGTACATTTACCATGGATTTAAGGCACCTCTCACTGATGAAGAATATTATTCTTTTATTAAGAATTCATTTTCTTCTGCTGCCCTGGACAAATTAAATACAACTGACAGGGAAAAAAGCAAATCAGACTTAGATTCGCAATGTGAAGCTTACGCCAGCGCCTATCTAAAGAAAATTGGCAGAAGTGCTGACATCGATATTTATGCAAAAGAAAAACAAAGACCGGCTATTAACTCAGAAGTTTCTAATTTTTTATTTAAAAATTATAAGGACTATCCTTATTGGATAGGTACACGGGAAACGGTTGAAAAGGGTACCCGGTATATATACGAAACTGGATGGAAAGATCAAGGCAAGCTAAATGGTATTATAACTTTTACCAAAAAGAGAGATAATGGAGATATCATCAAAACAATTAAGATTCAAATTCAGGATAATAAGATATTGCCAATCAGTAATACTTAATTTAAAATCAAGGAAATATAACAGTACATAGAAAGGATTAAAAATGAAAAAATGTAAAATAGTACTCATATTAGCTTTAATACTTAGTTTATGCTTAGCTGGCTGTAGTCAAAACAAATCATCTTCTGATGAAACTAAAAAAGAAGTGCAAAAAAAGGAAACCAAAAAGGTTGAAGCGATGTATGAATTAAAATCAGAAACATTTAAAGATAAAGATGTAGTTATCAATTATCCACAGCTCATCAATCTATCAGACACTACTGCCCAGGATAAAATAAATAAGATAATTAAAGATCAAGCATTTTTAACTTATAATGATGTCTTAAAGCAAGGGGAAGAGTTTTCATATGAGTTGAAATATGATGTTAAGTACTGCAGTCCGGAATTGTTAAGTATAAGGTTTAATGGATATATTAACTTTATTCAGTCTGCTCACCCGAGTAATTTTGTTCAAACTCTGAACATAAACATTAAAGACCAAAAAACAGTAAAATTAAATGACATCGTCAATATAAATGAAGGATTTGTTGACCTATTTAAAAAAGGAAAATATTTATCACCTTATCCGGATCAGCCACCGGAATTGATGGAATCTATTAACAGTTTCCTGAAAGAAACAGACACAAAAGGCTGGATAGAGCTTTTAAAGACCTCTGATTCTCTTGACATAAATAACGGAGGCCAATACTCCTATTTTACAAAAGACGGTTTAGTAATCGTTGTCAGTGTTCCTCACTTCATGGGAGATTTTGCGGAGTTCCAGATAAATTACAAGGATCTTTCTGATTATAAAAAAACTGATAATGAAGTATGGCAATTCCTCAATGAAAAATAGTTAATTCATAATAAAAAAGCCAATCCTTATCTGTGCTGATGCAGTAATGGGGATTGGCTTTTTATTTCGGTTACATTATATTAATTTGTCTTTGACCCATAGCCCATGCTGGCTGCAGTAATAATAGAGCTTTCCTCTGTTCATTCTTGGGAAACGCACTTCTGGGCTTTGTTCCGGATACAATTTAATTAAAAGGACCCGGTCATAAGAAATATACGCCACGAAACCGATAAAATGTTCCTTTGTCATTTCATGATTAAAAGTGATATAAAAATCATTTTCCACTTCCTCTATGGTTAAGCCGTGATTATCATCCGCTGGTTTTGGCACAAGACCTGCCAGCTTCCGTCCACAACAGTAAACCTCACCCTCTCCAGTGGCAGTCAATATATTACCGCAATTTGGGCATACATAAAACTTTAATTTTTTCATATTTCCTCCATCTGCATCATTAGGTTCTAAATTGCCCAATAATATTTTTTCAATATTAACCTCTAATACCTTGGAAAGTTCACGGAGCAGTGATACATCCGGACAGCCCATTCCACGCTCCCATTTTGAGATTGCTTTATCGCTGATATTCATTACATCAGCCAGCTGCTTTTGGGTCATTCCCTTTTCTTTTCGTAAACTCAGTATCAATTCTCCGACTTTATTGCAATCCATGTTGCCCACCCCCATTTATATAGAATACTTGTTGATAAAAACTTTTTCAATCAACGCTCCGTAGAGTTGATTATTTATAGCAGCTGATTGGCTGTATTTAAATCATTGAGTATCTGATTCAAAGTCTGCTTTCTTGTTTCCTGTAGTTCCAGCACCTTATTCATCTTATCCCGGGCCTGCTCAAAAGACTTATTTTCCCTGTCTGCTTTACTATCGGCAATATATTGCTTAAGGCCATCACCTTTTATCCCTTTGAGACTTTTCTTACTGTTTTTTATAATAGAAAGAACAGTTTTTAAATCGGCTGCTTTTGACTGGGTTATAGCAGTCTTGTTAGAAGCTAATTGGGATACCTTTGCCTGTATAGAAGCAGTCACACTGGCGACCTGCTGCTTAAGCTGAATAATCTCATCCTTGTTTTGCCTGATTTGGTCATTCAAAACAACTATTTCTTCTTTTATTCCCTTGTCCGGATTTTTATTTGCACCTGCATAAGCTGTCTGAATAACACTTAAAGCCAAGATACAAATACAAAATATATATACTATTTTTTTCATAGCTAATTTTCCTTTCTGTATCAATCATAGAATATTATCTCTACTCCATAGAATTAATTTCCTTTACCAGACCGTCCACTTCATCCGAGAGCTGGTTAACCATTTCCTGCTTTTCAGAATCAGATAAATTGTTTTCAGATTTTGCAATGACCGTTACCACATTTTTTTTAGCAGCCTCCTGATTGTCACCGCTTTCAGGCTCTTTTTTCTGGATAGGACTACTGCCTGCTTGTTCCTTCTGGGGTTCAGACACCTTTTTATCTTCTTTTTGCTCTTTACTCTTTTCTGATTCATCCTGGGATTTATCAGGTGATTCTACCTTCTTCTCACCCCCGGACACATCTTTTATTTCTGCTGATTTATGGTCTGATTTATTGCAGCCTGCCCCTAGTATGATTACAAGCAATATCAACAGAAGATACATCAAAAATTTTCTATTCTTCATCTGTATTGCACCCTATCCTTCCACTTTGTTCACTGTAAAGCTAATATTTGTACCTTGTCCCTCTTTACTCTGTGCCCATATATTTCCTCCACTGAGTACCACCAGATTTTTAACAATGGAAAGACCTAATCCACTACTTTCCCTTTCTGAACTGTGCTCTTTGTTGGAACGGTAAAATTTATCAAATATAAAAGGCAAATCCTGCTGGGGAATCCCAATTCCTGTATCGGTTATAGAGATTACAACTAAATGCTTTCTTTCTGCAGCAGAAATACTTATACTTCCATGTGTTTTTGAAAACTTAACTGCATTGTTTAATAAGTTTATCAGAATCTGCATCAGTCTCTCTCTATCCATAGCTATCTTTAGTTTTGTTTCTACTTGTGTTTTTACTTTAATATGCTTTTCCTCTGTCTTATCTTTTACCAGGAGTATTGCCTCTGAAACAATTTCATAAAGATTAATTTCTTCGATTTTAAGTTCCACAACCCCTGACTGGATTTTAGCCATGTCAAGAAGGTCCGAAGTCAGATGTTCTAAACGTTTCGTTTCTCCATGTATAATCTTTAAATACTCTGTGGATTCTTTCATAGGAATAATCCCATCTAACATTCCCTGGACAAATCCTCCTATAGAAGTCAGGGGAGTTCTCAATTCATGAGAAACATTGGCAATAAATTCTCTTCTCACCTGATCGTTCATCTCAAGCTGCTCTTTCATGTTGTTAAAAGAATGGGCCAGCATTCCCAGTTCATCTTTAGAATGAACCATAACTGGGGCTGTTCTTTCACCCTTTGCAATAGTTCTTGCTGCTATTTCAACCTGTTCAATAGGTTTGGATATTCTTCTGGAATTAATAAAAATAAAAGGAACGCTCATTAAAAAAATAATTCCTCCGCAAGTCCATAAAATCAGATTCATCCTCATGATATTTTGATTTATATTATAAATAGGGCAAAACATCAGTATTGCCCCTTTAATTTCTGCGTTAATTTTAAGGGGATACCCCATATATGCCACATAGGTCTCCAGTTTCTCAGAGTACTGGTTTTTACGAAATATCTGATTACCCTTTAGAATTTCAGATAAATCATTATATACAAACTTATCCGTAAATCCCTGAAATTTTAAATTTTTCTCCTTGGAAAAGCTTTCTTTGTCTATCTGAATCACGTAAATCATGGCATCTGCACTATAACTCATACCGTTTATAACTGCATTTAATTCTTCCTGGGACATGGCACCCTTTGCATATTTTTCCGTTAAAATTCCTATTCTTTTAGCCATAGACTGAAAGCTCTCTTTTTTTTCCTCCATAACAATGGTCTTATACATAAAGGAAATCGCAGAGGTAAGAATCACTATAATCATAAGTACTACTATAAAGTAGGTAATTAAAAGTCTTGAAAAAATGCTCTTCATTATTCATTTACCTCCAGCTTATAGCCTACTCCCCATACTGTTTTGATTTCCCAGACCTTTGACTCACTGTTCAGTTTTTCTCTTAAACATTTAATATGTACATCCACAGTTCGTGTATCTCCCTGGTAAGAATAGTCCCATATTTTTTCCAATAGCTGTTCTCTGGTAAATACAATGTTCTTATTTATCAGCATAAAATATAACAGCTGGGTTTCTTTCGGTTTCAGATTAATCATCTGATTATTTATTCTGACCTCATACTTATTAATATCCACCATAAGGTCGTCCACCATTATCGATTTGTTTATTTGTTTGCAATCACTGGGAGCAGCGTTTTTTAGTCTTGCCTTTACCCTTGCCACAAGCTCTTTGGGTTCAAAGGGTTTTACTAAATAATCATCCGCTCCCGCTTCGAATCCATTTATTTTATCATCAATCATATCCCTTGCAGTGACCATGATAATGGGTATGTTTTTTTCCATCTTTATTAAACGACAAACTTCCCAGCCATTTATGGCAGGGAGCATTAAATCTAAAATTACTAAATTATAATCTTCTTTATTTATCTTATCAAGAGCAGAGCTCCCATCATGGCAGCAGGCCGTTAAATAGCCTGCGTTGCCAAGATAGAGCTCCATTAATTTACAAATATTCTTATCATCATCTACTATTAATATTCTCTGGGTTCCCATCTGCTCTCTTTTCTACTTTAGTAAAACTACTGCTCTGTTTCTGCGCTGTCAGTATCTTTACTCTGTTTGATTTTTTCTTTGGCCTCTGCTTTATTTGCTTTCACTTCTGTTCTAAGTTGGGCATTCTGCGCTTTCGTTGCTTCTCTGTTGGCTTTCATCTCTGTTCTAAGGTCTGCATTTTGCGCTTTCGTTGCTTCTCTTATCTCTTTAATTTCTGCTTTCAAAGCTGCTTTTTCTGTCTTTGCAGTCTCCAGGGCTGCTTTATTTTCTGTTTTCTTTGCTTTTACAAGTTCCTTAATCTGTTCTTTAGTCAGCCCATCTGTATTGATGCTATATTTAGCTGCTGCTGCACTAATTCTCTCCATAGCGGCTTTTTGTATGGCAGCTTTCATTTCTTCCAGAGTCATTCCCTCAACGTTTACACCAAGTCTGGCAGCTCGCAGGGTCATCATATCTTTCTTCATATCCTGAAGTTTAGCTTTCATTTCTGCTATCTTGCTTTTATTATCATTCACTGCAGGACTGTTATTAACATCTTCTGTAGTCTGATTCTGAATAGCACCATCTGTCGTTGTATCTGCTGCGTCAATGTTTTCCAACTGCTGAACATTATCTGCATTTTCTATAGCTTGTGTATCTTCAGCAATCTGGATTGCTTCATCAGCACTTTTTACCTGATCAACAGTATCTGTCTGCACTGTCTGGGTTTCCTTTTGAACATCTGATGTATCATCAGATTCAGCTGCGAAGGCATTTGCTGCACCTCCAGCTACCAATGCCATTGCTACCATTAAACCAATCATTTTTTTACTCTTCTTATTCATTTCCGTTTTCTCCTTTCTTCAACCTGTAAAACATATCTTCACTTGGTATAATCAAAGGATAACGGTTAAATATGAATAAAAAACAGTTAAAATGTAAACAGATTGTAAACAGTCAGCCATATTTTCTGTTCATTCTAATTGTAAGTATTATACCATAAGCTAAATAAAACATAACCAATAAAAATATATTGGTTCAGCATCTTGACAGATTAGGTCTATAATGATAGACTCTCCATATCAAGTCTATTGTTATAGACCTAATAGGAGGCAAGAAATGTCAGAAGAACTGAAGCTTTGTGAAAGTGATTACCGTTTAGCATGTATCATCTGGGAAAATGAACCGCTGGGCTCTGGAGACCTTGTAAAACTCTGCCAGAAGAATCTTGGATGGAAAAAATCTACTACCTATACCGTCTTAAAAAAACTTTGTGACCGGGGTTTCTTTAAAAATGAAGATGCGCTGGTCACCTCATTAATAGAAAAAGAACAGGTTCAAAAATATGAAAGTGAGCAGTTTATAGACCGAACATTTGGTGGTTCACTTCCTGGTTTTATTGCTGCATTCATGAACGACAAAACCATAAGTAAGCAGGAAGCTGAAGAATTAAAGAAGCTGATTGACAGCTATCGGGAGGTATAGAATGGAAGGGTTCCTGGAAAATCTGTTTTTACATATTTTAAATATGAGCATTACAGCCAGCTATATCACGCTTTTCGTCATCCTTGCCAGATTTCTGCTTAAGAAATCCCCAAAGATTTTTTCTTATGCCTTGTGGAGTGTTGTTCTGTTTCGTCTTATATGCCCTTTTTCCTTTACCTCTGTTTTTAGTTTTCTACATGTATTTGGCATGGGTAGCGGAAAGATGGAATATATTCCTTCTGAGATTGGAACAATGGCTCTGCCACAGGTTAACACGGGAATTAAATCCATGGATTCAACCATTAATTCATCCCTTCCGGCAGCTTTGCCTGAGGCAAGTTATAACCCCATGCAGATTATTATATTTGTCCTGTCTGTTCTCTGGGTTATAGGAGTGGCAGCTATATTTGTTTACAGTATAATATCTTACGTAAAGTTGAAGCATAAAGTGTGTACTGCTATCCGGATTGAAAATAACGTATATGAAACCGGGAGCATTTCATCTCCTTTTGTTCTGGGCATCATAAAACCTAAGATCTATTTACCAGCAGATATAGACCAAAAACAACGTACTTATATTCTAATGCATGAACAGACCCATATAAATAGAAGGGATCATCTGATAAAGCCCCTGGCCTTTCTGTCTCTATGCCTTCACTGGTTTAATCCCCTTGTCTGGATTAGTTTTGTGTTGATGACCAAAGATATGGAGATGTCCTGTGATGAAAGCGTTTTAAAAAAACTCGGCACAAATATAAAGAAAGATTATTCTTCTTCGCTTTTATCTATGGCTCTGAACAATCATAGAATAAATGCCATACCACTGGCTTTTGGGGAAAGTAATGTTAAAATGCGAATTAAAAATATACTGGATTATAAAAAGCCCGGAATCTTTCTGATGGTTATGCTTGCCGCCTTCTGCACTATTGTCATCTTTGTGTGCATATCAAATCCAAAAGAAACAGACATACCTGCAACAGTCAATCCCATCCAGACTGCTGATCAGCTCTATGAAAACAGAACCCCGTATCTGGGTAACAACAGCAAAGTCATCACATTACTTGACACATTGCCCTTACCTGAAGGGATTACCCGTAGTGAAGTTCAGCTCAACACATCAACTAAGCCTTATAGTGCCACTATCCATTACTCCACTAAAAATGACTCTCTTGTAACGGATAAAAAGGACTTTTTTAAAATTTCTGCATTATTAATGGCCACCGTGGATAATATGGATTCAATTACTCATATAGGCCATTGGAGCAATCCTGCCCTTTCTTCCAGTCAGTTTTATTACAGTTTTACACGGTCGGAAATAGAGACCGTATTGAGATGTGATGTACGGGAGTATGGGAAGAGTCCAAAAGACCTTTCAAAATTAATGGAAAGATTAGATCAGATTAACCTGTCAGAAAAAAGTCAGACAGAGCTTGTACCTTTACAGGCACAATGGACGGCAAAGCAAAGCCTTGGAGCAGATATGGCTGTTCTGGATTATGCCTCAGATACCACTGTAATTTTTCATGGATATTTTGGGCTTTATGTATACGACTTAAATACTTTGCAGATTGTTCGCAGTCTTGATTTAAAAGCCTTGAAATGTGACGCAACACAGGGAGATAATTATTGTGAAGTTTCCGTAAGCGAGGATGGAAGCACGGTACAGCTACATCCCGTGAGCAGCAAAAAAATGTTTGTTTATACGGTATCAGATAATAACCTGGTTGAGATACCCTATAAACCTCTGAATAATCCATTTAAAGGTTCATTGGTGCCTGTGGAAAAGGTGATACATTCAGATACTGGAAAATATAGTTATAATGCTGTTGACTTTAAAAATGGCGAGTACGGACTTCTTTATACTCCCGATGGAACAATTGGAACCCTCACCTATATGAGAGCTGACATGTTATATTCATTATTTAAAGTTAATTGATAGGATTATATAAAAAGAATAGAATGCCAGATAAACTGGGGGTTCCCCTGTTTTATCCGGCATTTTTGATTAAATAAATATTTGACATTGTAAAAAGCTATCCTATTATCACCCGGTTCCGTCCTGTGGATTTAGCTTTTAATAAGCCATTATCAACACGTGAAACAAACTGTTCTATGCTGTCATTAATTACATATTCCCCAATTCCCAGGCTTATGGTAACAGGGTGATTTTTTATTCCAAAATCATTTTGTTCTACTGCCTTTCTGAGACTTTCTGCTATTTCTTCCGTTCTTTCCAGGGGTAACTCCGGCAAAAGAATGATAAATTCTTCTCCTCCCCATCGGAATACTTTATCCTGCTCCCTTAAACTGCTTTTTACGATTGCAGTTATTTCTTTTAATATGCGGTCTCCCTCTCTATGTCCGAAAGTATCATTTACCTTCTTAAAAAAGTCTATGTCAAACATAATGATGCAAAAGGATATCCCTGAATTTTCTTTTTTCTCAATGGACATTTTAACGAAGTATTCAAATTTCCTCCTGTTGTATGCTCCTGTGAGCATATCAAAGGTAGCCATTTCTTCTAATCTTTTATTGGCGTATTTAAGTTCCTCAATATATTTTTTTAATTCTTCTTCATGACTTTTCTTTTCTGAAATATCTCTTGTAACTCCAATATAACCCATTAATTTATCATTGTTAATAATGGGTTTTACAGAAACTTCTACCCATATTAAACTTCCGTCTTTGCACACAAACTGAACATCATATAATATGATTTTTTTCAAATTTTCTGTGCCTGTAAACCTTTCTCTCCATTTTTGTGCAACATAATTCTTTGATTCTGGGGTAAGAAAATCCAGCATGCACCGGCCAACTAGTTCCTCTGCCTTATAACCAGCTGTTTCTTCTGAAGCCTCACTGACGAAAGTAAAGACTAAACTGGCATCCATTTCCCAAATAATATCTTTAATGTTTTCCAGTACATATTTATATCGATTATATTCCTTTATATTATACATGATTATTACCCCAACATTATTTTTCAATTGCTATATGCACATTATATATCCTTGCATAATTTTATCAAATCAATTCCTTTAATAAAATAAAGTTTTTAAAATATTTCTTTTTTTCTATTGACAAAAATAAAAGCCGGAGGTATTCTTTATTTAAAGTTAGCACTCACTATTATAGAGTGCTAACAAAAGTTATATAATATATTTCATATATCAAAAGGAGGAGTCAATATGTTTGGATTAACACCTTTAAACAGAAATCAGCTTCAGAAGCGAGACGGGCACGATTTTATAGACTTCTACAATATGTTAGATGACTTTTTCAGTGACAATCCGTTCAGTCTTAGAAATCCTGGCAGCCAAGCCTTTAAGCTGGACGTAAAAGATCAGGGAAATGCCTATCTTGTAGAAGCAGAAATGCCTGGCACAAAAAAAGAAGAAATTAAACTGGATTATCAAAATGATTACCTAATCATCAAAGTAGAAAAAAATGAAGAAATAAATGAAGAAAAAGAGAATTTTCTTCACAGAGAACGCAGAAGCAGTTCCATGCAGCGTTCTGTTTATCTAAAAGATATAGATGTGGCTACTGTGGAAGCAAAACTGGAAGATGGTATATTGAAGATTTCTCTTCCAAAAATTGAACAGCCTTCTAACAAACTGCAAATAGAAATAAAATAGTAACATCAATAAAATGGGGAGTTAATGAAAAACTCCCCATTTTTTCCTCTGCAAATTAAAATAGTCAGATTTTTCCTGATCAAAGGAAGCCGAATATTTATCCAGAAAACCGTGATGTGCATTTATCCTGAGTATTTCAGTATTTTGTTTTTTCAACAACTCTTTACATACAAAATCCACATCAAAAGAATCCATTTCCGCAAACATCAGATAAGTTTTGCACTTAGGTTCTAAATGTAGATAGTCTCTTATTCTGGAGCCATAGCAGGCTACAACTGCATCACAATATGAACTTTGGCAGCATCGCCATGCAATAGTAGCGCCAATGCTGAATCCTATAACAACTACCCTTTCATAGGATTCTTTCAACTCTTTTATTAAATCGAGAATATCTCTATAGACCTCAAACCCAATCTCACTAGTAAAATAGGAGTATGCTTCTGCAGCTTCCCCGTAGTGAAAGTGGCTTTCCTTTTTCAGTAAGTCGGGGCAGTAAACATCAGCCCCCTCCTGATGGTATTGAAGACAGATATTTCTAATAAAATCATTTATGCCATAAATCTCATGCAAAACAATGCACGCCATCTGATTATGATTTATATATTTCAGCATTTTATCAAATTCCTTATATAATTACTTTTATAATTATTTTTTCCAGGCCGGCAGCTTTTCCATCATACCTCTAGCTGCATTTTCTCCGGCAGCTTTATCCAAGCCCTGAGTTCTGACAATAAAATCAGTCATGCCTTCCAGTTTTTCATCGTAAGACTGCATAGAACCATCTGGTCTGGCACAGTACCTGCAATAGTCCTTACTCTCATCACCCATTGCAAAATCTTCTTTTGCCTTCATAGGCATACCACATGCAATACACATTTTCATCTTTCTTATCCTCCTTTTTATAAAGAAATTAAATTCATAAAGTGTTGAACCCATTCTTCTCCGTATCTTGAAATGACAGATCCTTCCGGTGCAAATAAATCCCTGTTTGCCAGATAATAATGTATAAGCCCCAGCCATGTATTAAACATAAGATTTAAAGGCATCCTTTTGATAATATGTTTTTCCATTTCTCTTTCCGCAACCTGTGTCAGATGAAAGGACACAGCAGACTGTATCATAATCAGGGTATTTTTTGTATCTTCATGAAGCAGCGGGGTTTCTGAAATCAACCTTATGTAAAAGTTTTCGTACTCACTGATTCCCTTCAAATGAACCTGGAGAATTTCTCTCATCCCACACGCACCTTGGGCCAGTTCATGCATTCGCTCGGAGACTCTTATACCAAATTCCTCTATCACGGCATCTAGCAAATCCTCTCTTGTGGGGAAATGTGCAAATATAGTGCCGTGGGAAACTCCTGCTGCTTTTGCCACAGAGGCAGTTGGGGTATTAATCAGTCCTCCCTTTGAAAACTGTTCAAAAGCTGCATGGATAATAATTTGTCTGGTCTTGGCTTTTTGTTCATCTCTCTTGCTCATTATTTGTTGACTCCTAACTCATTGAGTGTATACTCATTATAATTCGCCCCGTTATATTTGTCAAATACAAATTTACAAATTGTTAAATCTTTCGGCTTATAACCAAAAACCCTTTAAATATACCAGATTTTATATTTAAAGGGCTCTTCGTTTTTACTTATTATTTTTATAAATTTTCTGTACTCTCTCAGGCAAATCACTTTGCTTTACTTCTTCCCAATGAGTAACCCCCCGGAAAGTTGCATGAAAGAGCTTCACGTAGGCGCCAGCTTTTAACTCTTTACCCGTGGTAAAATCCAGGCTCTTTTCCTTTCCTTTTTCGTCATAACAAGATAACTTATATTCGTATCTGTTATCTCCATTTAATTCTACTTTATCATTATTAATGGTTGTATAATATACAGTCTTCCCGCTTGGATTATCTGGATCCAGTTTATCTGAATCAAAAGACATAATAAAATAAGCACTGATTACTAGTATTATGACCCCAATTACTAATAGAAATTTTTTCAAAACGCTGTTCCCTCCCTTTTTTTATTGTTATTCTTGCGTTCTGATGATATTTTAATAGTAAAACCTTGACTAAATCTGACATTTATATTACAAAAATCTTAATTACTTAAATTCCGCTAATAACCTTTGTTAACGCTAAAATTATTTTTCAAAATGTTGTAACATAACCAGATTACATTAGTCTTATATAGGAAAGGCGGTGAGAATGTGACGGAATTTGAAGAAATATACTCCAAATATTTTAAGGATGTATATAGATATGTTCTATGTCTTTCTAAGAATGAAAATATTGCAGAAGATATAACCCAGGAAACCTTTTTCAAAGCTTTAAAAAGCATTGACAGTTTCAAGGGAAACTGTAAGATGAGTGTCTGGCTTTGTCAAATAGCAAAGAATGCATACTTTTCATATTTAAGGAAAGAAAAAATCAATTTCGAAAACATAGATGATATAGGAGATTATTCTGACTCTGGTTTTGAACAATTATTAGCCGGCAATGAAGGTGCATTTGAAATTCATAAATTGCTCCATAATTTAGAGGAACCTTATAAAGAGGTCTTCACCCTGCGTTTTTTTGGGGATTTATCCTTTTTAAAAATAGCCGAGCTGTTTGGGAAAACAGAAAGTTGGTCAAGAGTCACCTATCATCGTGCAAGAATAAAGTTAAAGGAGAAGTTGAAATGAAATTATCATGTGAAGTCATTAAAGATCTGCTGCCATTGTATTATGACAAAGTGTGTAGTAAAGAAAGCGCTTTGTTAGTTGAAGAACATTTAGCTGACTGTCCTCAGTGCAGAGATGAGTTGCAAAAACTTAATATGCATTTAGAAAGTCCGACTATTTCAAATCAGGAGGTAAAATTTATGGAAAATATTTCAGAGAAGTGGAAAAAAGATAAGCGAGTTTCGTTTACAAGAGGTTCCATGTTAATTTCAGCATTAGCAGCTCTCATTTGTTTTGTTTCTTATAATTTGATTGGTTCAAAACTTTTGCCAGATGGGACCCTGGTTGAGCCCTTTGCTTTGATACCAATTGGATATCTGTTTATTTTATTGTTCATCATTTCATTGATATTCAATCTTCTTTTTTTACTAATAGCCAAACTCAAAAAGAATAATAAAAAAAGCTGAATCTGAAAATCAACTTTAGATTCAGCAGGAGTTATAGCTTATATCACTGGGGAAGGGTAATAATAAAACTGCTTCCCTTGCCCAGTTGGGTTTTTACTTCTATGTGCCCATTATGTGCATCAACAATAGCCTTTACTACGGATAAGCCAATACCCGATCCGCCTGTATTCCGACTACGTGATTTATCAGCCCGGTATAAATGTTCAAAGATATTGGGCAGTTCTTCCTGGGCTATTCCCTCACCCGTATCTGAAACGATAAGTTCTGCTTTATCCAAATATCTATTGGCTGTAATCTGTATGTCTCCGCCCTCATCTGTATATTTTATGGCATTGGAGAGAAGATTTATAATTACCTGAACAATCTTGTCTTTATCCGCATAAATTTCACAAGATTTTGTACTCACTTTCAGTTGAAGCTTCAGGCTGTCCAGTTCCGGCTGAAAGTTTAAAACCACCTGATGAACCAGATCCTGTAAATCGAACTTGGTTTTATCAAGCAGCAGACTTTCATTTTCAATTTTCACAATTTTATCAATGTCTGATAACATTCTGGTAAGCCTTAAAATCTCTGTCCTACAGCTTTCCAGCCTTTCAGGTGTTGTTTCCAGTACTCCATCAATCATGGCTTCCAAGTTAGACTGCAGGGAGGCTAATGGAGTCCGGAATTCGTGGGCGTAATCTTTTGCCATTTGCTTTTTAGAATGCTGCTGTCTCTGTAAGGAATCAGCCAACCTGTTTACACTTTGAATTAACTGGTTAAGCTCAATTGTCCCTGAAGAAAAAGTTAACCTTTCTGTATAGTTTCCTTCTTCAATCTGCCTTGTTTTATCAATTACTTTTTTTATTGGTCTGGACATTCTGTTAGCCATATAGAAGCCAAAAACTGCTGCAATAATTAAAAATAACATGCCAACGGTAATAAAAACTCTATTAAGAACCTTTATAAACTGAACATCTTCGTCATTATAGAAATAAGGTCCATAATAGCCAAGGGTGACCGTTGCTACCTTAACATTATTTTTTATTACATCATAGTGCTTTTCAACATATTCTCCCTTGAAATTTGGATATATTCTGGCCATATTTGAGCGCATGCTGTCCAGCATATTATCACAAATCCGGCTGTCTAATGTACTCATACAAAATATCTGGTTGTCTTTTGTATCGGACACCATCAGAACCAGTCCCTGGGCCAGTGCCGTATTCCCAAGATTTCTCAGCATACTTTCACTTGGGAATTCCCCGTTTTTTCCAAATTCATCTGTCACCAGATAAACAATATCCTGATTCTTTTTGTCCTGGGTATTTATAACATAAGTTTGAAACTTTTTTTCCAGTAAGTAGTTGGATGCAAATAACAGGGAAGTAACCAGAAACAGGGAAAGCAAAACATAGGATATGGTTAATTTAACTTTCAGACTTAAATTCATATCTTCCTCTTTCTAAATTGATGATTATGAGATTCCACCAAATTTATAGCCAAGCCCCCGGACCGTCAGAATATACCTTGGATTTGCCGTGTCATCCTCAATTTTACTCCTTAGATTTTTTATATGTGAATCAATGGTCCTCTCAAACCCCTCATAATCTGTTCCTAGAACAACCCCAATAAGTTCTTCCCGTGTAAACGTTTTTTTGGGGTACTTAATCAGTACACATAGTAGTTTGAACTCAATGGGAGTCAGACTGATCTCCATGCCGGATTTCTTTACAGTGTGATTATTCAGGTCTATTTCTAAATCATTATCATTCCAGCTCATTGTATGAAACAGAGGTGATACCCCCTGATCAGTGCGTCTCAATAAGCTGCTGATTCTGGCCATTAATTCTCTGGGACTGAAAGGTTTTGTCACATAATCATCTGCTCCAATATTTAAGCCCGTTATCATTTCCTCTTCGCTGACCTTAGCCGTAAGCATGATAATGGGAACTCTGGAGTTTCTTCTTATGGTTTTGCATACTTCTTCACCAGATATTTTTGGTAACATCAAATCCAAAATTACCAGATCCGGGCTAACATTATGAAACAATGTAAGGGCTTTCTCTCCATCATAGGCAACAAAGGGATTATAGCCACTTTTTTTCAGATAAGCCATTACCGCTTCAACTATCTTGGGCTCATCTTCCACAATCAGTACCTTTTTCTTCTCTTCACTCATCTTTGATCCCTCCATACCTACAATATAGCATATAATTATCTGTGATTACAGATTATATTCCGCAACATCCCATGGAACCAGAATTACTTGCTTTGGTGGCTGCTGCTCCTGCAACTTTGCCTGTATCTGCATTCTCAATATCATCCACCACTGTAATACTGCTGTTTATCATACCCATCCAGCAACTGTATCCAAAAGTGCCGGTTTTAGTCGGAGTAAATTCGATTAGATTTTCCCCTGTCTTCAATTCTTTCTTAATGTTGTACTCTGGAATGATTATTTCACGATTACATCCATTCAAATCATTTGAATCAACATTTATTGTCCACTTTACAGGTATTCCCTCCTGTACTGCAATAGGGGCATACCGTCCTCCCTTCAGACTGGTTGTTACCTGCTGCTTTTCACCTGAAACTGTACTGATACTCACATTATTTCCGCTAGCAGCAGAAACAGAAGGAATCGTAATACCTGTAAAAGCCATCCCTCTGTTCAGCATAACCAGCCCTAATACAATTACTAGTACTGCACTGCATTTTACCATATTTCTAGCAAACCTGGAACTAAGCATGGAGCCCAGCACTCCAAACCCCAGCAGCAGTGGAACTGTCCCTAAACTAAACATAAACATAGATAAAGCTCCGCTTAAAAAGCTGCCAGTGCCAAGGGCATATAGCTGCATGGCCTGCAAAGGCCCGCAGGGCATTAATCCATTTAGGAGTCCAACAATAAAGGGACCTTTATTGGTTTTTGTTCTGTATATTTTATTGGCAAATATTTTAGGCATATGAGGATTGAGTTTTCTCATCCAGGGAAACAAGTCCAGCATGTTCAGCCCCATAATCACCATAAAAGTCCCTGCCAAAACAGTAATAAAAGCACTCCCCATGCTGGAAAGGCTGAATACAGATCCCAGCGCACCAACAATACCACCTATTATGGTATAAGACACCACTCTTCCTGCATTATAAAGCAGACCGGGTACAGCTTTAGCAAGATTACTTTTACCCCCCTGATCAGATTTATGCGATATACACAAGGATAAATTAATACCTCCACACATGGCAATGCAGTGAAGGGAGGATAAAAGGCCTACAAGTAACAGTAAGCCATATCCCATGTTTGGACTGATTTCAGGTATAAAATTAAAACCCACTGTATTTTTAACTATGAGATACATTCCAAAGATAATAATCACCATGATGATCTGCTGGTTATAAGAACCCTTTGTTGTTTCCTTACGAGATTCATCCCCATTTGCCTCCACATCATACCCAAGCTTCTTTATTATCTTTATGACATCTTCCCCTTTAATTTTCTCTGAATCATAGGTAACTGATATACTTCCCTTTACATAGCTTGCCAGGACTTCCTGAACACCTTCAGTGTTTTTCAGTTTATTTTCAATTTTGGTTTCACAGCCTGTACAAGTCATTCCGCCTACCTTAAATATTTTTTTAATCATCCTTTTTCCCATTTCTCATTCCTCCTTTTTTCTGAAATCGTACGGCCACTTACGGTTAACCTGCTATTTTATATCAAAAGGTTTTAAAAACTTCTTTACTTTGATTGGTTTGCCGCTATCGTCTTTTGTTTCAACATCCGCATATTTCCAACCTTCTACTTTATCCGGATTGACCCCTGCATTGATAAATATTTCTGGATTTACTACAAAAACAATATCCTTATCATTTGTACCCATATCTTTTGCCCATTCAAATTTATTTCCGTCGCCCAAATCCACCCCATAGTGATCTAATGCTTCATGGTATCCAATGGATTTTCTGTAATTTTCTACTAACTTATTAAAAGATGCAGAAGGAGTAGGCTTTCCTGAATATTTCAATTCATCATTTCCCAACTCTGTCCCCAACATGATTTTGTCTTCCAAAAATATTCCTTTCGGCAGTTTACTTACATCTAACCCGGCATTAATAAATGGCTTCGCATCAAATTCAATCATGATATCATGCATTGGACTCTTGCTGTAATCTTTACTCCATATAAACCTCGCTGATTCATCTGGAGCACTTAAGGACCAGCCTCCATTTATTTCATCCTCTTTAATTTCATTTGGCATTGCTTCCAATACTGACTTAAATGAAGTCTTTGCCACCTTACCCACAACATCGGATTGACTACAGGCGGAAAGGGAAATAATCAATGTAATTGAAAGTGCCATAATCAGTATTTTATATTTCATATATCTCATATCTAAATTCTCCTTTTACTTGTGGGGTTTAAACCCCTTTAATCTGAGTGCATTAGTCAAAACGGAAACAGAGCTTAAGGACATAGCTGCTGCTGCGAAAATAGGATTTAAAGTCGGCCCTCCAAAAACATATAAAATACCTGCTGCCACTGGAATTCCCAGCACATTATAACCAAAAGCCCAGAACAGATTTTGCCTGATATTTCTGATTGTACTTTTACTTAATTCAATTGCAGTTGGAACATCCATCAAATCACTTTTCATTAATACAATATCTGCAGATTCCATAGCTACATCTGTGCCTGAACCAATAGCTATTCCAATATCAGCTTGTACCAGGGCCGGTGCATCATTGATGCCGTCTCCTACCATGGATACGATTCGTCCCTCAGACTGCAGTTTTTTAACTTCATTGGATTTGTCCTGAGGTAATACCTCTGCTAACACCCGGTCGATTCCCACCTGTCTGGCAATGGCCTCTGCAGTTCTCTGGTTATCTCCTGTAATCATAGCTACTTCTATCCCCATCCCATGAAGTCGTTCTATGGCTCTGGCGCTGCTTTCCTTGACCACATCTGCAACCGCTATGATTCCTGCTATTTCATTTTCCATAGCAATGTACATAGGTGTTTTTCCTTCTGAAGCTAGTTGGTCTGATTCCATTTCCAAATTGGACAGGGAAATATCCTGGTTAATCATGAGCTTTTTATTTCCCAAAATCACTTTTTTACTATTTACAGAAACTTCTATTCCATATCCGGGTAAAGCCTTAAAACTATCTAGTTTCAGCATGTGGAGATTCTCTTTTTTTGCTCCACGAACAATAGCTTCCCCTAGAGGATGTTCGGATCCTTTTTCCGCAGAGGCAGCGAGCTGCAATAATTCTCTCCTGGTAAACTGCCCAGCTGTTACGATATCCGTTACTTCCGGTTTTCCCTCGGTTATGGTGCCTGTTTTATCAAAGACAATGGTATTTATTTTGTGTGTAGACTCCAGGGCTTCTCCCCCTTTAATCAAAATGCCGTATTCCGCTCCTTTGCCGGTTCCCACCATGATAGCAGTAGGAGTAGCAAGCCCCAGTGCACATGGACAGGCGATGACAAGAACGGAAATAAAGATGGTCAGTGCAAATACCGCAGTTTGTCCGGTAATCAGCCATGCTGCAGATGCTATAAGGGCAATAGAAAATACGATTGGCACAAAATATCCTGAAACAATATCTGCCATTTTTGCAATAGGAGCCTTTGTCCCCTGAGCGTCCTCTACCAGTTTTATAATCTGCGCCAGTGCAGTATCACTTCCCACTTTGGTAGCCTGGAACTGAATAGAACCATTTATATTAAGACTGGCGGCAAAGACCTTATCCCCTTCTTTTTTTTCTATTGGTATACTTTCACCCGTGAGCATGGATTCATCAATGGAGGTATATCCCTCCAATACAACTCCATCTACAGGTATTTTCTCCCCAGGTCTTACCAGAATAACATCCCCTGCATCTACGTCTTCAATGGGTAATACGACTTCTTTCCCATTCTGTATGACAATGGCTGTTTTGGGAGCAAGCTCCATTAATTTTTTAATAGCTTCTGAAGTCTTTCCTTTTGAAACAGCTTCAAGAGATTTTCCTAATAAAATCAATGTGATAATAACTCCTGCCGTTTCAAAGTACAAATCTTCCATATAACTGAAGTCACCCATGGCAATCCGGTAAGTTGAATATAGACTGTATATCACTGCCGCAGAGGTTCCCATGGCAATCAATGAGTCCATATTGGGACTCCTGCTTAAAGCAGCTTTAAATCCTACAGAATAAAATTTGTGTCCTGCAATTAATATAGGCAGCAGTAATGCAATTTGAGTAAATGCATAATTTAAGGGATATTGCATGGGCTTTAAAAGGGTGGGTATAGGAAACCGCAGCCACCAGATCATAGCTCCCATAGCCAGATACAGAAGCGGTATACAACACACTGCAGAAATCATGAATTTCCTCCACAAAATCCTTATTTCCTTGTCTTTTCGTATTTTATCCTCATCTGTAGTAGTCCTTTTCTGCAATTCTAAAGCTTCATAACCAGCTTTTACTATGGCACTCTTTATATCTTCCAGGCAGACCTTTTCCGGGTCATAATCTGTGACAAGCTTTTCTGATGCAAAATTTACTGATACAGCAGAAACCCCCTCCAGTCTGGAGACAACTTTTTCTATTCTGTTTGCACAAGCTGCACACGTCATACCCACAATCTGAAGTTTTTCTTTTTGCATAAACTTTTTCCTTTCTTTCGTTTCTTTATTAAGGCATTTATACTACTTCATATCCTGCATCATAAATGACCTCTGCTAAAACTTTTTCTGTTACTGTATCCTCGTCATATTCAACGATTACAGTTTTTTCATTCAAATAGACCTCTGTGAAAAGTACCCCCTCCAGTTCATTCAGAGCACTTTTCACAGCCTTTTCACAGTGACTGCAAGACATTCCTGCTACATTTAACTTTTTCGTTATTATTGACATAATATTTCTCTCCTTACTATCACATAGTGCCGGATTTTTTTCCTTGCACCAGATTCTAAACTTTATAATTTACTGTTCACATACTATCAATCCCTTATGAAGATATTATGGAGATTTAAAAAAATAAAGATCCATTCACTTACTTTCAGTTGATGGTCCATTAAAGAGTTATTCATTTGACATATTCTGACGGGTAGTTTATTTTAAATACGTTATGTTATAATCAAGTCAGTTTAAAAATTTTAAAAATAAGACCCTTTAAAATTAAAGGTATACATATAGGAAATAACCAGAGGAGTATCCATGAGCATATTTAGTAATATAAACTTAATAACAATTTTAATAATAGGTATCTTTGTAATGCCTTTGCTTACGGGCCTGTTGCACCCCATTTCAAGCAATAGAATACAGAATTCCTTCCTGTCCATATTGAACAGTATTATTTTCATAATGGGCATTATTCTTTCATTTCACCTGGCAAGTGGCATTTTTTCCGGGAAGCAGGAGGGGTTCCCTGGGCTCATATATCAGCTTGTGCCTTCTGCACAAAACTGGCTTCTTCGTTACAGGCACGATATTGCAGCTTACATAATTGTCCTGTTTATTCTGCTTTCCATAATTGTCTGGCTTCTTGAAATTATATCAATTCCGTTATTCAGATATGGAATTGTTCCTTTGGCAGACAAACTGTCAGCTGGATTTAGCACCATGAGTAGCAGCTTGAAGCGTTTGCTTAGCGTAGGCTGGCAGCTGCCAAAGTCTGTTTGCATGGTACTGATTTTTGCTTTGCTGCTTAACTTTTATGCCAACTATATTAATAATCCCAATGCAGATAAATATATCAATCAATCTGCTGCCTATCAGGCTATTAATAAAAGCGTACTTCATCCCCTGTTAAATACAAATATGGTGAAAAAACTTCCTGTTCTTTTTAATGACTCTTTTAAGAAGGCTCAGGATGACTTTGTTGCCAATAACAATGACAGCAGTAATCCAAACTATTGGAAAGTGCCAGTTATAAAATATTTTAACGGAGTTACTCTTGACGAAGCCGTTAAATCAAATGCTGAAATAGACCAGAAGGCAAAAGACATTATCGGAACGGAAAAGGATGCAAAGAAAAAGGCTTATCTCCTATATGACTGGATAAGCCAGAACATCCAATATGATAAAAATAAAGCAGCAGTCATTGTACAGAATGCTTCCCATGTGGACTCAGGTTCTATCGTTACTTTTGCCCAAAGAGAAGGGATATGCTTTGACTATTCATGCCTATATGTGTCCATGTGTCAGGCGGCAGGATTAAAAGTACGATTTGTAACAGGACTGGCTTATAATGGCTCTGAGTGGGGGATCATGCCTGGAATCAGGTATATTATCCAGAAGAGAAAAGGTGGATTAATGTGGATACAACCTTTGGAAATTCGGGATATGACTATTTTGATAACTCGGATTTTTCTGCTAACCACAAGTATGATGTAGTTCAGGGAGAATGGTAAAGAGTAAATTTATCTTATAAAAAAATTGCGGAGCAGTTCTCCGCAATTTTTATTTTTACCAGTATTTCTATCTGGCCACAGCACAGATAGTATTATTCTCTCCTGAAAAAGGACTGCCACATACATCATCAAAAAACTGTACTTTATTAAACCCTGCTTGTTTTAATTCCTTTAATAATGAATCCTTACTGAAAATCTGATTCCACATGTTATAACAATGACACTCATTTTCAGTAACTACAATGTATTGTTCCAGAAAAACCTGGTCGGCCTCATAATAAATATTCCGTTTAAGACATACATAAGGCAAAGGACTCCAAAACCCACTGTCACAGTATTCTATTTTTTGATTTTCTCCCCATAAAGATAACTGCGATTTTGTAAATCCATCAAATAATAAAATTCCACCAGGCTTTAATGCTTTTTTAATTTTACAAAGCAGCATATGTCTGTCTTCAGGGTTCAGCACACCGAAATCACAATAAATTAAAGTTACTATATCAAATTGTTCCTGATAATCCAGATTTAAATAATTTTCACACAGATATTCTATCTCTTTATTTCTCGATTCTGCTGCCTGTTTTGCATAATTTATAGATCTCCTTGAGAAATCTATGCCAGTTACCCTAAATCCATGATCCTTAAACAATTCTGCATAAATTCCAGGTCCACAGCCTAAGTCCAGCAGTTTTTTGCCAGGAGCACTTTCAACCAATGCAGCAATCCATGAAGCAGATTGCTGAATAACACGGTGTTTTCTTGAAGCACCGTCAAAATCAGGGTTTAAATGGGCTTCCAGCATATTTTGAGAGATATATTGGTCATCCCAAAACTCAGATGAACTGGGAGCATAAAGCAGTGGTTTCTCTTTTAAATAATCCAATATTTTTTATACATAACTCACCTTTTTTTCAATTAATTATCCTATATCAATATACTCTGATTTCCAAATCTTATCAAGATGACTTCTCCTATCTGGAATTTTATCTAATTATTTTTATAACCAATAATTTCTAATAAAACTGACATACTAACTAGTGAAATCACTTTTATACGAATATGAACCAGGAGGTTATTATGTCAGAAAAAATTTCTAAAAACATGGCGGAACGGGTCAGTTTTCATGATTCAGTAGAAGAAATGCTGATTAGAATAAAAGAGGACGGTCTTTCCAGCGTATTCTCAAGATGGGATCCGCAAGATAAAATACGCTGCAACTTTTGTCTCCAGGGACTAAGCTGCCAGCTGTGTACTCAGGGTCCTTGCAGAATCAGTGAAAAATCTGGAGCTGACAAAGGCGTCTGTGGCATTGGTCCGGATGCCATGGCTATGAGGAACCTGCTCATGAGAAATATCATGGGAGCCGCCACTTATGCCCATCATGCTTATGAGGCATTCAGAACACTGAAAGCCACAGGAGAAGGAAAAACATCCTTTACGATTAAAGATGAAAAGAAGCTTAAATGGATGTGCGAAAAAGTATCAATCGATACAACACAGGATATCCATGTACTTGCCGTGCAATTAGCTGAGTTTCTTGACAAAGAAATGAAAATTACACCAGATGAAAAGAGTGTAATGGTTGAAGTTTTTGCACCGGAAAAAAGAAAACCGATCTGGAGGGATTTAAATATTTACCCTTCCGGAGTGGAACATGAAGTGGAGGTTTCAATTGCAAGCTGCCTGACCAATGTGGATGGTGACTATGTTTCTCTGGCCAAAAAGGCTCTACGATTAGGTCTTTCTACTATTTATACTGCTCAAATCGGCCTTGAAATGGCGCAGGATATTTTATTCGGTACCCCAATGCCTCATGAAGTTGATGTGGACCTGGGTATTATGGATCCAGACTATGTAAATATTGCCTTTAATGGTCATCAGCCCTGGGTTGGAGTTGCAGCCCTTCAGAAAGCTAAAATGCAGGAATATCAGGACATGGCTAAACGAGCAGGTGCTAAAGGCATCCACATAGTAGGTTCCATAGAAACCGGTCAGGAATTACTTCAGAGGTTTGAAGTAGATGATGTTTTTGTAGGATTAATGGGGGACTGGTTATCCATTGAACCATTCCTTGCAACAGGAACAGTTGATGCACTGGTTATGGAAGAAAACTGCTCCCCACCTGCAATCGATGAGTATGCAGAGAAATACCAGGTGGCACTGGTCAGTGTAAGTACTATCATTGGAGTGCCTGGAGTAAAACACCAGATGCCGTACTACCCTGCCAAAGTAGATCAAATGGCAGAACAGTGTATTCAGATAGCTATTGAGAATTTCAAGAGAAGACATGATAAAATCAAACCTTTGGTACCTCAGCATAAGACAAAGGCTATTGCTGGATTTTCAACGGAAGCAGTACTGGGGGCCATTGGCAATGATTTAGATACCCTTGTTGATGTCATTGCAAAAGGTCATATTAAAGGAATTGTGGCATTAGCAAGCTGTTCTACCTTAAGAAACGGCCCTCAGGATTGGAATACTGTAAATATCACTAAGGAATTAATTAAAGGGGATATTTTAGTTGTTGCAGGAGGCTGCGGAAATCATGCTCTGGAAGTTGCCGGCTTATGTAATTTAGATGCAATCAAACTGGCAGGTGAAGGCTTGCAATCCGTATGTAAAGCCTTAAATATTCCTCCAGTGCTGAGCTTTGGTACTTGTACAGATACGGGAAGAATCTCTATGTTAGTTACTGCACTGGCGGATCACTTAAAAGTTGATATACCAGATCTTCCAATAGCTGTTACTGCACCGGAATGGATGGAACAGAAAGCCACTATTGATGGATTATTTGCAGTGGCCTACGGTGCCTATACTCATCTATCTCCTACACCGTTTGTAACAGGTGCACCAAACTTAGTAAAACTTGTTACGCAGGATGTGGAAAGTCTAACTGGAGGTAAAATTGCCTTAGGAGATGACCCTGTTGAAGCCGCAAAAGATATCAAAGCTCATATCTTAAAGAAAAGACTGGAAATGGGTTTAAAATAATATAAATTATGTTAACATTAAAAATAGTGGTTAAATTTAATTTAGCCACTATTTTTTATATTTATAGACTACAAAATATAAAGTAGAATTTGATGTTTTACCATGATAGAATATATATATTTAAAATTATTTTTCCATTAATCTAGCCAAATATATTGATATTAGGGGTGATAATCATAAGACACATACCAAATATTCTTTCAACATTCCGGATAATATTTTCGGTCTTATTGCTTTTTATAAAGCCTTTATCCCTTTTATTTTTCACCACTTATATGTTATGTGGTATAAGTGATATATTAGATGGATATATTGCCAGAAAGCTGAAATGCAATAGCTCTTTTGGTGCTGCTTTGGACAGTATGGCAGATTTAGTCCTTACTTTCATTTTATTGATTATCTTTATTCCTATTTTTCCCTGGTCAAAATGGATGCTGTACTGGATTGGTGCAATAGCCTCCATAAAACTGTTATCTCTCACTATTGGAATGATAAAATATCATACTTTTACTGCGCTTCATACTTATGCAAATAAGGCAACTGGCCTTACCCTGTTTTGTTCTCCATTACTGTATAGTCTCTTTGGTTTACAACTAACTGCATCGTTAGCATGTATTACAGCAAGTGCAGCTGCTATGGAGGAACTAGGCATTATAACTATTTCAAAAGAATTGCAGCGGAACAGTAAAAGTATAATCTATCTAATGGGCTCTAAAAAACAAAAAATATAACGTCTTAAATGTTCATTACTACATAGAAGTCTGATTTTTTATCAATCTTTTCTTGTTCCTCCTGAATGTAGATTTTGCTGCCATATATATTACTGAATATAAAATAATGATGGCAATTCCTGCAATCAGTCCCGATATCTGATCTGGAATAAAGGGCATGCTCAGTATAATAATCACCATACTGATTAACGCAATCCACGAAGTATAAGGGAATCCAGGCATCCGGCATTCTCCTTTTGGCGGGCAGCCGAATTTCTTGCGTAAACGTAAATGACTGGCAATAATAACTGCATAAGTAAACAACAATGCAAATCCACCAGAACTTATTAAAAAAAGATAAACCTTAGGGAATACAAGCCCTATAGCCAGTCCCATTAACATGGCCACCCCGGAGAAAAAAATTCCTCTGTAAGGGACCTCTGTTGTATCTTTCAATATTTTTGGTGCATGTCCTTCATCTACAAGAGAACGCATCATTCTGCCAATTCCAAACATAGCCGCCAGCATGGTAGAAATGATGGCTGTTATCATAACCAGATTTAATACTGTACTTGCCCATCCGATTCCCTGGTTATTCAATGCAGCAACCATTGGACTTACTTCTTCATTTATATCCGTTGAAGGAATAAGTGGCAAAATCAGAGCAATAGAAAGGATGTAAAACCCTACCAGGCAAAATACTGTGTAGTTAATAGCTTTTGGAACAATTTTTCTTGGATTGTCTGTTTCCGATGAAGCTAACCCGATAACCTCGAAACCAGCATAAGCAAACATGACAACCAGCATGCTTCCTGCAATTCCCTTTATTCCTCCTGGCATAAAGGGTTCACTGGTCATTTGCCCTATTCCCACAGGAGGGCTCTTAACAAACACGCCAGAAATAAGCAGGAATGCTAGAACGATAAAAGAAGCAATAGCAAATAGCTTTACTGCTGCAAGTCCACTTTCCAATTTGCTTAACTTGTCTGCACCGAGTAAATTGAGAAGTGTAACACCAATTATAATGCTACTGCCCAACGTAGGTATGGATATGTTTGTAAACCATCTGCCCACCAAAATAGACACAGCAGTTGCCTCACTGGACATGGCCAGTACCATTCCCGTCCAGTACACCCATCCCACAACGAAACCAGTTCCCGGTCCAAAGGCTTCTGCTGCAAAGGTCCGGAATGACCCGGAATGGGGATTGGCCACTGTGAGTTCTGATAAAGCTGCCAGTATAAGATACACTAATATACCGCCTAAAATATATGAAATTAAAACGGAGGGCCCTGCTGCATTAATAGCAACTGAAGATCCCACGAAGAAAGAACCGCCTACCACCGTACCTAATGCCATCATAGTGAGCTGCCATGCAGACAACCCTTTAGAGTCCTTTTCCATAATACCCCTGCTTTCAATTAAAAATATCTTTTGTTAGTATCCCCCGACTTAAAGATATTATGGATTTTTTTTAACTTATGATTTAATCGGTTGTATCTTTTTCTTCTTTGGTTTTGGAACAGGGATGACTGGTTCCAACAATCTTATGATTTCCTTACTAAATTCAGCATTGTCGATATCCAGTACATAATGTTCTTTGGCCCCTTCATAAGGGAAATCTCTTTCTGCATCCTTCATCTGCTCACTGATACAATCAAGAATTTTTACAAAAACTGTATTATCACAAACCAGCAGAATCGGTTTATCGTTTATATAAACCATGTACTCCCCAAACATTTTACGGTATCTTACCGCCCCCACACCAGCGATTTGTTCACAAATATATTCGACAAAATCAACACTCGTAGCCATATTACACCACCCACCTTATTATTTTACCAATTAAAATCAATTATTTTGAAATAAACTCTGTGCTTCTTAATTATTCATTTTAACATCTTATATTGGCATTTTGAATCAACATTTAAAAATAAAAGTAGTGGCTATGGAAAATGATATTTCTATTCTAGATAGACAAGATAAGTTGGCTTTATTGCTTATACGATTGTTGCTACCGTGATTATGCTTTTTATTTAATTCCCGGTAGCTTTTTGTATCTTTACCCATTAGTTTTGACACATTGTTAGCTTTTTTATTGAAATAGCTACCATAAAGTTTCAGCTTTCATAAAATACGGTAGCATTTGACAAAAATGCTACCGTAGATTTTGTTTTTTATAATTATAAGAGCAAAAAACTTATTCTCTTATAATTTCGTTGTCCCACACTTCGTTAAATTATATTTATGTTTTTCACTCTCCTATTCAGAATTTGGTGGCCTGAGTTTGGCTGTCTAATCATCCTGATTTGCATAAAAAAAAGGAGCTGTTGCAAAATATCAGTCATTTTGCAGCAGCTTCTTTGAAAAATACATTTAACTTTAATTGCGCAATTCATTAGTCCACACACTTTAGACTATTATTCAGTTGTCTTATTCTTTTTCTTATAATAAATATCATACCCAATCCACATTATAGCGAATGCCGGTACAAAAGCAAACAGTTGTCCCATATTGCCCGGTAAGAACACAAAGGACAGCATCATTGCCAGATTGGTAAATAAACCGATATACGACATATATGGGAACCCGAACATCTTGAATTTTAAATCTTCCAGCTGTCCACCAGATGCAATATACTGCTTTCTGAATCGTATCTGGGAAAGACAGATGCATGCCCAGTTTATCATGCCGGCTAGGCTGGATATGGATAATAACACCAATGCAATTACTGCAGGCTGATAAACAGAGGTTAATTGGTATAAGCAAACAATAATCATAGTAAAAATTAAAGCATTCCTAGGTACTCCGCTCTTGGTTACTTTAGCAAGAGCCTTTGGTGCCTGACCTTCATTTGCCATACCGAATAATAATCTCATGCAAGAGTAAAGCAATGAATTACCGCAAGATAATGCTGCAGTGATAACGACAAAGTTCATCACATCGGATGCAAATCCAAAGCCTGCATTCTGCAGAGTCAGAACAAATGGGCTTTCTTGAAATTCAACACCAACAAAGCTCTTCCATGGTAAAGTCAGTACTAATATAAATATAGAACCTACATAGAAAATTAACGTTCTATATGCTGTGTTATTTATAGATTTCTTTAACTGTTGTTCTGGCTGTGAGCTTTCCCCAGCAGTCAATCCGATAATTTCCGTACCATTATAGGAAAATGCAACGGTAATAAATGCTGTTGCAATTGCTGCAAAGGATGTTGGGAATAAAGAGCCGTCCACTACAAGATTGCCAAACCCTACCTGAGTTGCTCCTCCTGTACCTAGAATTCCCGTTATTTCACATATACCGATTATAATAAACAACAGAATAGCTACTACCTTAATACTGCAAAACCAGAATTCGGCTTCTCCGAAGAACTTAACTGCAAATATATTCAAAGCTACGAATATAACTGCAAATATCGTTCCCCATACCCAGACCGGTACAATTTCAGGACTTACCCACTTCGCCATCATTTGCCCTGAAATAACCAGTTCAAATGGAATAGAAATTGCGAAATTCAGCCAGTAAAACCACCCTACGCTAAAACCTGCTCCAGGTGAAATGAATTTGGTAGCATAAGCTTGGAATGAACCTGCCACCGGCATAAATACTGCCATTTCTCCTAAACATCTCATAGTAATAAACATAATTACGCCTGTAAGAGCATAAACAAGAACTGCACCCAGGGGACCTGCCTGGGAAATTGAATAGCCAGAGCCTACAAACAAACCGGTTCCGATTACTCCACCAATAGAAATCATGAATAAGTGCCGGCCCTTTAAGTCTCGTTTTAACTTTGAGCCTTTTTCTTCAAGGTCTTTTTTGATTTCAAATACATCATCTTTGCTAATTTGATTCTCCATCTTATTCCACATCTCCTTCTAAAATTTAATATACTTAATGCCTTGCAACAATTAAAGTAAAATGTATTTAATTCCAGCGTATCTATGAAATAACAGCTTTCCCATAAAAGAAATCTTTCAGTTCATTTAGCTGCTCCCAGTCCAATATATTCCATTTTAGTATCATTATACACCAAACATATGTTTAATCAAACAATTTCGAGCAGGTATTTTTACTATTTTTAACAAAATGATATTTGGCATATAACCAGTTTTTATTTTAAAAACCTGGTTCTATCTCATTAAATCAAAGTTTTTGTTCTATATTTCTTATTCCCATTTAAAAAAACGAATAGAAATACTTATGCAAACTATTGCAAAAACAATCATAATGATAATGGAATAGACTACTTCAGCAGCTGGTATTCCTAGAGATGCGGCTTTCAGCATTTTTATCCCCTGAGTGAGAGGAAGGAAATCAGCTGCTCTCTTTAGAGCAGCAGGCATCACCTCATATGGTAAAGTTGCTCCTGAAAAAATCAGCATAGGAAAGTATAAAACACTTGCAATCACACTGGCACTTTTCAAATCTCTGGCAACCCCTCCTACCATCATACCTATACTGAATATAGACAGCATAACCAGCAAATATGCTCCCATAAACTGCAGCCATGAGCCAGCAAAATGAAACTCGAAAAACACCTTTGCAGAAATATAAACCAAAATCAGAGAAGCGATTGAATAAAACGCATAAATGGCAACCTGCACAGATAAAATCATCACTGGACTTATAGGAGTAACTTTAAAACGTTTCAGGATTTTCCTGTTTCGATAATCCGATATAACCAATGGAAGCCCCATGACTCCCCCTGCACATATGGCAATTGTGGCCACAGCTCCAAAGGACTGCTGTAAAAAGGTATACGCTGCTCCATTGAAAGCAGGCTTATTACCATATATTATACCAAGAATAACCACCACAACCACCGGCATACACAAGGCAAATATAACCATATCCATACCTCGGAAAGACAACTTAAGTTCCGTTCTGAACAAAGTACTAAACGTTTTCATTTACAGATTCCTCCTCTCCTGTATACCAAAGATACGCCTCTTCTAATTTTTCATAAGGACTGGCGGCAATAGCTTCTTTTACTGTGCCACAGAATATGAAACTACCATCTTTTAAGATACCTATTCTGTCACATAAGTTTTCTACTTCGTCCATGAAATGTGAAGTTAAAAGAATGGTTAAGCCTTTGACTTTTAATTGAGATAAGCTGTTCCATACCATCCGTCTTGCTTTTGTGTCAAGACCAGTTGTCAATTCATCTAAAAATACCACATCTGGATCTGGAATAAGTGCCAGTACAATGAATAATCTTTGTTTTTGTCCCCCAGACAGCTCACTGACCATACTTTCTGCTTTATCATCCAGGTCAAATTGTTTTAATAGCCTTTCATAATCAGCAGTTTTTTTATAAAGACAATAAGTTTCCTGGCAAAGCTCCCTAACCGTTATTTTATCCTGATAGTTGGCTTCCTGGAACTGCACGCCTACCTTTTCAAAGAGTGTTTTCCTGTCAGCATGGGGATTCATTCCTAAAATAGATACCGTTCCTTTTTCTGCTTTTCTGGTACCCAGTAAGCATTCAATAGCAGTGCTTTTCCCCGCACCATTTGCACCCAGTAAGCCAAATACCTCCCCATGATATACTGTAAACCCCAGATTCTGAATCACAGGTTTATCACCATAAGATTTTGTTAGATTATCTACCTCTATAATTTTTTTCATTTTACCCTCCTGTTTTCTCTTTAAAAAAAGAATACCACCGGAGCATAGTCTGGTGGTTAAATGGAGAGTTTACTTATATTGTTTTTTTAATTTTCTCAACCGGATCATTACATCACATGCATAAATTTCCGCATCCTGCAGTGAAGTCAGCAATCTGTCACATACGGAAATAATATCGTCATCCTTCCTGGGTGTATTAATTACTTCTCTGATGTCAACATCTGGATCACTTGAAATAGCCGACAGCATTCTTAAAATTGCTGCATGGGAATAGTTGGCACACCGCAGAGAACGGATAATTTTAAGACGCTTAATATCATCATGGTTATAAATCCTGTAACCATTCTGCCTTCGTTTCACTTTAATCAGACCATTTAATTCCCAATTTCTTAAAGTATCTATTGTGACCTGTAAATATTCAGCGGCCTGTTTTCTGGTAAAATATACCTGAGTATCTTCTTTCTCCGGTGAACCAGATAAAATCTGTTCTGCAATCTTAATTGCTTCTTCTGCATTTTGTTTTTCCTTTAGAATCTGAGCCAGATAACTCTCTGTAGTATATAAGGCTTTATCAAAGTTTTTTTCGGCTGAAGCCTTAATAATGTCAACAGCTTTTTTTCTCAATCCATTTTGCAGTACCTCAACCTTTAAAGCAGCCCTTGCCAATTGAAACTGCTCAATATGTAAATCTGTAAATATACGATACCCGTTATCTTCCCGTTCCGGCTTAGTTATTAACTGACATTTTTCGTAAAGCCGTACAGTATTGGGATGAATACCAATTATCTTTGCTACTTCTGCTGTTTTATAGTTTTTATTCATTCTAACTCCGCCCTCCTGAATTTTATCATACCATAAAATTAAAGTCTGGTGATATACTGGATAGTTTTAATCTGATAGAAATTGTCAGACTTTTTTACCAGATTTTGTGCACTGCTCAAAAAATAACCAGCATGGTATACTTGCATTAACAAAAAAAGGAGGAATCACCATGAAAAAACGTATTTTGCAAACAGTTATACTTATTTTATCGCTTATTCTTCTAACCGTATTCGGCAGCTCATTAGACAGTTTTACCTATGCGGCAAAGCCTGATCGAACAGCACCATCTGCACCTGCCAATTTAAAGGCGATTTCTGTTTCGGACACGTCTGTAACCCTTTCCTGGAGTGCATCCACAGACAATGTGGGGGTAACAGCTTATGATATATATCGTAACAATATATATCTTGCTTCCACATCCATGACGTCATATACCGCAAATGGCTTAAATCCTTCGTCTAACTATCAGTTTTATGTAAAAGCAAAAGATGCAAAAGGAAATATATCAAACTCCAGTAACATTATTTCATTATCAACAACATCAAATGCAACACCACCTTCTCAGCCCTTATCAAAAAAATAATTGGATACTATGCAGCATGGGCAGCTTATTCCGGTTATTATCCAAATCAAATTGATTCGGGTAAGCTTACACACATTAATTATGCCTTTGCAAATATCAGTTCTGACTTAAAAATCACCTTGGGATATCCAGATATTGACCAAAACAATATCAAGCTTTTGAATTCTTTAAAACAGACAAACCCTAACTTGAAAACATTAATTTCCGTTGGAGGATGGAGCTGGTCCGGAAAATTCTCTGATGCTGCCCTGACTGATGCTTCCAGAACTGCATTTGCAGACAGCTGTGTAGCCTTTATCACTCAATATGGTTTTGATGGTGTAGATCTAGACTGGGAATATCCTGTCAGTGGTGGCCTCACTACTAATTCAAATCGTCCTGAGGACAAACAAAACTTTACACTGCTACTTCAGAAAATCAGAGAAAAACTAGATACACGGGGTACTCTGGATAATAAGCATTATCTACTTACCATTGCTGGTGGTGCTGGCAGCAATTATGTGAATAACGTAGAGCTCTACAAGTTAGCTCAGTATTTAGATTACGCCAATATTATGACCTATGATTTACATGGAACCTGGGATACCTATACAGACCTTCACGCTCCCCTCTATGTGAGTAGTGATTCTTCCCCACAGTATAAGTCAAGCGTGGATTCTTGCGTAAATGAATGGTTAAACGCTTCTTTTCCAGCAGACAAGCTGGTACTTGGCATCCCATTTTACGGATATATCTATTCTTCCGTGAATAATCAGAATAGCGGACTGTATCAGACCTACAGCGGCGCAAATTCTATCAGTTATAAGTCAATTGTAAATAATTACCTGAACAAGCCAGGATATATCAAATACTTTCATTCTCAGTCACTGGTTCCATGGCTATTTAACGGTTCCACTTTCATCAGCTATGAAGACCCTCAATCCATTACATATAAAACAACTTATATTAACACAAAAAAATTGGGTGGCGCCATGATTTGGGAACTTAGCCAGGACCCAAATGGAGTACTTCTTAATACACTATATAATGGAATAAAATAAATATTGAGAGGAGATTTATCCATGGCACATTCACGCTCTGTAAATCCTGACCCAGGTTACACCATGACTTTAACCGGTCAAGGTCTGATTACAGCACCCCCTGATTTGGCTGTTATTCGTTTAGGAGTTCAGACAACAGGAACCAATGTATCCCAGATACAGTCAGAAAATGCGCAGATTATCCAGAATATTGTTCAGGCACTCAGCCAGTTTGAATCTGCAGAAATGAAAACCATAGAATATTCAATTGATAGACTATATGAATACCAGAATGGTAACCCTATCGATAAAGGTTATCAGGTAAAGCATATACTGGAAATCAAAACCGGTAATATTGATGAAGCAGGAAAAATTATTGATACGGCAGTAGAAATGGGGGCTAATATAGTTGACTCTATATTCTTTGTATTGGCCGACTCTGAACTATTTTACCAGCAGGCATTAAACCTGGCAGTGGATAACGCTATCCAAAAATCCAGGTCAGTTTCTGCAAATATACATATAAAGCTAAACCCTGTACCTATACGTATTATAGAGAACAGCATTTCTCCGGCTGCGATTCCTTTACTTCCCCGTCAAATAGTTTCTACTCCGGTTATCTCCGGTGAATTAACTATTCAGGCATTTATTACAGCGGATTTTGTCTATTCAGAATAACTAATGAAAAAGTGCACTGTCAAAGAGTAGTCTTTCCTCCAGATTTGACAGTGCACTTCATTTATCTATTCTAATTATTTATAATGGTCTATAATTTTTTGCAGCATTCCGTTCTTCTGCATTTCTCTTATTTTGTCATTAAATACCCTGCAGGCCACATCGAGATTTTTAACTGTACCAAACCCTAAATAGGTCTTTTCCGGATTTTTTAAAACAAAGGTATACGGCTCTTTACGAATTAATTGTTCCATATTTAGCTTTTTAATCTGATAATCACCAGGTTCCATTTCCAGAATAACAATATCCAGAATACCCTTCTGTAACTTTTTAAATAAAATCTCCTCTTTATTTCCTTCCTCAAGCTGGACATTTAACTGATAAAGTTCTGGAAAATATGTATATCCGGATATAACCCCAATTCTTTTGCCCTCCAAATCCGAAAGCCCATTTACATGAATCATCTGGCTCTGACAGGTATAAAAACCATATGGACTTTGCAATCGGTAACTGTCACTGAACTTTAAATATTTTTCCCTGCTCCTATCATAGGAGATTGCCGGGAGAATATGAGACAACCCATTCTTTACCATTTTAATGGATGTATCCCACGGAACCATCTTAAATTCAACCTTAAAAGGTGCTCCTTCAAAAGCTTTGTTTATTATATCGTAATCCATGCCTGCAATTTCTTTTGAATCTTCATCATAAATAAAATAAGGCTCATAGGGGGACGTGGCAATGACAATCGTTGAATCATTTCTGGAAATTTCTTTGTTCATAAGCTGAAAGTTAAGCTGCTCCAGTTGCTCTATCCGTTTTTTTATGCTATTGGTGGAAATGGCTTCCTCTTTTATGGCCTGGGATAGTTCTTCTATTTTATCAGATGAGCAATCAACTGAATCCGTCACCTTTTCAATTACTTCCTTTGCTGAATAGATGGAGGCTTCCAAGTCTTTGGAATTATCAGCAATCCATTTGCTCATTTCACTGGAGTCCCTTGATACATGCTCAATCAATGCAAAATCCTCAATGGTATTTTCAATTTCGGCACTTTGGAATCCAATATTCTGCACCACCTGATGCACATCATTTTTGGATTTATCTACAGATTTTATAATTTCTGCAATAATCCCACTAATAACTTTATTTACTTCACTTGTTTCATTGGCCAGGTTTCTTACTTCCTCTGCAATAACTGAAAACCCACGTCCGTGCACTCCTGCCCGAGCAGCTTCAACGGACGCATTTAAAGCAAGTAAATTAGTCTGTGCGGAAATATGCTCAATCCGTTCTACAAGAGCCTTGGCTTTTTTAGTTTTACCTTCTAATTCCATAAAGGACTTTTTAGCAGAATTTAAACTTTCTCCGTTCTCACTAAGACTTTTCGTAATTTCTTCAAATTTCTTTCTCTTACTGACTACATTCTCATAGGTGCTATTGGAAATTTCAGAGGCCTGCGAGGCTTTTTTTCTACTTTCCTGCACAGTCGTATAAATTACATCAATAACATCATTCATTGAAATCATACTGGAAGCCTGTCTTTTAGATTCTGCGGTAAGCCCCTGGATCCTGATTAATATTTCTTTCATTTCAACATCTAGTTCGTCTACAGAAAAAGAAAATCCACTTATTAGTTCTAAATATTTATCGGCCAACTCTTTATTGCTATTTTTTAGAGCATTATCATTATGATCCAGTTCTGATTTCTTAAAAAAACTCATTCCTTCACGCCTCCTTATTTAGATACTTGAGTTAATCATATTATTCCGCACAGCATATGTCAATAAACACCTCCATTATATTAAAAAAGTATTTTATATACCAAAAAAATCCAGAAAAAAGTCCCTCCATATTTTTTATAATCATACATATATTTTCAGTGGTATAGCCAGTAACATACAAAAACTTTAAACATAAAATACTATATGGTTTTATTTTATATGATCAATATTAGAAAGGATAAGAATTATGTTGCCTAAATCAGCCAATGAAGATTGTTTTGATAAAAAAGCAGTACAGACTGCAGAGACCCTGGAGGTGGAAGATGATTGCAATACGTCAGTCTGCGGAAGATGCTCCAGTGCGGATGGCTGTAATACCAGTTCAAGTGGCGAATGCTCCCACGCTGAAGGGTGTGGTTCCAAGGCTTTAGGTGACTGCTCTCATGCGGAAGGATCAAATACCCGTGCTCTTGAAAACAACTCCCACGCTGAAGGATGCAGTACAAGAGCCATTGGTAACTGTTCTCATGCAGAAGGCAGTAATACCATAGCTTACTCAGATTCCTCTCATACGGAAGGTCTTAATACAAAAACCCGGGGCAATTATGCTCATGGTGAAGGAAACGGAAATGAAGCCAATGGTGAAAGTTCACACGCACAGGGTGTAGGTACTAAAGCCGAAGGTTATGCCTCTTCCAGCGAAGGTGGATATACCACCGTAAGAGGAAGTTATGCCCACGCAGAGGGATATAGTACCACAGTTAACGGCTACTATTCTCATGCAGAGGGGGTTTATACTACTGCTACGGGAAATTATTCCCATGCGGAAGGCTATTCATGTCTGACGGAAGGATACGGATCCCACGCTGAGGGATATTATACTTCTGCAAGGGCACCGTTTTCCCATTCCGAAGGTTACTACACGGATACCAAATTAAATACCGGCTCACATATCATGGGCATTTACGGAGAAGCGGATACTCCATATTCCTGGTTCTTAGGGGGTGGAACTTCCAACTTGAAAGCACTAGCAGCAAAAATCCTGTATACAGGGGATGGCTATATAAGGAATGCCTGGCATGCGGGAGGCTCAGGATACGCTGAAGTATATCCTGGTCTTGGAGGCCAGACCATCGAGCCAGGATATTTCGTCACACTGGAAGGGGAATTTATCAGAAAGGCAAAAGACTCGGATAAATTCGTCTTGGGCGTTACCAGCGTTAACCCTGCCTTTGTGGCAAGCAGCAGTGAGTTAAACCTGGGTAGTAATTTTTTGACA
Organism: Aminipila terrae; assembly: GCF_010120715.1. NCBI lineage: Bacteria > Bacillati > Bacillota > Clostridia > Peptostreptococcales > Anaerovoracaceae > Aminipila > Aminipila terrae. The sequence continues at coordinate 869,014 of NZ_CP047591.1, forward strand.
AATGCCTGGAACCAGACCTTATATGAAGACAATTTGGTTCCTGAAAAGACAGACACAGAAGGTAATGTCACCGAACCTGCCCATGTAATCAAACAGCCTATGCAAAAGTTGCAGTCTTCTGTGATTGCTCAAGCTGCAGCTTCCTGTCAGGACAGCATCAGCAGCTTAGTTACACTCTTAGGTCAGGTTCTTGTTTTAGATGATGGAACATGTGAACCTAATGGCTACTGCTGGCCAAACAAGGATGGCATTGCAACAACATCTTCTTTTGGTTACAGAGTAATGAAAAGAATAAGTGATAATCAGGTTTTAATTTTCTTCAGAGGTTAATTATAAGTTCTTATGATATCTAAGGTAAACAAAAAGCTGTCTATGACAGCTTTTTGTTTATATTTTATTCCCCTTTTTCTAAATATTTATTTTGTTCCCCTACTTATTCGTTTCATAAACAAATTCGGTTATTTGTCCGTTTTTATCTTTACTATATAGTACTGCAATTTTCCCATGATTGTCTTCCTGCATCCAAAAATTTTTAGAATAACCAGTCTGGTCTTTTTTAAATAGAGCGTCTTCAGTAATATATCCATCTCCAGATCCATTTTTTGTTTCATAGGAGTAATAAATTCTTCCATCCTTATCTGGAGTAACCTTTTTCTCTGAAATAAAGGCCCACTGACTTATTATCTGATTAATATCAACTTTGTTCTTTTCTTTTTTATCACTCATATCAGAATTATTCTTTGAATCCGCACTTTGAGCTGATTCCAGTTTTTTCAGGTATTTATCTGCAGCTTTTTTATCAGCTTTATCTGCTTTTAATGGCAAATCAAATAAGAGACTCATCCCTTTATATTTAGCATTTACAGAAATATCCCCTGTTTTCCCATTAAAATTATAAGCATCTTTATCATAGAAGGTGGTATTACTCACACATAAATATAGATTTCTGTCTGCAAACAGCTCAATATTGTCACATTCTATCATACGATACATAATACCATTTTCGACTATATCAAAATATCCTCCATTCATGGTAACAATGTTATAATCTTTTGGATTTAAACCCTGAATAAGGGGAGATATAAAAAATTTTTCCTTTCCATACTCCTCTTCAGAAGTTTTAGGCATTAAAGTTCCGTCTGTCTTTGAGATAGCCACCACAGCATAGGTTTTGTCTGGACTCACCTGACTGCTTTGGGAACTATCCGTGCCAAAATCACTTAAATCTCCCCCGGAGACTGAACCCAACAAAGTAACTGTATAGTCTCCGTATGTTTTAGATTTATCCATTAGTACAGCATCTTCACTTGAAAAAGCTTTTGCAAGCTGTTTATCCCCATATTCAATCGCAACGTCTTTCGGTGTCAGAAATTTCCACGCTGCAAATGCGCTTACAGAACAACATAATATCAAGCAGCAGACTACTGCTGCAGTAGATAACCTTCTTACTTTTTTTATATTCATATTACCCTCTCTTGATTTTTGTATAATTTTTCTGTTAAGTTCATAACCTGGTTCAAAATCTGTGGGAAGGGCATTCCTTAATATTAGGTCTAATTCTTTATCTTTCATATCCATTAACCTCCAGATATCTTTTAACCTCTTTTCTGGCCTTATGCAGCCGACTTTTAACAGTCCCTTCGGGCCTGTGCAATATTCGTCCGATTTCTTTTACTGACATACCGGCGGCATAATACAGATACATTGGCACTCGATATTCTTCTCTCAGCCTGCTAACCGCTCTTCGTACCATTTCCTGCTCTTCCTTTTTCAGCAGCTCATGCTCAGGGCTGTGTATATCATCAGAAGGCCTTTCATCGTAATCCATATGGTCATCACGACTTTCTATCATTGCAATTCTACTTCTCCAGGCAAATTTCCGTTTCCTGTTTTTCCACAACTTTATTGCAATAGACATCAGATAACTCTTTGGGTTATCTTCTTTATGGATTCTTCCGCATACTTCTACTGCTTTTAAAAATGTGTCCTGATAAAGCTCATCTGCTTCCTCCTGATTCTGGGTCAGCTGTCTGCAAAAATTATATATATCCCTGCCATTTAAGTTAACCAGTTTATCTACTTCTATAATTTCCAAATTAAATTCCTCCACATGTGGTTTTGCCCTTCACCTATATATGGTAATAACTTTCCGGCTGGTTCCCGCAAATTGCAATATTTTTTGTTTTCCTTAATTAATAAACAAATAAAAGGCATTGAGCTTTTTCTCAATACCTTTTATTTATCTATATGAGTACCCATATCTCCATGCGTGTGGTGTCAGCGCTATGACTTGCATAACGCTCTGCCGCAAAAGGCTTTGAAATAAGATTGTGATTAGGGAGCCAGGTTTGAAACAAGTATCTGTGTGCCTTATATATTGCATCCATCACCAGATGTTCAAAATCCTCTGCTTCAAAAGAACAGACAATATACTGCCCTTCTGGCAGTTCCCATATGGAATAACCACCCTTTGCTTCCTTTGAATCAGCCAGGGCTCCTGCAAAATAACGATAATAGCCTTCCCTGGTCCCCGGATAGGTGACCCCAAGTTCATCACCGTCTTTTACTAACCCTCAATGGTTGATTTTTCTTTATGGAAATTATCCCATAGGGTTCCCAACGTATCAATGCCTGTTTCCCCACCGCCTGGCATCTGTTTTATTGGTTCTTCAACGTCAAGACCAATGAAATACTGGCACCGTGACATCTTCTTCCGTGTAATTTCAAGAACAATTCCATCTGAAATCAAAGGCACCTCTTCATCCACCAGGGTGTAATTAAATAATAACTGTGGCTTTATAAAGTGATTGAGACGAACCGGATTAACCCGGTACTCCTCAGGAGTCATTCCAAAAGCTTCTTTAAAAGCCCTGGTAAGTGTCTCATGATAAGAGAACCCACAGTCCAGAGCAATGTCCAGAATGCGTTTATCGCTATCTTTTAAAGCAGCTGAGGCTTCTGCCAGACGCCTTAGTTTTATATATTCATTAACTGGCCGCTTTACCAGCCGACTGAAGAGTCTCTGAAAATAAAACTGAGACAGTGAAGCAAGTTTTGCAAGATCTTCAATTCTGATTTCCTCCGAAAGATGTTCTTCAATATAATCTATGGTTTTCTGTATTTCTTCCCATGCGTGCATATCTAAGCACCTCCTTGGATATAAAATATCACTCTTGCAATATTTCTGCTTGACTGTCAATGCCTTTTTATAAAATTATTTAATTTATTGCTTTAACGGGACGTGCTTCTATATAACCTCTATATCCCATAGGAGCAAGCTGAAATCTTGGTGCAGCATCCGAATCCCACTGATATCCATAAATAGAAGGATCAAACTTTTCAATGTGACTTTGAACTTCTCCTATTGCCTCCATGAAGTCTTCATCATCATAGGGCTCTCCCTGAAATATCATTAAGTTGCATGGTGGCAATTCAATCAAATCATACCCTTCAGGAATATCATTAGTATAACCGGTTGGGACTTCTACGCCTTGCACATATTTTGAGGTTCCATCTTTTATTAGATGTTCTGGAAGCCACATGCCAATGGGTTCATACATTGCCTCTTTTACACTTGAAAGCACCGACCAGATATCGCAGCCCACTTCTTCGCAATAGGCGAAATATTCTGCTGCCTTTATCCCCTTTTAAGCAGAACTTTTCGTTCTGGTCGCTCAATTACCTGCACAAAAATAGTTTTAGCATTATTCTTTTCACTCATGTCTTTCCCTCCTTTATGAAGTGCCTGGTAGGTATCAAAAACTTTCTGAGGCATAAATAATTTTATTGGCGGGGTTCTGTGACTGTATTTACTTGGAGCCATTCCAAACTCTTTTGAAAAAGCTCTGGTAAATCCCTCGTGGGAATCAAAGACAAAATCCATTGCTACATCAATAATTTTTTCATTACTGTCACGGAGTATTAATGCCGCTTTGGTAAGTCTTATGGCCCGAATGTAGTCAAAGGGTGTTTTCCCTGTGATCTCTTTAAATAATCTTGCTGCATGCCAGGGTGAATATCCTGCTGCAACCGCTAACTCTTTTAAGGTCATTTTCCTTAAGATATTTCTGTCAATATACTCCTGCATACGCTGTACCGCCATAATATTTTCAGTCTCAACCATTTTCTCACCTCCTGTTACATAAAGTCTATATCATATAGGATTTAATTTCTTGACTCCTGTTGCTAATAAAATTTCCATGTCTTAGAGGAATTTCATGCGAACACATCTGTACACATATTAACATGAAATTTGTCTTATGTGAACCAACAGTAAAGCTTCCCATATTTGAGTTAATACCTTTTAAAAATTACGCAAAAGGGAGCTCCTCTCACAGGGCTCCCTTTTTTTCATTATTTATTACTTCTCAGTTTTTTTAATTAATTCTGCTATTATTTTTGCTGCTTCAGCTCTGGTAGCAGTATCTTTAGGTGCAAAATTTTTTTCATTCTTGCCATTGATAATGCCAGCTTCCTGCAATTTTATCACAGCATCCTGAGCATAATCTGCAATTAAATTTTCGTCTGTAAATTTCTTTGAGTCTTGCTTATACTGTAATGTTTTGTTTGTTCTTTCCATATAACGAGAAAGAATGACTGCCATATCCTGCCGTGAGATTTTTTCATTTGGATTAAACTTTCCAGCAAATCCAGTTATTATTCCAATATCTTTTGCCCAATTTACATAAGCCTCATAATAACTGTCTCTCTCAACATCTAAAAAATTTGGGTTCTGGTAATTCTCCACATCAGCCTCTGCAAGTCTCCCCAGTGCTGTTACAAACATAGCCCTGGTAACCTGCGTATCTGGAGAAAATGTCTGATTGGATGTACCATTGAAAAGGCCTTTTTCCGTCACTAGTGTAATGGTGTCTTTTGCCCAGTGATTGTCTAAATCCTTAAAGGTATTATCCTTTACGGTACTCTGCTTTTCATCCCGTGTCTTTTTCTCTTTGGTTACTTGCTCTTGCTTTCCTTGATTTCCACTCACATCTGATTTTGCTTTCTGATTGCTCTTCTTTGACCTGTGAGATGGGCCTGATGATTGTGAACTGCTCTCCCCGGGCTTTCCTTTTACGATTATCATATCACTACGTCCAATAATATTTACAGAATAAAGTTTTATGTCGTATTGTTTTTCATTTTTCAGGCCATCAATCTCCAAGCTTTTTTCTCCACCTTCCAAGCGAACAGTCTTTAAAAATGATTTTCCATCATAGATATCCGCAGCAACATAAAGAGTATCCGGGGTATTTTCTTCATCTTGTGAGTCAAACCAGCTCACCTTGATTTTGTTGTTTTCAGGAGTGACTTTTACATTTTTTACGCTTTTAGCTGTTTTTAGCTGTGCCTTTGATAAAGAACCCCAATAGGAATCAGTGCCGGTAACAGTTACTGAAACTCCTGCTAATGCTTCTGCATCCATTCCTTCCAGGGTATCACCAGTACCCCCGTTACTCCACAGATAAGCAAACGTAGCATCCTTAGGCGCTCCCACCACAGAGGCCTTTACTGCATATTTTTCCTGTACTTTTGTGCAAGTTAAAACAACACGTCCCGTTAATTCTTTCTGTCCGGTTAAATCCAGCATGGATTTCTTGAGATCTGCTATGGCTTTTTTAATATCCTTAATATCTGGCTCATGTGTCCTTAATACGCTGTGTGCATTTTCTAATGCTTCTCTGAAAATTACAGCATTTTTTGTATCATACAATTTTATATCCAGCTTTTCGCCTTCTTTAGCCAGCTTTCCCAATTCCAGCAAAGCCACAAAGACCTCATTTTCCTCTCCAATATCCCCAACTAGTTGTCTGAATGTCCAGTTTTTATTGGTATCAGTCACCGCTGCTTTATGTTCAATACGCAAATTCTGGCTCATCATAGCATGTAAGAATGCATCCAGTTTTGATTCACTCAGAGCGTTCATAATGATAAATTCCGTGGTATAATCATCTCCATTATATGCATCCTCTGATTTTCCAAATCCTTCCATTCCTGCAAGATAGCCTATGGTTTCATTTATCTGTGTCTTTTCAATATTTTTTACTTCAATATCCAGATTTTTTAATATAGCACGAATTCTGGAACCTCGTGATGTGTCTTCACCCAATTGGTACAATAATACCAAAGGTTTTTCCTGCTTTTCATTTTCGTCGATTATGGAAACTGGTGCAGACAGATAATCTGCTTCTTCTCCTTCCCACTCTGCATGTGGCAGCCTAAGCTTAGCAATAAGCCTGTATCCTGCTTTTAATGGCTTATTAATGGGAATCTGAATATTCTTACCTGAAACGGGCTTATTTGTACTGCCATTTATGGCTCCCACTGGTTCAGCATATTTTTCCTCATGGTCAAAATCAGTAATATATGCAGGATACTGATACAACGTTACGTTGCAGTAAAATTCATCTAAACTATAATACCCCTCATCATAGGTTACAGTCATAGGTACGCTCACAGCACCCACTTTTATAGAATTTACGTCAAATGCTGCAGTTGGAGTTGCCCAGTTCGGTCGCGGACCTATGGTAAGGACATTAGAATTATATTCCATTTCTTTGTTTTCGTCTGTTGTAACCGTTAACACAACAATTATTTTGTTTCCAGGCTTTAAAGGTGTGTATGAAGTTGAAAAGTTTACAGGGAACTTGCTCCATTTTGAGGCTGTTCCAGAATTCAATACCTTTGTAGATGACGCCTCCTTATCCAAAGTGTTCCCCTCATACTGATATACGGTGTATACTGGGTTTTTTATATTTTTATCATAGGTTATGGAAATCCTCATTTTGTTGTCACCTTCAGTAATCTCTTTTTCATTTATGGTAACTGTTGGTACTACTAACACAGGTGGTGACTGAACCTGCACTGATTCAGAGTATTCAAAGTCCGATGGGGTTGTACTCTCCTTGTCCGTTAAGATAAGAGCTGCTTTTAGTTTCCACCCTTCTTTTAAAGGGAGCTTATCATTAATAAAATTGATTTTCTTACTACTTTCAGATGGCTCTGTTATACCATTGTACAGTATAATGTTATTTGCAGATGACGGAACAAACTGGCTTTCTTTATAGGAGTAAATAATTAAACGACCATTTTTCTTCTTCGAATCAAAATTACTGATAACCCAAATACCAGTATCCCCGACCTTGACATTAGAAGTAGCCATCTGGACTTTTGCAGGAATAATCTCCCCACCATCAGATATTACAGAAACTGGCTCTGAATATTTAACTCTTATACTATCTGTGACTGAATCATATTTATATAGATACGCAATAATTTTATTTCCTGATGTCAATGGCAGATTCTGTTTAAATTCATATGTAAATGTTCCCTGAGTAGTTATATTTCCCTGATACAGCCGTTTTGTATTACTGCTGTCTGGATCAAAGTTGCCTTTAGAAGAAGAGTATTGACAGATGATAATCTGTCCCCCCATAAATTCATCACAGCCATCCACTTGTATGTCCGCAGATACATCATCCTTTGTAAATTGGGTATTTATTATAGAAATATGGGGTTCTGTTTTCTTTTGTTTAATTATAATCTGATTAGTAGTGTGATAAAGATAAACAACATTGGTCCCCGGTTTGCAGTAATAAATTGAAGCCGCCAGTTTTTTGCCAGACTCCAAAGGTTTGTTGAGAAGTACGGTTATCTGCCCAGTAGAATTTTTAGAGAGCGCCACATTAGCTATCTGTTCATCCAAATCAGGGGAGCTGCTTTCTCCCTTATCTTCATGAATCAGCAATCGAGCATCTGCAATAGCGTCATCATAATCCACTTTCAGAGTAACTTCTTTATCCCCTTCGTATACATCCCCTGCAATTTTAAGAACAAAGGGTTTCATATTATCAGAAGAAACAATATCCACAGGCGCAGACTGGGCAATAACTTCTCCCGATTTTATAATTACTGCAATGAGTTTTCTCCCCTCTTTCAAGTTGTCTTTATTTGTAACAGAAATTACCTGGCCTGTTCCAGCTGTTATGTTACTTTTGTTAGCTACAAATAAACCATTTCCTCCAGCTCCAAATTTATAGGTTTCATTTTTGGGATAGCTTTGAAAAATCAATATACTCCCCTCAGGAACTGTTCCTCCAATGTCCGCCCTGATTACATCTGCACCTACTTTAACATCCGAAGTTGCAATGGAAACAGCTGGTATAGCGACTTTTGATTGAATGAGAACAGAATCGTCTGGCTGTCCAAATTCATAATCATTGGATTTTGGTATAAAACTATCATAGTCCTGTGTCCAATATGCAACAGCCCTTACACGGTATCCCGGTTTTAGTGGCTGTAAGAATTTAATCTCTTTACTGTCAAACGCTTCATCCGCTTTTGAACTATATAGTGGAATCATTTTATTGTTTTCAAAATCAAATTTGTCCTCTTTGGGATACTGATATACACAATAATGAATCTCTATATTTTTATTTTTAAATAAACGTTCATCTCCAGTGAGCTTTAAATGTGCAGAGGAATCCCCTTCTTTTAGTTCTTTATCTAAGATAGAAGCATCCGGCCACGTATATTCAGGTGTAGACTCTCCTGATTCATCTACAACAGCTACAGACTTTGACAGGACTTGCCGGTAATTGTCATCACCAACGGGAACATTCAAAGTTGCAATTACTTTCCAGCCTTTCTTCAGGGGCAGCAGGCTTGAATTAAATTCACATCTTACTGTCTGTCCATTTTTCATGTATCCCCCAAAAAGTCTTTTATTGGCCGTACTGTCTGGGTCAAAGGCAACATTTCCAGGATATGCAAAAACAGTCATATAGACTTCCTTGATAGACTGATCCAGGGTAGCTGAGACGGATACTTCTTTGTCTGCTTCTGTAAAACTCCCTTCTTTTTCTAGAGCTACGAAACAATTGTTTAATATATCCCACAGTTTTCCGTTATCATCTGCTGCATACGAAAAAGCAGGAGTAGCTATTAATCCAGGGACCATGGCCATCATCACCATAAAACCAATTGCCCTACTTTTTATTTTTCTCATCTAAAACTTTTTCCTCCTCTTTTATTATTTACTCTGTGTTAGTTATCATAAGCTAACTTCAAATCATAAAATATGGTTAGCATTTGCTAACCTTTGAATAAAAAGAAAGGGAATTAAAACTCCCTCTTATCAAGTTAGTCGATGCTAACCAACGTAAAAAATAATATCATACCTTGTTGCATTTGTCAACGCGTTAAAATTATATAATTTTGCATATCCAGACATTCCTATCCGAAAAAACGTTTAATCTCGATTTCTGCGTTCTCCGGAGAGTCAGAGCCATGTATGACATTTTCTGTAGTTGAGCTGGCATAATCCCCCCGGATTGTGCCTGGCATGGCATTCTCAAATTTTGTGGCTCCCATAAGCATACGAATCCCCTGCACTGCATTTTCTCCTTCTACTACCATTGCCCACACAGGTCCGGACATCATATAGCTCTCCATCTTAGGATAAAAGGGCTGGTCAACAACATGTGCATAGTGTTCCCTTAATATCTCTTTATCCAGGTTCATCACCTTTAAATCTTTAATCTGGTAGCCTTTTGCCTCTATTCTATGGATGATGCGACCTGCCAGCTTCCTGGCGATTGCATCTGGCTTTAGCATTACATAAGTTCTTTCCATTGCCATCCTCCTGTTTATTTTTCTTCTTTTACCGCTAATCTGTTAATCTGAGTGGCTATATATCCTGCCCCATATCCATTGTCAATGTTTACTACTGCTATTCCATTGGCACAGGAATTAATCATGGTTAAAAGGGCAGACAGGCCATGCATACTGGCTCCATACCCTACTGATGTAGGCACTGCAATAACAGGCTTATCCACCAGTCCGCCCATGACACTGGCCAGAGCTCCTTCCATTCCTGCAACTGTAATAACACAGTTAGCACTTTGCACCACATCTAGTTTTGAAAAAAGTCTATGGATACCACTCACACCCACATCATATATTCTTTCTACAAAGGAGCCAAAATACTCCGCCGTCTGCGCAGCTTCTTCTGCTACTGGAATATCTGCAGTCCCCGCTGTGCAAACTGCAATTTTCCCTTGCTTTTTCTTATCAGTTTTCTCTATCTTTATAATCCGTGAAATTTCATCATACTGGGTTTCCGGATATACTTCCCTGATTAATTCATACTGGGACTTTGACGCTCTGGTTCCAAAAACCTCCCCATCCTCTTCATATAATTTCCCAAATATCTGCAGTAAATGATTGTCTGACTTTCCACTGCAGAAAATCACTTCAGCAAAACCAGACCTTGTCTTTCTGTGTGTATCTAATTTTGCATATCCCATATCTTCAAATGGCTTTCTCCGAAAATAATGTTCTGCTTCTTCCACAGAAATATCACCATTTTTTAACTTTACCAATATATCACGCGTTTCCATTAGTGCCTCCGTTTCAGCATTTTTATCTTAAATAAACCTCTGGTCTGAAATTCATCTGTACTCTCACATCTTCCTGGATTATCCGTGGTAGTATCCTGTTCTTGAATTCACTACCACATAAGGTATCTCTGAACCGTCTTTTTCAATATATACCTGGTATAAGTCATCCTGTAAGAGCTCTATTTTGCTCACTTTTTCATCATAGTCCTTAGCAATATCACTTTTCACCATTTCCTGCCAGTTATCAGGGGTAGGCGCGTTCTGTGTTAAATACGCTGCAAAACTTTTGATATCATCCTTTTTACCCCCGTCAGCTATGTATTTTTTGTATATGGCATCAATATCAACCTGATTCAGAAAGGTTTCACTCCATTGTAATTGCCTTGCTTCAGGTATATCCTCCTGCCCTTTCAAAATATATTCTTTGGTCTGTTGTGCAATATTACTTTCAGCCTTATCGGCAACGGTAGCTTTTGTTGTATCATCTGTTAACTGTTCTGATTCCTTGTCAGCTCCGTTATTTGAACAGGCTGCAAACAGCAAACAAGTAAGGACAAGAATTAAGAACAGCTTTAAATGTTTTATCATATTAATATTCCTTTCATCTTTATTAGAATATATATTTACTAAATTTGAAAATTAAAACTACCAATTATAAAATAAAGAATGATGCAGCTAATATGATATATGCCGCAATTAACTGCACTCCTTCAAGCCAGTTTGATTCACCGTCACTGGCAACTCTGTTGGCGATTAATACAGAGAATAACAGGGCAACCAGTTCAAAGGTATTAAAAATAATACTCATAGGTGAAAACATCAGGCTTAAAAAGATAAGCACTGGTGTTACAAAAAGTATAATCTGCAAACTGGAGCCCAAAGCAATTTCAATAGCTACATTCATTTTGTTCTTTAGTGCCATCAAAACCGCAGTGCTATGTTCAGCAGCATTTCCAATAATGGGAACCAGAATAATCCCCACAAAGAATTCACTAAGTCCCATGGCTTTAGTCATAGGCTCAACTGTCCCAACAAAGATTTCTGACTCGATTCCGATAAAAACAGTTGAAATAACTAAAATTATTATAGCAGTTTTTAAAGACCATTTAGGAGCGGCTTCTTCGGCAGTCTCTACTGCATACAAATCTTTATGTGTAAAAAATGAAAACACCAGACTGAGCACATATATTAACAGCATAATAACCGCAACGATTACGCTAAGCCCCTCATACCGGGTATTAAGCAGCTGTGAAGGTACTGTATGAGTAAATACTGCAGGTATAGTTAACCCTATTACTGCAAAAAGAAGCATACTGGCAGTAACATTAATAACCTTCTGATTAAAATGCTGTGTCTTATATTTCAGTCCCCCTGCAAGCATGCTTAAGCCCAGCACCAGTAAAATATTTCCGATGACAGATCCTGCAATGGATGCTTTAACAACGTCAAAAAGACCCGCTTTCATGGCAAAAAAGGCAATAATCAATTCTGTTGCATTGCCGAAAGTTGCATTCAGAAATCCACCAATCCGATTACCCGCAAAATGAGATATAGCTTCTGTTGATTCTCCCATGATGCCTGCAAGAGGTATAATTGCCAATGCAGAGAACACAAAAACCAACGGTTGTGAAAAATGTAGAAATTCTGTTATCAGACTAACAGGAATAAATATGAGCAGATATCTTAATACTCTCAAATGAACCCTCCATTTTATAATTATGTTTATTTTTCTATCTTTTAATAATAAAATCCAGCAGGTTAATTATAATCAAAGATTATGACTAAAACAAGCTTTTTAACTGAATATGCTTTATCTTTCCGTATATAAAATGACTCATGATGACAACCAGCAATCCTATAACCATAGCAGCATAATCAGGCATTCTGTTGGATCCAATAATCAAAATACTCCAGCCAAACAGGATCCATTGAATCACATATATTCCCGTTACATTACTGCTCCAGAAAAAAATGATGTTTAAAAATCTGTCAAATCCTTTTCGGCTCATTTTTTTTACTATATAATCACACATGGATAACCAGAAAAATAGAAAACTGATTATCAGAATATGTACACTGAACCCACTTCTGTAATAATCTCCAATAGGAAAATTTCCTATTGTTATGCACCCAATCAGTGCCAGAAATCCTCCTACTATTATAAATCCTTTTTTTACCTTCCTTTCCATTGTGGGAGTATAAAAATATTTGCTTAAATACATCCCTAATAAAAAATATATACACCATGGAAACAATGGAAAGTCTACAATTTCACTTTTTCCCCATAGTGGCATAAATAGAATCACGCTGTCGTTGATGCCCCATAAATATGGGGATAATAGTAATATGCCCAGAACCAGTACAGGTATTAAGTATTTATTGTCTCCATACTTTTTTAATGCAGAAAAAAAGATAAGGGACAAACCGGCTAATTGAAAAATATCCACTGTAAAGAAAAGATAGATTGCATAATTCATTATTCCATGAGGTTCTCCCGAAATTACTCCAAATAATCCTGGAGAAATCATTTTCCCCCACCCTGCTATGACAAGTGGGATTGTGAATCGAATCAGGTTTAGCCCATAACCCAGAAGAAATAGTTTCACCCCGCGCATCATGTTTTCTTTTAATGATTTATTTGATTTTACCAGAAAGACTCCCATGAAAAAGATAAACACTGGTGCAGCCGGTGCTGTCCCCAATGCAATAAAAATATTGCCAATTATGGTATGACCTTCTCCCCCACTGCTTTCATGCATAATCATTGCATGCTGCATAATCATAAAAAAAACGGCTATGCCTCTGGCTAAATCCAAATATCGGATTCTTCCGTTATTTAATATGGCGCTCGGATTATTTCCCATACTTTCTTATTACTCCATCCTGTTCACTATAAATTTTTTAACAGTATAAACTGTATAGTAACTTGACAGTCAATATATTTTTTTATAAACTTGCCTTAGGCAAAACTATTATTTTATGATGAAAGGTGCATTATGACAAATATAATCAGCTCAGATAATTATTTATCCATAAGTGCTTTTTCCGATTTATCTGGAATAAGCAGGCAAAACCTGATTTATTACGACACCGTTGATGTTCTGAAACCCTTCATAGTTAAGGACAATGGATATCGATACTATTCTTACGAACAATTAGAAGAAGTCAGTATTATTCTGACTTTAAAAGATCTGGACTTTTCCTTAAAAGAAATTAAAACCTATCTAAAGAATATATCTCCTGAAAATCTTCTGCAATTAATCAATAAACAAAAGCAAAAAATATCAGAAGAACTTAATCGTTTAAATCAAATGGATTTTATCATTGAGCAGAGGTCTACCCATGCTGCTATATCAGTTTCTATTGACTGCAGCAAACCAGTTTTGGAGGAATGTGAGGAAGAATTGCTGTTTATGGGCCCTGTTCAGGAATTTGACAATAACAGCATTGAAAAAGATTTTGACTCTTTTCTTGCTTTTTCAAAAAAGAATAAGTTAATATACGGTTATCCGTTAGGTATCTGGGCCTGTTATAAAGACATTATCGCAGGCCAGAATGGTAAATACGGTTATTTCTACAAGATCAGTCCCACCATAAAAGCAGTTAAAACAATTAAACCTGCCGGTTTGTATGTAATTGGGTATGATAACAGTTATTTAGCAGGAGAGCTGGAAATATTCAAACCAATGGATCAGTTTATAAGAGACCATAACCTGTCTCCCTGCGGAAATGTCTATATAGAAAATATTGCAGATGAAATTAACACCAGTAATCCCTGTCAGTATTTATCAAAAATTTCTGTCCAGGTAGAATGCTAAACAACTAGACCCTGTTCTTATATGTAGGGGTGCGCAGCATACCACATTTATCATCTGGGAGGTATTGAAAGTTATACTTATGATATAATAAATCAGCAGGATGATTAGCAATCAGACAGATGTAACTGTCTTCAAAAGTATTTTCTTCAAAATACCTGTCAATTTCTTTCATGATGAGACTTGCATACCCTTTTCGCTGATAGTCTGCATCTACCATAATGTCGCTGACTACATAAGTGATTCCACCATCTCCTACAACCCTTCCGAAGCCAATTAACTTTTCTCCGTCATAGATAGATACAGTAAGAAGAGAGTTTTCTATAGCGGTCTGGCTTCTGTCCAGATCCTTATTTCCCATTCCTGAACGGAGTCTCAGACTGACGTAGTCCTCTGCAGATGGCTTGTCAAATATTATTTCCATTTTTTTCACCTCACTTTTAGTATTTTCATATTTAATTCTACCATTAAGCTATTGAACCGTAAATGCTGTAAAACAGCAATAATAATTAAAAATAAAAGATTTTTATCTGATATAATAGTCTGTGAATTTTAACCAAAAGTATTAAATCAGAAAGGAGATGCCATGAAAAATCTTGAGGCAGTTACAGCTGCAATCCAATATATTGAAAATAATCTGGCCATTGAAAAAATGAATCTGGATATGATTTCCACTGCCTTACATTATTCTAAATATCATCTGCACCGCATCTTCACCAATACAGTAGGGCTGTCCATTCACGATTATGTGCAGCGCAGACAGTTGACAGAAGCTGCCCGGCTGCTGGTTTTTACAAATAGACCAATTCTGGATATCGCTGTTATATCGGGCTATGACAGCCAGCAGGCATTTAGCAATGCATTTAAGGATATGTATAAAATGTCTCCTCTTCAATTCAGAAAAAATAATACCTTTTATCCCCTTCAACTAGAGTACAGTTTTAATATCCAAGGTGAAGCTTGTATTCTTCAGGGAAAAAATAATAACAGAGAAATCCGGATTGTGAATGAAACAGATATCTCCATATGGTTAAATCTGGTTCATCTGGCTATTGACGGTTTTCCTAACTTAAGAGATGAGGAACATTTAACTGCATTAAAGAAGTATATCGCCAGTAAAAGGGCTTTTCTCATAACCGAATCTGACATTGCCATTGGCGGTATGATGTTTAACTCAAATACAGGAAGTATCGATTTTCTTGCGGTACATCCCCTTTATGAAAAACAGGCTGTTTTTCAGACATTTTTAACAGTAGTAGCTGGAAATCTTGAGAAAAATAAAGAAATCAGTATCACTACCTTCAGGGAAGGAGACAAGGCCGATACAGGATACCGCAGGATACTCAAAACACTTGGCTTTAAAGAAGCAGAACTATTAACAGAGTTTGGATATCCCACACAAAGGATGGTTTTAATAAAGGGAGGATTACATGACAGATAAAAATAACACACCTAAAGAAATGTGCATTTTTCCGGATGAAATTGAGCACCTGCACAGGATTTGCGTCATGCTTGATGAGGCTATAAAACAGGCAAGTGATTCGGTGGAACGATTAGACAACGAATATATGGATACCAAGCGTTACATGGTACAGTATGGTGGTGAAATTGACCCCCATGAAATGTTCCAGAATGAACTGGCTTTAAAACAAATTGATAATCGGGGAGTCTTTGCATGTGAAGTTCGCAGTAAACTTATTAAAATGCAGGACTCCCCTTATTTTGCCCGTATGGACTTTCAGCGAACAAATATGAAAACGCCGGATACCATTTACATTGGCAGGTTTTCCTTCAGCCATGAGGATGAGTTGCTTATATCTGACTGGCGGTCACCGGTTGCAAGCATGTTTTATGATTTTGAAGTGGGGCCAGCAGGATACACGGCTCCCTCTGGACGGATTGAAGGGGAACTCCAGCGCAAACGGCAGTTTAAAATAAAAAATGGTAAGATGGAATATGCGTTGGAAAGTTCCATTAATATTCAAGATGACATCTTGCAGCGTGAATTAAGTTCCACTTCAGATGAAAAGATGAAATCAATCATTACAACCATTCAGAGAGAACAAAACCAGGTAATTCGGAATGATAAATCCAAAACCCTTCTGATTCAGGGCGTTGCAGGTTCCGGAAAGACATCCATTGCACTCCATCGGATTGCCTATCTGCTCTACCGGTTTAAGAGCAGGTTAACATCTAAAAATATTGCCATTTTATCGCCAAACAAAGTATTCGGTGATTATATTTCCAGTGTTCTCCCGGAATTGGGTGAAGAACCTGTTTATGAAATAAGTTTTAAAGAGATTGCTGCTTCCATATTGCATGGAATTATTCAGTTTGAACCGGACAAAAACCCTTTAGATACAGAGGACCCCTGTGGGCAGACCGAGTCCGTTTTAAATCTACATTGGATTTTGTCTCCCTGATGGATGATTACCTTACCCATATGGCTGAAAACATCTTTACTCCTTGTGACTACAGTTTTGGAAGATTCTCTGTCACATCTAATTGGATAAAATCCCGCTTTGGTGCTTACCACCGATACCCTGTTAAGAGCCGCCTTCAGATGATTTGCGATGATATCCGCCAGCACTTTAAAACAGATAACTTCATGGACGAACCTCTGCCCAAATCCAGCGATGTCTTAAAAAGCCTGAATAAGATGCTGAAGTTTAAAAATACACTGGCACTTTATAAAGACTTTTACAAAAAATCAGGGATATCTGATAAATTTTTAATGCCCTCAGCCAAAACTCTGGAATGGTGTGATGTTTATCCATTTATGTATTTTCATGCCTCTTTCCATGGTCTGGAAGAAAATAAGGACATACACCACTTAATTGTTGATGAAATGCAGGATTATACCCCAGTGCAATATAAGGTAATCAATATCCTTTATACCTGTCAGAAAACAATTCTTGGTGACTTTGGGCAATTTATCAATCCAAACCATTTCAATACACTGAAAGATTTACGTCAGCTATATGAAGATGCGGAATATGTAGAATTAAATAAAAGTTATCGCTCAACATATGAAATCATAACATTTGCAGGGCGCATTCAAAATATTCCTTCATTGGAACCAACCCCACGACATGGAAAGATGCCCAAACTGATACTTTGCAGTACCAGAGAAGAAGAGCTTAACCAAATATGCAAGGTATTGGATGGATTTTATGAAAGTAAAAATACCACACTTGGAATTATTTTAAAAACAGATAATATAGCTGAAACCTATTATGATGCTCTGTCAAAAGATTATGATTTGCATTTAATTTCCTCGGACAGTTCATCTTTTGTAAACGGCATATCCGTGACTTCCATTCAAATGTCAAAAGGATTAGAGTTTGACCAGGTTATCATCCCACAGGTTAACTGTGAAACCTATTTCACCCAGTGGGACCGCAGTCTGCTTTACATTGCCTGTACTCGTGCCATGCATCAGCTGTCTTTAACCTATACAGGGGAGTTAACCCCACTGATTGATGCTGTCAACTGCTTTGATAGGATAAATTAAGCTTAAACTATACTTATCAATATTTTTTCTTGCATATCTGCAGCTTTACAAGTAATATATAAGCATTACACTCAAGTATCAGATAGAAGGAGAAAAAATGATAAATAAGTTTTTAGATGTTCTGATTGGAAGGCCTCTGGCTAATGAGAAAAGTAGCATAGAAAAGTATAATGTTCCTTTTGGCCTGGCAATTATGGCCAGTGATGCCATATCCTCTGTAGCTTACGGAGCCCAGGAAATACTTTTCGTACTTATTGTTCTTGGGGCATCTGCCTATCAGTGGCTGACATGGACTTCCTTTATGATAATAGGTCTGCTGGCCATATTGACCATTTCATATATACAGATTATCAATGCATACCCACAAGGAGGAGGAGCCTACAAAGTAGCAAAGGAAAATCTGGGTGCAAAGGCCGGCCTCTGTGCCAGTGCAGGATTGATTATAAGCTACATTCTCACGGTTGCAGTTAGTGCCAGCGCAGGTGCTGATGCTATTGTGTCTGCATTTGAATATTTAGGGCCCTATAAAGTGGAAATGGTTGTGGTACTAATTGTTATTCTGACCATACTGAACTTACGAGGTATCAGTGAATCATCCAAAATATTTGCACTGCCTACTTACGTTTTTATTTTCAGTATGATTTTTATGATAGTTTACGGCTTGTTTAAGTACTTTGTACTGAACATCCATCCGGAGCCTATGTATTCTGTTCCTGACAGTACAGTCTCCAGTATATCAATAATCTTGGTATTAAAGGCTTTCTCTTCCGGATGCTCTGCATTAACCGGGGTAGAAGCGGTGAGTAATTCCGTTCCTAATTTTCAGGAACCAAGCCCTAGAAATGCCAAAGTGGTCATGATTTTACTGGCAACTCTCATATTTTTTATATTCGGCGGCACTTCAATACTTGCAATATTCTATACAGCTGTTCCCATTGTTAATGGGCCTACGGTTGTATCACAGATTGCATTTGCTGTATTTCATAAAGGATTCATGTATTACATTATTCAGTTCAGTACCGCTGTTATATTGCTCATGGCATGCAATACAGCATTTACAGGTTTCCCTATGCTCATGTACATTGTGGGGAAAGATGGTTATGCCCCAAAACAGTTTACTCTTAGAGGTAAACGGCTGAGTTTTTCTGTAGGAATAGTTGCCTTATCACTGATTGCATGTATTCTTGTCATTATATTTCAGGCAGATACCCACAGAATCATTCCACTTTATGCCATAGGGGTATTTATCTCCTTCACTTTAGGTCAATTCGGTATGGTAAACCATTGGAGGAAATCCAAAGAAAAGAACTGGAAAATTGGTGTTGTCATAAATGGCATCGGCTCTGTGGTTACTTTACTGACTACCTTAATAGTCTTAGTGGGAAAATTTACAGAAGGAGCATTTATTGTATTAATCATTATTCCAATCATCATCATTGGACAAGTTAAGATTAAAGCCCATTACGAAAAAATTGCCGCTGGATTAAGTGTCAGCAATGTGAGATTAAATAAAGTAGACTTTAAGATAAAGTATGATCATGTCATAGTAGTTCCAATCGCTTCCTTAAATAAGGCAGCCATAGGGGCCCTCCAGTATGCCCAGAGTCTGGGAGGGAAAGTTATTGCCCTGAATGTTTCAACGGATATGGAATCCATGGACAAATTAAAAAGCCGGTGGAATGAATTAAATACGGATATGGTATTGGTTTCAAAATATTCTCCATACAGAGCTGTAGTAACACCATTGTTAGATAATATTTACCAGATAGCAGATGCTGCGGAAGAGGAAGACGAAAAGATTACGGTCATTGTCCCCCAGTTTATGACTCATGGACTTTTGGCTAGTATTTTGCACAATCATACCGGTTTATTTATCAGAGAGAGCCTGCTCAAAAAAGGCAACATCATTGTATCTACTTATCCATACAATCTTGATAATAATGATTACGTTGATTAGGCACAATCGGAGAGTTTACTAGCACATATAATAAAAAAGTGGATTTCCAGTTAAAGAAATCCACTTTTTTATATTTGATTTTATTTCTTAAATATCTTATATAATCCTCCAAGCAATAGAAACCATACTGGTGTTACAAACAGAGCCACACGTGTTTCTTTATTCAGAGCTAATACAACCAGAACAAAAGCAATAAAAGCAAGAATAATATAGTTAGAAACTGGATAAAGTGGCATTTTGAATTTGCTCTTTGCCGCCAGCCTTGGATTGGTTTTGCGGTATCTTAAATGGCACAGTACCATCATGGCCCAAATGAAAATAAAGCAGAATGTGGATATACTTGTTATAAGTACAAATACCCCTTCTGGCATTATGTAGTTCAAAATTACTGAAAGTAAAATGGCAGCAGCTGAAAACAATGTTGCAGTAGAAGGTATATTATTACGATTTAACTTTCTCATAGATGCTGGTGCATTATTTTCTTTTGCAAGAGAGAATGCCATACGGCCTGTGCTGAATATACCACTATTACATGCTGATGCTGCTGAAGTTAAAACTACAAAATTTACAATACCTGCAGCTGAGGCAATTCCCACAGAAGCAAATACCTGTACAAATGGACTTTCTTCCGGGTTTATAGAATTCCATGGATATATACTCATAATGACAAGTAATGCTCCAATATAGAAGATGATGATTCTCACTGGAATATTGTTAATAGCTTTAGGTATAACACGTTCTGGATTTTCAGTTTCCCCAGCTGTCAATCCCACTAGCTCAATTCCTGTAAAAGCAAATACAACCATTTGGAAAGAAAGAATAAAACCACTTACGCCATTTGGGAACCATCCTCCGTGTTTCCACAGATTAGAGAAACTAGAAGCACCTGCATCTGTAGAAAAGCCTTTGAAAATCATAAATGAACCAATTATAATTAAGGATAATATTGCAATAACTTTAATTAAAGCAAACCAAAATTCCATTTCACCAAAATACTTTACCGCGGTAAGATTCATAACCAGTAAAACAACCAGTGCTACCAAACTTGGAACCCACTGAGCTATATGCGGGAACCAGAACTGTACGTACAGTCCAACAGCCGTCAGGTCTGCCATGGCAAGTGAAATCCAGCAGAACCAATAGGTCCACCCAGTGATAAAGGCTGCCCCATTTCCAAAATAGTCCTGAACAAAGTCAACAAAAGAATGATGATGCAGATTAGAAAGTAATACTTCTCCCAAAGCTCGCATAATGAAGTAACAGATGATTCCTGTTATCAAATAAGCTAATAAAATAGAGGGTCCTGCTAAATGAATGGATCTGCCTGATCCAAGAAATAAACCTGTACCAATGGCTCCTCCAATTGCAAGCAATTGTACATGGCGATTTTTTAATCCCCTAGATAACTGTTGATTTTCTGACATAAATATTCCGCCTTTCTGAATGTTACTATTTTTTATTATCATTGTGATTCACCAGAATTAATTCCAGGCGCATGATAATACAGGCTCCCATTTTTTATAAGATTTAAAACGGAACCAAGCTAATTTTTGTATACCCATATATAAGTATGCTTTTATTGGAGATATAATAGGGGAATAGATAAAATCTAAAAAAAAATAAAATCTAGAAAAAACATATAGAAATATATTACTTTTATAAGATATGTTACCTGTACCCTGTCCTTTTACCTGAGAGTTTCGCCATAAATATATGACTTTCCCCTTCGGTGCTCTTTAAAAGAGTCTCTCCAAGGTTTCATCCAATAGCGGTCATCTCTAATCAAATAGGTACCTGAAAGATTTACTTCTTCGGTGAATGGCATTGGCCATTGCTCTCCCGCTATCTTCATCTGAAATATTAAATTTTACTGTTATATATTAATACAGATTAAAAAAAGTTGCAACTACTTTAATTATCCTTTTTTTCTGCCAGTTCTTTCATCTGCTGTTTTACGTCTGAAGACAGGGCATCCATTAGATGTATTTTTTCTTTCCTCTTCAGTTCCTCATATTCCTGCTTCAGCCTTTCATTAGCCTCCTCAATGGCATTCTTCAGTTCTCTTGCAGATAGCAAAGAGCATCCTGCTCCCCTGACAATCAGCTGCTGTAGTCCGTCTGATGTGGCTACGGTGATATTATATTTTTTCTGGTTATCATGGGCAAACCGTTCAATATACTGATCCGCTGTCTGGGCCTCTCTGGTATATACCATATGTATATTCTGATAGTCCATGGCTTCTTCTTTATGTCCCTGAACACGGTAAGCATCAAACACAACAATAATCTGGCAATTTCGTATTCCCTGATAATTGCAGAGACAGTCCAGCAGTTTCATTCTGGCGCCCTCCATATTGTCCTTGGTCAGTTCCTTCAATTCTGGCCATGCATGGATGATGTTATAACCATCTACTAAAAGATATTCTTCTTTAACTTCTCTTTGTATACTGGAATATTCCGCAGTTCCATAATAAGTCTCCTGTGCAGGCTTATGTATTTTAAAGACGGACTTTTTCCCCCGGTTTGCATAAAAGGTTTTATGGAAAATCTCATTAATTTCATCCTGGCTGATCCACTGTTTTTCTTCAGAGGTTGTATAGGTCTGGGTCGCTCTCTCAGACAAATTTTCTTTTAACTGAAGGAAGGCTTCAATATGCATATTGTCTTTGACTTCATCCCAGCTCACAAGATACCCTGCACCATGAGCGCAAAATACCGAACCTGTAGGGTTTTCCATATCCCGTTCTGAATCATAACCAGTACTTTCTATAACCTCTTCCGTATTATGGCAGGACTCATATCCTTTCATACTGCAAAACAGCCTCCCCACACCCTTTGTATAAGAAGAAACTTCCTTCTGATAATTTCTCATGGTAATAACTGGTGCACTCCCCTGCAGAATAGCCATCTCACCGTCTGTCTGTGATATTTCACAAACACCACTCATTTTCTCAATGTCATTCATAGCCCTTCCTATCATTTTTTCAGGTAACTCTAATTCAAAAGCATAATAAGGTTCCAGCAATATAGACTCGGCCTCTTTCAATCCCTGTCTGACTGCACGATAAGTTGCTTCTCTGAAGTCTCCCCCCTCTGTGTGCTTGGTATGAGCTCTTCCTGACACTAAAGTGATTTTCATATCTGTAATGGGTGAGCCGGTTAAAACTCCTTTGTGAGTTTTTTCTTCCAGATGAGTTAAAATCAGTCTCTGCCAATTCTTACCCAGCAAATCCTCACTGCATGCAGTGCTGTATTGCAACCCGCTTCCTGGTTCCCCAGGCTCCAATAACAGATGTACTTCCGCATAATGCCGCAGGGGTTCGAAGTGGCCCACTCCCTCAACCCTATCCGCAATGGTTTCCTTATATAAAATTTTTCCGGTACCAAAGCTTACCTGCACACCAAATCGACTCCATATAATATTCTGTAAAATCTCAATCTGGATTTCACCCATAATCTGAGCCTGAATTTCCTGCAGCTGTTCATCCCAGACCAGATGAAGTTCTGGTTCTTCTTCTTCGATTTGACGTAACTTAGGAATCATTACTTTAGGATCACAGTCTTCTGGCAGTATAAGCTGATAAGACAATACTGGTTCCAGTACAGGCCTGCTTGACATCTCCTCAATGCCCAGCCCCTCTCCCGGTCTGGTACAGCTGAGTCCCGTTACTGCACATACTGTACCTGCCTGAACTTCATTTACCGCTTCAAACTTTTGTCCGGAATAGATCCGGATTTGGTTTATCTTTTCATCTCTGCTGTTCTTGCTCAAGGAATCCTTTACTTTAAGGCTCCCTCCTGTTATCTTCATATGAGTTAACCGGGTTCCCTGCTCATCTCTTGTTATCTTAAATATTTTCGCTCCAAATTCATCGGAATAATCCGGTATAGCTGTATATTTTACAATGCCCTGTATAAATTCTTCAATGCCCTCAATTTTCAATGCAGAACCGAAATAGCAGGGGAATACTCTTCTCTCTCCTATTGCCTTTTTTATCTGGTCTGTTTCAATATATTCCTTTTCCAGATAGACTTCCATTAAGCTCTCACTACACATGGCCAATTGTTCATATAACCCATCCGTACTAATGTGGCCGAATTCAATACAGCAATCATTTAGCTGCTTCTTTATTTCTTTTAACAGCTTATCTTCATCCGTACCCGTCTGATCCATTTTATTAATGAATAAAAATACAGGTATCTGGTACATTTCCAACAGATTCCATAAAGTCCTGGTATGGCCCTGTACTCCGTCTGCACCATTAATCACTAGAACAGCGTAATCCAGCACTTGAAGGGTTCTTTCCATTTCTGCTGAAAAATCCGTATGACCAGGCGTATCCAGTAAAGTAACCTGAATTTCCCCCAGATTAAATACTGCCTGCTTGGAAAAAATAGTAATTCCCCGTGCTCTTTCTAATTCATTGGTATCTAAATAAGCATCCTTATTGTCTACTCTTCCCAATTTACCTATTTTACCGCTCAGGTAAAGCAGACTCTCAGCTAATGTGGTTTTGCCAGCGTCTACATGTGCTAATATTCCAATCACTAATTTCTTCATGCTATATCCTTATTTTTTGTATTTTTAAAAGCAACGTTTACTTTTATTTGTTCACTTTTATATTATACCAATAAGTTTGAAGTCCGTACATCTATATCAGCGTAACCAGGTATAGGAAAATTTTCTAATTCATTAAATCAATGTGGCCCTGGGTGCAAACTGACTGTTATAAAGGGACTCATATAAGCCCTTCCTTTCCAGAAGTTCCTGGTGTGTTCCCTGTTCTGTAATGTTGCCATTTTGCATAACTAAAATTAAATCTGCATCACGGATTGTAGATAATCTATGAGCAATTATAAAACTTGTCCGGCCCTGCATTAAATTCTTCATGGCTTTTTGAATTTCAGCTTCTGTCCTTGTATCAACACTAGATGTTGCTTCATCCAAAATCAGAATTGGAGGATTGGCAATAATAGCCCTTGCTATGGTTAAAAGCTGCTTCTGCCCTTGGGATATGTTGGAACCATCTTCATCCAGAATTGTCTGGTACCCTTTGGGAAAAGTCCTGATAAAATGATCTGCACGGGCTGCCTTTGCGGCAGAAACCACCTCTTCCATACTGGCGTCCAAACGGCCATAAGCAATATTGTCATAGATACTGCCATGAAATATCCAGGTATCCTGCAAAACCATGCCGAAAAGAGTTCGTAAAGAAACCCTGCTCATATCTTTGATATCTACTCCGTCGATGGTGATTTTCCCCCCTGAATCTCATAAAACCGCATAAGCAGATTAACCAGCGTGGTTTTTCCTGCCCCGGTGGGTCCCACGATAGCAATCTTGCTTCCTGATTTTAAATTAAGATTGATATCTTTCATTAGAATTGCATCTTCCCTGTAACCAAATCTTACATGGTCGAACACAACATTTCCTTTAGGGTTTTCAATTATTTTGCACTCCAGATTATCTGGTATTTCCTCCGTTTCATCCAGCAGCTCAAAAAAACGTTCTGCTGATGCAACAGCAGATTGCAGCATATTCATGATATACGAAAGCTGCGTCATTGGTTCAGAGCAAATATCCACATACTGGATAAAGGCCTGAATCTGCCCCAGTGTCATGGTTCCTTTCACTGCAAAACTGCCTCCGGCCACTGCGACAATCACGTATCCCATTTTCCCTATAACACGGATAATTGGTTCGATGGCAAAAATGGCGAATTGTGCTTTTCTGTTTGCGTCACAAAGTTTCTGGTTAACCGCTTGAAAGGATTCTACCGACCTTTCCTCTCCGCTGAAAGCTTTTATCACCAGCTGCCCTGTAAAGGCTTCTTCAACATCACTGTTAAGTTCTCCCAGATATCTTTGATTTTCCCCATAATAGTTCTCTACTCTTTGGGAAATCTGCTTTGTTACCAGCATGGATATAATAATGGTTGCCACTGTAATCAGGGTAAGTGCAGGATTAATAACCATCATGATGATAATCCCAACCACAATAGTAACTGTGGAAAGAATAAACTGCATTAATCCCTGTTGCAGGCTGTCAGCAATTCTCTCCAAGTCGCTGGTGGCACGACTGAGTATTTCCCCTTTCTTGTGAGAATCGTAGTAACTTAAAGGTAAATTATTCAGTTTCTGGCTTAATTCTTTCCGGAGACCTAAAGTCAGCTTCTGGGCTACTCCTGCCATGAAATATTGCTGAAAATAGGTAAACAGAGAAGTAAACCCATAAATGGCCATGAGAATAAGAATTGTCTGCACGATTTCACTGCTGTCTGGGTTAAATTTTTCTCCAGTTGACATTGATAATTTTATACCTTCATATAGCTGGTCAATCACCTTTCCCATTACCAACGGACCTGCAAGGTTGAGAACACAGCCCACGAGTACAGTTAGTAAAATGACCAGAATTTTTAATTTCTGTTTTGCCAAATATTTTAACAGACGTAAGGTGGCCTTTTTGGTATCTTTGGCTTTGTCCATGAAACCATCCATCCCCATATCATATAGTTCAAATTCCTGATTCATATTATCTTTATTCATGATAGCCTCCATATATATTACGCCATTTCATCTTCCCTTAACTGAGAAGCTGCTATTTGCTTATAAACTTCACAAGATTTCATCAGCTCTTTATGTTTTCCTATTCCTGCTATTTTTCCATCTTCCAGTACAATAATCTGGTCTGCATCCATAATGGTATTGATACGCTGTGCCACCATAACCACTGTAGCATTTTTAATCTCATTCCTTAATGCCTGTCTGAGCTTGGCATCTGTTTTAAAGTCAAGAGCGGAAAAGCTGTCATCGAAAATGTAGAATTCTGGTTTACGGATTATTGCACGTGCTATGGCCAGGCGTTGTTTTTGCCCCCCGGACAAGTTGTTTCCCCCTTGTGCCACATAGGACTCATACTGTTGATCCAGTCCCATAATAAAATAATGTGCCTGAGCCACCTGCGCAGCATGTTCAATCTGTGCCTGAGTTGCATCCTCCATTCCATACCGTATATTTTCTGCTACAGTACCGCTGAAAAGGAAATTTTTCTGAGGGACATACCCCACTTTATTACGCAGTACCTTCTGAGGCAGTTTGCGGATGTCCACACCGTCTATCTTAATACACCCTCCCTGAACTTCAAAAAAACGAAGGATGAGATTAGCAATAGTTGATTTACCTGACCCTGTGCCTCCTATAATAGCGGTAATCTCCCCTGCTTTTGACTGGAAGGTTATATCGCTTAAAATTGGTTCTTCTGCATTGGGGTATTGGAACGTAACATGTTCAAATTGAAGGTGGGCATTCTCACCTTTTTCAGGCTCTATCACAGCTCCATCTATAATCTCAGGATTGATTGCAAGAATCTCATCAATTCTCTCTGCACAGGCCTGGGCCCGGGGAATATACATAAATATCATGACACCTATGATAAGAAAAATCAGAATGAGGAAGCAGTATTCTATCATAGCCATAATATCACCAATCTGCATAACACCAGCCCCGGCTCTGATTCCACCAATCCATAAAATACAAATGATGCCCCCATTGATAATGATCATAGCTATTGGTTCCAGTATAGCAATCATCTTATTTATTCTTACGGCATTTTCTGCATAAGCTGAAGATGCGGCATCTACCCGGCTTTTTTCGTATTTTTCACGATTAAAAGCTCTGATAACACGAACTCCTATCACTGTTTCCCGAAATAGCCCATTAATGCTGTCCATCTTTATCTGAACCTGTTTAAATAATGGAATCACTTTCTTCCCCATTAGAAGAGCGATAATTAAAAAGATGATCATGGTGGTTACAATAATCATGGCCAGTACTTTGTCTTTTAGGAAAGCAAGACACAATCCTCCTATTGCCATAATAGGTGCTGGCAGCAGCATGATTATAAACATGATTGTGGTATCTCCTATTAAAGTCACATCGCTGGTGGCTCTTGTTATCATGGAGGCTGTACCAATTTTATTAAAATCGTTGACAGAAAAAAGTTGAACTTTCTCAAAAACTGCCTGGCGAATATCTCTTGATATCCTGGCAGATGCATCAGCCGACATCCGGGTAATCCAGACAGTGATTCCCCCTGTTAATACGGATGTCAATAGCATAATTGCTCCAACTTTTGCAATATAGGATATATTTCCTCTGAGAACGCCATTGTTCACAATTGCAGCTTTCAATGTAGGAATATACAATGTACCCAGTGTCTGCAGAAAAGTAAACAATATTAACGCCGCAAAAGTAGATTTATAGTTTTTTAAAAAATCTTTTACTCGTATCATAAAAATCACCTTGCCCAATTTAGTTTATTACTCAGTTAATAATAAAGTATCAGGTAACTATACAGTCAAGAGAAAATAACAAATAATCTCAAAATTTTGCACATACAAAAAGAAGTCACTTATGACAAATGACTTCTTTAACGTCTGTGTAAAAATACTTACTGTGTAAGCTGCTTTTCCAGATTATTATATTTTTCACTTAAAACAATAATATCAATACGTCTGTTTTTTGTTCTTCCTTCCGGTGTTGAATTATCTGCCACTGGTCTGTACTCCCCATATCCCACAGCTACAAGCTTCTTAGGGGGAACATTGTTACTGATAAATAACCGGACTACACTGGTAGCTCTTGCTGAAGATAATTCCCAGTTAGACGGATACGCTTCTGAATGCATAGGGACATTATCTGTATGCCCCTCAACACGAATAAAATTGTCCAGAGTATTAATTGTGGCTGCTACATCTATCAGGGTTTTTTCATTCTCGGTCTTAATCTGTGCACTTCCTGATTCAAAGAAAACTGCATTATTAAGGCTGATAACCAAACCACGCATATCTATTCGGGTTGTCACAGAAGTAGTCATTCCTTCACTCTTCAGCTTGGAATCTACTTCGGCTTTTAGATCTTCCAGCTGCTTTAGTTCATACTGCCCCATATACTTTTCTACTTCTGCCTGAGATATTGCCGTTCCACTAGTCTTAAAATTTTTATCACTCTTTTGTGTCTGATTTTGCACCTGAGAAGAAGACATCTTTTCAGACATCATGGAATCACGGAATTCCTGAGATATTTGCGCTGCTTTTGCTGCATCTACTTTACTAACAGCAAACAGTACTATAAAAACAGCCAGCAATAAGGTCATCAAGTCGGAATACGGAAGTAACCACGCTTCTCCAGCTTCTTCTTCGTGCTTTGGATGTTTCTTTTTTTTAGCCATACTTTACCTCCTTACTCTGACTTCATCTCCTCAACTACCTGTTCCTGTTTTGACGGCGGCAGAATAGCCAGCAGCCTGTCCTTAAGCATAAACGGAGAATCCCCTCTCTGGATGGATAATAAGCCTTCAACAACCATTTCTTTAAGTGTTACCTCATGCATACTTTTAACCTTTAATTTTTTTGCAAAAGGATTCCATAAAACGTAACCAGTAAATATACCCAGAATAGTGGCTATAAATGCCGCAGCAATTGCCTCTGCCATTTTATCTGTATCGTCAATATGTGACATGGCCGCTATCAGACCAAATACAGCCCCCAGTACTCCCAAGGTAGGAGCATACGTTCCAGCGGAAGTAAAAATACTGGCATTTATCTCATGCCGTTTTTCCATTTCTGAAATTTCAGTTCCCAGAATATCTGAAATAACATCTTCCTCTATACCATCAACAACCATACGAACACCTTTTTTGATAAAGGGGTCTTCAATCTCCTCAACTTTACTTTCTAATGACAAAAGTCCTTCTTTTCTAGCTGTAGTTGATAGATTTACCATCAACTCAATAATTTCCACCTCTGAAATGTCTTTTCGTTTTGTAAAAAGAATTTTAAATAAAGTTCCCAGACTCTTAAGATCTTCTCCCGGATATGAATTTAGAATAGTAGCAACTGTACCTACAATGATTACAAAGAAAGCTGCAGGATTTAATAGAACAGTAAAACTAATATGTTTAAAAATCATAGCCCCGACTACAGCCGTTATACCCACAATAATGCCCAAAAGTGTAGTAAGTTCCATATTTCCTCCTTATATTCGACATACATTTACTATATTCTTTCATAATATCATTTTTTTTTGATTTGCACAATTGTTATTTATTCAATTCAATGACATAAAATACAGGTATTTCTACTAAAACAGTTGAATTTGCAGCATAACACAAAAGCGGATAATTTCACATCATTACATGAAATCATCCGCTTTATACTTTCCCTTAAAGGCATCATTTTAATCAAACAATGGTGTACTGAAATAACGTTCCGCCGTATCTGGCAAAATAGTAGCTACGGTCTTGCCCTTGCCTAACTTTTTTGCCATCACTAAGGCTGCCGCTACATTAGTACCACTGGAAATCCCACACATTATTCCCTCTTTTCTGGCTAAATCTTTAGCTGTACGGATGGCCTCCTCATCAGAAACTATATACAGACTGTCGTAGATACTCTGATTTAGATTTTTAGGTATAATCCCATCACCGATGCCCATCTGCAGATGTGTACCCACTGAGCCCCCCGCTAAAATAGCTGCATTTTCCGGTTCTACAGCCCAAATCTCTATATCCGGATTCTGTGTTTTTAATACTTCTCCAATTCCCGATATCGTTCCGCCAGTACCAACACCTGAACAAAATCCATGAATCGGGCCATTTACCTGTTCTAAAATCTCCATTCCTGTTTTAAGTCTATGGACCATGGGATTATCTGGGTTCTCAAATTGTTGAGGCACAAAAACATTGGAATTTTCTTGTTGCATGTTTAACGCAGTACTCAGACATTCTCCAATACAAGCTCCTATGTCTCCTGCGTCATGGATAAGTATGACTTCTGCTCCGTAATGCTGCACCAGTTTTCTTCGTTCCTCGCTTACAGAATCTGGCATTATAATAATCGTCCGATATCCTTTTACTGCACCAATCAAAGCTAAACCAATGCCCTGATTTCCACTGGTGGGTTCAACTATTATGGTGTCCTGATTAATCTTCCCCTGCTGCTCTGCAGAAAGAATCATATTATATGCGGTTCTGGTTTTGATGGAGCCGCCCACATTTAAGCCCTCAAACTTAACCAGGACTTCAGCTCCATTGGGATCGGGCATATGCTCCAGCCTGATTACAGGCGTATGTCCCATTGCCTGAAGAATGTTATTATATATCATATGTAAACCTCTCTCTCCGTGTCATATAGTTACTATGTTCCTATAGTATTTTATCTGAAAACGGTAAATTGGTTACTTTCTTCTTTAATAACGAATCCTCATTGGATATTACTGTTTTATCTTATTCTCTCATAATATATTTGATTTTTTACCCCTTCATGCCAAAAATTAAACCTGATAAATAAGGAATCAGCCAAATAATCCACACTGTTATACTGAATTTATGAAAGTCAGCCCTGACTTTTTTGTTATCTTTCACTATCACAATGGTAGACCAAATAGCATGAAAAGCCATAAGTAAAATAGCAATCAAGCCTGTTGCGCCATGAAAATTAAACTGAAATCCCCTTGCAGCAATATTACTCATTAGTGTTGTTCCTATAGTATCAAAGATTAATCCTGTCCAAAACACTGCTACATGCCATTTTTTCAGTTGTCCTTGAATTCGCTCACTCCATACTCCTATTGTATAGAAAAGCAGTGCTAAAGAAATAGCCGTTATTGCATAAACCAACATAATAAATCCTCCATTTTGAACTTTTAGAGTACTTAAGATTTTCTTAGGGTTAGTTTATACTCTATTTATAGTCTGATACATAGTTTATGAAATTTTGGCGCCTGCCCTATCAAACTTTACTAATCAATATCAATAGGTTCTTGTTTTTTCTTACTATTTTGCAGGAAAGCCTTCACATAATCCACTATTCCCAATGGGTTCTGTATTCTTATGATAGCAAAAGCCATGGCAGGAGTGAATATCCCAGGATAATACACATAATAATTTGGTTCCCAAGTTGTGGGATTGTATTTCAGTTTCATTTGGTAAAGAGATTTAAAGCCATAAACGCTGTTCATTTTTTCATAAATGGTATTTAGCAGTTTAGCTGCTACCTCTGGCTCGTTCTCCAATCTGGCAAGAGGTGCTTCAGCCATGCTTGCCCATTGAATTCCTTCCTCTTTAAATGACATCATTGCCTCATAAAATATTTTTTCCATAACTCCTCTGGTAGCGTTTACTCTATGCCTTGTTACATCCGTCATATAGCCATTCATTCCGGCAAATGGTACAAAAACAATGAAACCTTCCACTTTATTTTGCTGGTTTATTGCATAAAAATATCTTCGGTCCATGGGATTGTCAAACCCAATCTTACCCATGGTAAATACTAATTCACCGCTTTTTTTCATGGAAAACCATTCATGGGAAACTTCTGTTATTTCTTTTTCCAGTGCCAGGTTTCTTTTGGCATGAGGATCGTATTCTTTAATGACAATCCCTGCTTTTGTTGCATGATTGATATTGAGCCGAACTTTAGAAGCCTTGCCTCCTGCGATAGAGTATTCCGGCAAATAAAATCTTGGTTCTTCTCCGCATTTAACACACCCCAAACCAAGCTTTGCATATTGCTTCAGGAACATACTGGTCGTATTTAAAAAGATTAAGCTGTAAGCATTCTCATTGCAAAAGTCTTTGATCTCCGTCAGAAATGGAATGAAATCCTCCGGAGCACAGATTGGATCTCCCAGAACCACCATGGTATCCTTGACGATACCATAAGCAATAACTCCTTCAACTGATCTGCCAAAAAAGTGATTTTTATCCTCCTCAAGAGCTAAATATGAACTACAATTCTGCCCATATTTTTTCACAAGCTGACGAACTTTCGGCATTTCTCCCTGAAGTTGTGTTTTTGTATGTATATATGGAGTCAGTACAAAAATAAGACCTGCCAGAATACATATCCAGCTAAACCAGAAAATAAAACCGTGATATAAAGAATTCTGCGAATAAATAACCGGGGTTATGTTGTTTAAATCAAACATTATGTTAACCGTTTCTTTAACACATAAAAAAAATGAAGCCATGGTTTTTTCTTTAAAGACGGCGATTACTGCATTAAAGAACACACAGGAAACATATACTGCAAAGATACTGAATCCCTTTTTCAGAGAATATTTGTCTGCTTTTCTGCAGTAATAATTTTTTGACAGTAACAAAAGAAAATAGCACAATAATTCTAAAAGGAATAATGGATTCCATATTCTTTCATGATGAATAATCAGAAATTGAAATATACTGAGGGATAGGGCAATCATAACGATTGACCATGCTGCATTCACTCTTTTATAAAGCTTCCATGAAAGGAGTAAAATAATAACCCCCAGAAATCTTCTGATGGCATGATGGATTTCAAAATAGTGGACCAGATTCATATTTTTACTATAATGAAATATAAACAAGGGTGAGATGATATAAACAATTGATAAAACCAGCAAACAAATAACTGTAATTTTATTTACCAGACTAATAAACTTCGTCAGACTTTTTTTCATTTTAAACCTCTATTCAATCATCTCTTAGGAATAATATCCTCTCACCTGCTATATCCTCAACTACACTCTTTTGAGCAATAAAATTTTAATGCTTCCCCGATAAATTTAGATGCACCAGTTCCATATTTCTTTTCAATAGCCTTTATAAAAATGGAATCCGACAAATAAAGTTCTGCCATATAGCCGAAATAATTTTGCCCTTCATCAATTTGCAGGTCTTCATTCTGTTTTTTTGTCTCATTAACGATTTCTGCCACCATACACTGAATTTCTTTTGCCTGCGGATTTTGACTCAGATCATCTGTGAGCCTCTCATGCAGTGTTTCTAATACAGGCTGCTTACCACCAAGATTAAATTTCAATGCTTCTCCAATAAATTTTGATGCACCAGCTCCATATTTCTCATCAATTACCTTTATCCAGTCAGGGAGCAATAAATAAAGCTGAATCATGGAGTACCAATGGTCATTTCCAGCCTCCAACTTAAAAAGTTCATAATCCCTTTGTACTACATTTTTTATTTTTTCTGCAATCTGTTGAACCTCCACTGAAGAAGGCTCTTTCTTTATATTCGATGCAAGCTCTCCATATAATGTTTTTAATTCAGGATGTCTGTCTTCCAGACAATCCTTTTTAAACTCATCATACTGCTCTGCTAAATCAAAGGCTTTACTGTTATAATTTTTCTTCATGGCCTTTACATATTTTTCAATACTTCCATACTGTTTTATAGCCATTTCACCGATTTCAGTTTCTCTTGACCTGCATTTCTCGATAAATTCATTATACTTCTCCATACTGCCATAAGCCTTCATGATTTTATCTTCATGCTCTTTCTTAAAGTCTTCCAATGCATTAAAATATTCATCCATTTGAAACTCTTTAAAACTCATTACCCCTTCTCCAGTTAATGTTCTGTTGATAAGTGCAACCAAATCATTTAATCGGTTACATTTCAGCATCAAAAGCTTTTTCTGATTCTCCAGTGCCTGAATTTTATTATATTGTGGGCTATATATGATTTTTTTCACTTCTTTTAAGGGTATATCAAGTTCTTTGTAGAATAAAATCTGCTGCAAAGTCATAAGAGCCTCATCATCATAAATTCTGTAACCTGCATGGGTAACTTCACTTGGTTTTAATAACCCTATTTTATCATAGTAATGTAACATACGTATACTTATCCCTGTTAAATCAGAGACTTGCTTTACTGTTCTCAATTCAGTACCTCCAATAATAATTCTGAGTTTAAAATAATTCCTAAACTCTGCCGGCCATGAATTTTGTGAATATCTCAAACTTGGATATTATCTTACACTATGACACAATGCAAGGGTCAACAACTTTATTATAATTACTCTGCCATCCATTTTCTGATGTCCCGATATAAAATATCCGTTTCGGCCAGAGATTTACCATTCATTATAACATATTCCGGATATTTTCCCTTTAGTTTTACCACAACACTTTCTTCAACATTATTGTAAACGTAAAACATGCAGTTTCCGTATCCATTAACAGAAAAATGACCGAAGCTTTTATTTATTCCTCCATATCCATTTATACGGTGTCCTTCTGGAATTTTGTCAAGCTTTGACACATATACAATCTGGTTTTTTTCAATATTCATATCATACATTGCCGCGTCAATTACAAGTTTTGATCCCTGTTCCTTTATGATATAATCCTTTGATCCTCCATAAAGAACAATACCCAGAACTATGACCATCAGAGCAATAAATCCGATTCCTATAGCCTTCCCTGCAGGATTTCCTATATTAATTGTCCAGCCCATACTTGCCATTCTTTTCGGTACAATTATCCTTTTGTCATTTGGGTTATAGTAACATCCCCACTTCCAGGTACATTCCTGTTCAACCATATCATTATCATTTTGTAAGGTTTCATCATAAAAGTACTCTTCTAAGGAACGAATTTTTTTCTGATGCCAATTTGTTATTATGAGTAAACCAGCTATTAAAATTATAACTGGCGAAATAATAAAAGTTCCATTTTCCAAATAAACCATTGAAATATTAAACAGAATCCAAAACACTAACATGATAAAAGCAAAAAGAGTAGCTGCTTTACTATTTACCCGTTCTTCTGTTCTTGCACAGGCCTTATTAACTTCCGTGTCTTCACTTAACACCGGTGCATGCTGGCTTTTCATTTGATAATACAAGTAAACCATGCTTAACTGGCATAAAGGTCCGATAAAACTAAAGCCTATTGGGTAATATTGTCTCGCTTCTGGATTTACAACCAGAAAAATTGAAGGCAGAAAACTCAATATAAAAAACACCCAGTTCCAAACCGGACTGACACTTGATTTCCCTTTTTCTTTGGATACATTCATGTCAACCGTTACAACTTTATTTTTGGGATAAATCCATGCATTTTCTTGCTTTATCCTTTGAAGCTTTTTCTGGTAATGATGAATCACGCACCAATTAGCCAGTAAATTGGTCATAACCAGTATCAGCATGCAAAATTCTGCATATGCCTGAATATCTTTAATCAGCATAAGAAAACTAAATCCTATGAATAAGATCAAAGTCAGATAGCACTTGGTTTTGAACTTTTTAATAAGTTCTTCAACTTCAGGTGCTTTAGCATGCGCCCGGGACAAGGTAACCCCTAAAACCTGATAGTCCCGATAATTTTTATAAAACAATGCATTTACTGTCATTGTTGCAAATACAATCCATGTTAAAATAAGTAATGACTGAAGCATTCTAAAAACCTCCTTATTCGTAAACTCTGTCAATTAAATCTGATATATATTTTTTCAGGTCCTGCTTTGCGGCACCTTTCATACGGGCTTCTGAAACCAAAAGTTCCATGCCATGTTCAAAATTCTGATCAAAAGCGTGTCCAGACATTCCACGATTACTGATTTGAGCCCCATGTCTCCGGTCAATTACGATAATTCCTTCCTCTCTTAAAAGTCCATAGGCTTTATTTACTGTCATGGGGTTTACACCAATATCCTTGGCAAGCTGACGTACAGTAGGCAATGAATCCCCAGACTTAATATCCCCTTTTGCAACTCCAAATACAATTTGATTCCTGATTTGCTGATAAATTGGGATATCACTGGTCATATCTATTCTTAGTATCATAAGTCTTTCCTTTCTTACCGAACTTTGTATTAGTAATAGTAATACAAATAATACTTAATGTCAAGTAACTTTTTCTGGACTGTTATTTAATAAGCTCACCTAAATTCTCATTGACTGACATAAAGCCATTGCCCCTGTAGAACTCCTGTAATAATCAACTGGCTATATTCATATTCTTATAAAAATACATGAAGAAAGAAGGTAAAGATTGGTTGAAAAATATTAAGGTTCATTTACATCCTATTGTCGATCAAATTAATTTACCCACTGTTTTGAAAACCGCTATACTTCCTGGTGATTCCATAGAAAGGTTGTTTATAGCCACTCAGTTAGGTGAAATCTTTTATGTCCGGGATGGAATAGTAGAGACTTTCTTAGATATCCGTTCCAGAATTTTGGAGCTGGGCAGTTCCACTGGAGGATATGATGAACGGGGATTGCTGGGACTAGCGTTTCATCCTGAGTTTCATTATAATGGCCTGTTTTATCTTCATTATTCAGTTGCTGGTACACAGGGACCCGGAGCACTTCCCGGAGTTTTTCATCCGAATCCGTGTGACCCGGAAACCCTGAACTTGAAATGGACAAATAGAGAAACTCAATATAATCATATTGATACCGTAGAAGAATGGATTTTACAACCTAGTGGTCAGCCTCAGAAACTTCGGACATTACTTAATCTGAGAAGACCCTTTCTGAATCATAACGGGGTCAATAGTTTAAACTTTTCCCCTGAAACAGGTAAACTGGTTTTAACAACAGGAGATGGTGGATCCGGTTATGATCCTTTCAATTTAAGCCAGAATAATCTGGAAATCGCTGGGAAAATAATAGAAATTGATGTAGTAAAAAATATATATTCTGATACACCCCCCATAGTTACCCGTTTTGATGAACTTCCTGTACCCATCCAGGAAACCCTTACGGTTTTAGCCAAAGGAGTCCGCAATATACCCGGCATTTCTTTTCAAAAATTTTTTAATCAGTATATCAAATATGTGGGAATTGTAGGACAGGATCTGGCAGAGTCCCTTTATTCTTTTATTTTTTACAAACCAAAGCCGGTTACCCAGCTTATTCAAGATGCTTTGGCGCAATCGGAGCCAGATGATGATGGGTTTATTAACTTTGGCTGGCGGGGATGGGAGGGTTCTTTTCCTACTCCAATTATAAGAGCATGCTCAGCCAATACAAATCTGAATGAGAAAACAATTGCTTATTATGATGAAGCTGTTGAAACTTTAATCCAGCGACTTTTACCTCTGACTAATTATTTTCATGAGGATTCACGACCAGATAAATTTGGAGGCACTGCACTTACAGGTGTCCAGCCCTATATGGGGAATCAGATTGTTGACTTAGCAGGAAGTGTGGTCTTTTCTGATCTGGCTCGGGATGAAGAATCGCCGCCTCCAGTCAGAGGAGTTTTAGCTTATACAAAAATAACTGATGTTTGTAAGCCAAGTGATTTTGGCGTCATTGAAACCGATTATAATTTTGGGACTAAATCAGCTTATTATGTTACTTTGGGAACAAACCTGGACCAGACCAGCCTATACTTAGGGGTTTATGGTTCTACCAATGTAACTGACTATAACCAGGGGACTATTTTTGAAATTGTACCATAAAATAATCAGTAAATAAAAATACCAGCGTACATT
This sequence comes from Aminipila terrae, assembly GCF_010120715.1. NCBI lineage: Bacteria > Bacillati > Bacillota > Clostridia > Peptostreptococcales > Anaerovoracaceae > Aminipila > Aminipila terrae. The sequence continues at coordinate 906,982 of NZ_CP047591.1, forward strand.
CGTGTTTTCACGGTCAAAATTCTACTCAGTTTTAAATTTATAATCGCATTTTTGGCATTGGGAAATAACAGATTGGCTGTTCTCTCTGTGGTATACGCCCGACCATCTGCAAATACTCTGCAATATAGGTATAACAGATTTCCCTTTGTGGGTGAGATGATATTCCACTCTGGGAGGAATTTCATCATAAGACTGTCTTTCAATGATTTGGTCCGCCATCAGTTCCTTTAGTGTGGCTGCCAGAACTGCATCTGTAATATTCACCATTTCCTTACGCAACGAGCTGTAACGAAGGACACCTTTTTCCGCTAAAACGCAAATAATTCGCGACTTCCATTTTCCTCCGAAAATTTGTAAACCGTATTCCAGAGGACAACGAATATCCTTTTCTAATTTAGGTTGATACATTTTTATTCCCTCCTACCTGCATTATAGAATCACTAGTTTACTATTACAAGTTACTATTAAATTTAATAGCAACTTATAAATTTACTAATGTATTTTATATTGGAAGTTTCAGGTCTATACTTTAGTCAAGTTCAAGTAAGAACAATTCAAAGGAGGTCAATTCAAATGAATGAAAATCTTGTAAAGCTTCTCAAAGAGCAGCTGTGGTATCTTGGAACCTATTCTGATGAACCCAACGTTGTGCCCGTAACATTCAAGGATGTCACTGCAGATGGTAAGCTAATTGTCGGTGATGTATTTCTGGAGACTACTCTGTCCAACCTCAAGTGTAACGGAAAGATATCAGTTTCTGCCTGTAATGGTACCACAATGGAAGGATATCAAATCAAGGGAACTGCAAAGTACATGACAGAAGGCTCTATTGTTGACACTTTCAAAAATCTGGTATCCCAGATCTTCAACGGTGCCATAACGGCCAAGGGTGCCCTCATTATCACTCCGGAAAGGGTTATTGTCACTACTCCTGGTGCAGATAATAAAAAAGTTATAGAGCTTTTCTAAAAAACTTCTGGATTTATCCAAAAAACAAAAGCATCAGGTTTAGATATCCTGATGCCTTTGGATTTTTCTATTTTGCTGGTTCCCATTTGCAACGAACCGGAGAAACAATAACATTTTCCTTTTTTAATTCTTTAAATGCACTGTCAATTTCTTTGCGCTCCAAGCCTGATAACTTTTCTACTTCTCCTGCACTTAAGGGCTGTCCTGCAGACTTCATTACTTCTAATACTTTTTCTTTAGCACTCATATTTTATCTCCTTTTGCTTTTCCAAACTTCCTATACTCATAATACTTATATTACCCATATTAGTGATATTGAAACTGTAAAGTTATCCCTGGCTTAAGGCCTTCGGCAGCTTCACATAATCCATTTCAGACCCTTAGCATGCCACGGAAACCTCTGGCAGCATAGTAAGACTCTGCACCATTATGATATACAAATACGGTATCATAGCGCCGATCACAAAAAATGGCACCACCCATTTTTCTGATATTATCCGGTGTTTTTACCCAGCTAGATGTTTTGGCATCAAAATTTCCAAGTTTCTGTAACTCCCGGTACTGCTCTTCTGTTAAAATGTCAATACCTATGGTAGCAGCCATATCCACAGCATTATTGGCCGGTTTATGTTCTTTCCTTGACTCCAGAGCATCACGGTCATAACAGACACTTCTGCGGCCTTTAGGACTTTCTGCTGAACAATCACAAAAAATATATTTATCCGTATTCTTATCATAGCCTACAACATCCGGCTCTCCACCAGTTACTTCCATCTCGTTAAGGGCCCAGAGTTTGTCTTTATTAGTCTCCAGCTTTGCCTGTACTTTATCCCATCTAATATCAATATGATAGCTCATATTTTTCTCAAAACGTTCCTTCAATATTTTGATTAACTCTTTACTTTGCTCTGGGGCCAATTCCTTATTATCACTAATATTATTCAGCTTTGTCATATAAGCCTCTCCCTTATTTTAATTTTGCTCCGCATAACTCTTAAAATTGTCCAATATAGCCTGCCACCCGGATCTTTGCATCTCTAAAGAATTGGTTTTCTCAGCCTCAAAGGTCTCAACCACTTTTACGTACCCATCCAGCTCCGTAAATTGAACAATTACTTTTCTTCCGTCTCCAATGGTGAAAGCAATTTTCTTGAAGGGAATCACTTCGTCATACACACCAGCAAAGTTAAAGCTATTACTGTTATCCCTTGCAGCCATTTTATAATTGAAGATTCCACCTGCTCTTAAATCACTTTCTGCTGACGGCGTATACCAATCTTCTGATGCATTATTCCATTTCATCACATGCTGTGGCAATGTCCATTTTTCCCAAACCTGGTCAATAGGTCTATTTATAATTGTTTCGATAGTGATGCTCTTACTTTCTATATGTGGACTACTGCTTTCAAAATTCAGACGTGCTTTTTCCAAAGCATCTAAGTCAAACTTTTTCATTTTTAAGAAAGCCTCTGTAACCTTTCGGACTTCATCCTTTGACCCTTGGAATAAAACCTCATCCATGTTTTCTGGTACAATCTGCCACGAAACGCCAAATTGATCTTTTACCCATCCACATTGCTCTGCTTCAGGTACGGCTGAAAGCTTGTCCCAGAAGTAATCAATCTCTTTCTGGTCTTTACATTTTATAATAAGTGAAAATGCCTCATTAAAACTGTAATCTACGTTGAATCCATTATCCATTGCAGAGAAATCTATACCCCAAAGTTTGAAAGCTGAATAATTAATTTTTGCTTTGGCAGATTCTGCCTCTCCCTCCCCATACCTGCTAATCATTCCTATTTCTGATGCTTCAAATATATCCGTATAATATTTTACTGCTTCTTCCGCTTTACCACATGATTCATTGGAGAAAAGCAGGTTTGGCGTAATCTTTTGAACGATTTGCCCACTGTCCACAAACATCAACTGCCAGGACAAACCATACCGATCCTGAATCCAGCTGTACCTCTTACTAAAAGGATATTCCCCAAGGGGCATTAATTCACTACCACCTTCTGATAAAGCCTTCCACAGGGTATTCACCTCTTCTACAGAAGAACAGGCTACCATCAGGGAGATTGATGGATTAAACTTAAAGTAAGGACCTGCACTTATTGCATTAAATTGCTGGCCTGCTAATTGAAAGTTTACAATTTCTGCATTTCCTGAAGGTGTGTTTTCTAAAACTGTCACATTTAACAGTTTAGAGTGCTCAAATAAACTGATATAGAACAAAGCAGCTTCTTTAGCTTCTTTGTCATACCATAAATGTGGAACTATTTTTTGCATAAAAACCTCCTTCAATAATTATAAACACTTTGTGTTTACAGTTAACATTCATCATACAGTGAGTAATATCTGTTAAATAAAATATACTCTCTTTATTCCAATTGTCAAAGGGTTCCAGTCTCACTATGCTTTATTCCCTGTAAAACAATCTGCGCCTTTGACAGATTAGTCCACGGTAAACATCCAGTTAACACCAAACTTATCCTGCAAATGTCCATGAAGTTTTGCAAAAAAAGTAGGATTAAGTTCTAAATAAATCTTACCCCCATCTTGCAAGATATCCCATGCATATTTTACCATTTCCTCGTTACTGGAGGTCAAGGTAATATACATATTGTTTCCCCATGTGTGAGTCTGTCCCCCATCTGCACACATAATTTCCGTTCCGTCGATAATAATCCTGGAATGTAAAACAAGGTTTAAATCCTTTTCTGCAATAGGAAAGTCAGGATTTGGAGGCATATCTTTATATTTCTCCATCATAATAACTTTTGTATTAAATGCCTTTTCGTATGCCTTTAATGCTTCTTGGCAGTTTCTATTAAACATAAGATAGTGACCTAACATAATAAATACTCCTTACTATTTTTTATTTACCTGTTGTAACAGCGATTGAAAAAATCCCTTTATTCAGTTTTCCAAATCGAATAGCTTTTATCCCCAGTTTTTCACAGTTGGGCTCTTAATCAAAGAAATATTAGGTATTTATATGGGCACCCTTATGTAAAATCGATATGGCCGCTGCAATAAGAATCATGCCCATGAAAGCAGGTGCTGCATGGCCAAGGTATACGTAAATCTGCCCCCCAATGACAGGTCCAATTATTCTTGCTAAGGATTGAATGGCCTGACTTCCTCCCTGAATCCTTCCTTGTTCACCAGCTTCCACAGACTTAGATACCATCCCATTGAATGAAGGCCCGAAGATGGAGTCACCAAAACCAAATATAAACATTCCAGCAATAAGTAAAGGATAAAATGATAGCAAAGCCGATGCCGCAATCAGACTGTAGCCTGTAATCTCCGAAGCCATGCCTAAAATGGCAATCTGTGGATCTTTAAGTTTCAGTAGAAGCTTTGGCATGATCAGACCTTGTGAAATCATATCCTGAACACCCATAATGGAAAACATCAGTCCAATGATTGCAGGTGCCCAATGAAACGTATCTATTGTAAATTGTGAAAAAACGGCCTGTAAGGATCCGTTTGGCAGCCAAATTAAGAATGCAGACACAAGCAGTCTGTTTAAGCCTTTCATAGAAAGAATGTTTACAAGCTGTGTGAAGGGATTCAGTCTTACAAAGGTAATCTTTTTCAATCGGTTATCCTTGTGAAGGCTCTCTGGCATATATAATATTCCAAAAATAACATTCATCAAAGTTATTGCCGCTCCAAAATACATAGGAGCAGAATAACCAAACCTGGCTATCAGCCCACCCAGGGCTGGGCCAATAGCTGCCCCGGCACCAGCCACCGCACTCACCCAACCAAAGTATTTGGTGCGCCGTTCTTTAGGCGTGATATCTGCAAAATAGGCAAAAATGGTGCTTATGCTACCACCTGTTATACCCTCTATTATTCGCCCAGCAAATAGTATCCATAGAGCTCCCCCCATTCCAAAGATGAAGTAACCTATTGAGGAACCCAGAAGACATATTAAAAGTAACGGACGACGGCCATATCTGTCGCTCAGTGCACCAAGTCCCGGTGCCGCAAATAACACGCAAACTGCATATACAGAGGTCAGGAGGGTAACTACCACAGCCTGCTCTCGCGGATTGCTTACGTAAGGCTGCACCAAAAATGGTACCACAGGCGTTATGATACTGAAACCTATTCCACAAAGAAACACAGACATAAGACCAAATATCAATGCCTTATGATTTGCAGTTTGTTCTGTACTCTGTTTATGGTGGTGTAATCTAAATTTAAACATATAAATCTCCTCTCAAAAGTCAAGTTTTGTTTCCTTGGAAACATACTTACCATACCATCATTTTGTTTCCCTGTCAACAAAATTATTGCAGAAAAATAGCAGCCCACTCTTAACAGAATTGGCTGCCTGCCATGTTACATTATTTAAATTCATTCTGACTTAATGTCAATATCCCCGTTTCTTCATCTCTTCATCCAAATGCCTGTTATACTTTTCTACAAAGTTAAGCATACTGTCAAGCTGTTCCTCGGTTATCTGTTCAAATACTACCTTATCCCTCTCCTGAAACTCCTTGTGCAGTTCCTCATGAATGTTGTACACTTCCTGCCCCTGTTTCGTAAGCCTGAAATAGATTTCTTTCTTGTTATCAGGCTTCTGATAACTTTCTATAGCCCCTTTTTTTATAAGCTTTCTGGTCATTTTGCTTATGGCTCCCCTGGTCATATACAGGGACTCTGCAAGTTTTGTCACGTTAGAATCTGAATTTCTTCCAATATATTCGATATAATGTACTTCAGAAGATTTATAACCCCTAAGACTCTCTTGCATCTTAAACTTATTCAGCCACGCCATTTTGTTTACTAATTCCCTTAAACTCATCATGACCTGCTCTTCTTTGTTCATCGTGTGTCCTCCCACTCATTCAGTGTTTTAATAATATCATATTAGATTTTTGTTTCTTTTTCAACAATATAGAAATAAATTGTCTCTCTAACGAAGTAAAAAGCAGTCTTATACATTGAATTCTGTATAAAACTGCCCACTTACATGTTGTACCATAATACAATTTTACAGGGTTATGGTTACTTCCTCCCCGTCCTTTGATTTAACTTCCACCAATTTCAGTCCCCTATAGCCTCTTAAATATTTTAAACTTCTGGCAAGTTCGCCAAAATCTATGCAATCAATGATATCTCTTTGCTTCTGATTCAGATTCTTCCCAGTTTTTTCTATAGCATAGGAAGCTATCCTGCATCCCAAACTTGCAATGCTTAAAGGTATGGGAATAAAATACTTTTTACCACTTTTCTCTTTTATATAAATTCTCATTGCATCAATTCCCTTTCATATTCCTTATCTGCATAAAAGATTTATAATTGCAGCATACGCTTCCAATGAAGTTATTCAACTACAATCTCCACGTTGTCCCCTTTTTCACTTTTCACATCAACAATTTTACCATCCAGACCATCACTTACAGCCTGAAGAATAGCCTGAATGTCAATATCCTCCATACCTTCTACCCCTTCAACCTTAGGTATTCGCTTAATAGCTCCTCCTATGGTTCTTATAAACTTAACCGGTATGTTTATATTCACGTTGTCTCCGTTTTGTGAATCAACTCGGATTTTTAGCATTTTATCTGAGTTAATAACTGCGGGAACCTCCTTTTTAGAAGAATATAACACTTCTATAAGTTCTTCCGCTTTCTCCGCATCAATTTTACCCTCTTCCAGCATCTTTAATACTTTCATAACCTCTTCATTCATTTAATCCAACTCCCTTTTAAACTATTTTTTTAATAAATTAATTGCTTCTTCTGCTGTAATTTCCCCTTTTTCCAGTTTATCAATCACTTCGGAACTGTTATCAGATTTCTCCCTAATTGGTGCATATCCCAGGGAAGCAATTAAATCTTCTATTTTGCTTCGGACTGTAGGGTAAGAGATTCCAAGTTCCTTTTCAACATCTTTGATATTCCCTCTGCATTTTATGAAAACTTCTGCAAAATTCAGCTGCTCCATAGTGAGGTAAGAAAACTTGGAAAGTTCAAATTCATTTTCAATAACAGTATTACATGTTTTACATTTTAATTTTGTAACTGTAAGTTTGGAATTACATACAGGACATTGAGTTAATATTTTATATGCCATACAAATCACTCTCCATAATTGCATTATACTACTTATTTTAATATAATCAATATTTATTTTAATATTTTTTATATTTTTTTATTTTAATGTTAATTTTATTAATTATTAAATTAATTATCTGTTCTGTTAACATAATATACTCTGTAAGTAAGTTTAATATATATCAACCAATTGTTTTAATCGTTCTATATCAGAGATTATGTACCCTTTTCCCTTATCTTTTTTTAGAATCCCCATATTACCAAATTGCTTTATGACGTATAATACATGCCGGTAGCTGACGTTCACTCATCCGATAACTTCTGGCCAGTAATTTCCGGGAGATGTATGAAGCAAAATAAAACGAGGCTTCTTTTGCGAGTATGCTGATTCAAAAACTCTTATATTGACACATAAGTGCATATAGTGTATAGTGTGTATCATCAAACATCACACCATTACAAGGGAGGTAAAATGAAAATACTAATATCTAACACTTCCGATAAACCTCTTTATCAGCAAATCAAAGATCAGATTAAAGACGCGATTTTAAAAGAGGACTTAGTAGAAGGCAGTCCCCTGCCGTCTATCCGTACATTTGCCAATGAACTAAAAGTAAGTGTCTTGACTATTCGTCGCGTTTACGAGGAATTAGAACAAGAAGGGTTTGTAACAAGCCAGGTTGGTATAGGTACTTTTGTTTCTGCCAGTAATATTGAGTTGCTTAGAGACTCAAAGCGCCGGGTGGTAGAGCAAAAAATGCAGGATATGATACAATCGGCCAAGTCATTACGTATCAGCAAAAAAGAACTTAATGACATGATGGATATTTTGTACGAGGAGGATTGACATGAACAATATTTTAGAAGTATCTGGCTTGAATAAGTCATACAAGGATTTTTCTCTGAGAGATGTATCGTTTTCTTTACCTGAGGGTTGTATCACTGGTTTTATTGGTGTAAACGGTGCAGGAAAAACAACTACTTTGCGGAGTATTTTAGGACTTACCAACAGAGTTTCTGGAGAAGTCCGTTTCTTTGGTATGGATATGTGTTCAAATGAAAAGCAAATAAAAGAACGTATTGGAATTGTGCTTGACGATGGCTGCTTTTACGATGAATTAACTTTAGGAGAAATGAAAAACGTGGTGGCCCTGCTTATAAATCATGGAGCGAAAAAGATTTTAAAAAATATATGGATCAGTTTTCGTTACTTTCGACACAAAAAATCAATACTCTGTCAAAAGGTATGCGAATGAAATATGCATTGGCACTTGCTCTCTCCCATAAGGCAGAGCTTTTGATTATGGACGAACCAACCAGTGGCCTTGACCCTCTCATTCGCAGCCAGCTGCTTAAAATATTAAAGGAATATATGGATAATGGCGGGAAAGGGGTCTTTTTCTCCACACATATTACTTCTGACCTTGATAAAATTGCCGATATGCTCATTATGATTGATAATGGCCATATAGTTTTACAGGAAGAAAAGGATACATTACTGGACAACTATCGAATCATAAAAGGTGATGCAAAATCACTAACAGAAGAGATACGCAAACTGTTTTTAAAGGTATCTGTAACGTCTTTCGGCTTTACCGGAATTACAAACCAAAGCGGAAAAATTCGCAGTTGCATGCCAGACGTTATTATGGAACGTCTAACCATCGAAGATATCATGCTTGCCAGCATTAAGGAGGTGCACTAATAATGCTACTACATTTAATAAAAAAAGACTTTTTACTTGTAAAGAAATATGCATTGATGATGATTGTGCTATGCACTTTTATTCCACTTTTTACCCTTTGGCGTATTCCTACCTTGGCTGGCCCCGTTGGATTCTGTTTGTCTGTCATCTTTGCTATTTTCATGCTCCTGCAATATTTATTATTAAAGGAAACTCAGTTCCCTAAAGCTGCAACCTTACTTTGTTCAACCCCTTATCCAAGAGAACTGCTTGTTTTATCAAAATATAGTTTTTGCCTGATTATTTATGCAGCGTGCTGTGTGATTTTTGGTCTCGAAACTTTGGTATTCCATCAGTTAGGAGGAATTCATTTGGAACTGCCGTCAGTAGTCTTCTTTATACTTTCTGTTTTTTTAGGCATTTACATGCCTGTACTATATAAACTGGGCTATGAAAAGACTAAATTCGTTTTTGTGGTTACCATCATGGGTTCATGTTTTGCATTGCCACAACTAATGGAAATTAGCAGTAAAGTAAATCTTGGCTCTTTAGCTGCAATTTCCCCATCCATTTTTTATGGTGGAGTTATCCTCATTAGCCTTATCATTCTTGCTATATCAGCTTCTCTTTCTATTAAAATATATAGCAAAGCTGATTTAGCTTGAAAAGCAGAAAGGAGAAACTCTAATGACACGTTTACCAGATTGGCTTGTATTAATTTGCGTTATATTTCCAATTGTTTATTTACTATACAACTCCCCAAAAAACAAGGATAAAAAATAATAAAACATGAACCTTTACCTCTTAGCCCTCTGAGGTTATTTTGAAGGTTGGACCAGTTTGGGAAAATCTTTGCATATGATATTCCCCGCCTTTATATTGTCTCTTATTTCATCAAACCCGATTTCAAATTCTGCATAGTTTCCTGATGCATGGGAAACCGCAACTACAATTCCTAAGGAATGATCTGCAATATAGCTGAAATTGCAGGAAGTCACCATGCTATTGCAGCTTATTGAATCAGTTTCCTCAAAATACTGTTGAAGATTTTTGTAGTTTGGCTTGGAATTAATCTGATAGAGGAAATCTAACGATTGGTAAACTTGGTCTGCTATGATTTTATTATTATTCGGGTAAAGAGAATTTTTCGATACAAACTTTCTGGCGATAAATTTATTAATAAAGCTCTGATCAATTTTGACAAAATCCTTTAGCATTAATATTTTTCCCGAATTTAAATCGAGATTAACCGTATTATAATCTCTTTCTGGAGGTTCTCCATCCAGGCAACTATACCCTGAATACGCAACACTTAATAAGTTGGTGCCCTTCCATTTCACTTTATAATCTATGGATGCCTCTATGGTATTTTCAAAGGGCTTTTCCACCGCGGAAGCCCATTCTTTGTAATTATTCAATCGTTTCAACGCATCATTTTTAAGAATATCATTCAAATTTTTTTGCTTTGGATTGTCTCCTAAATTGGTTATTTGGGGATAACGGATTGTAATTTTGTTCTTTGAAAAAGTTTGTTTAACCAGATTATATTTTATACTCTTCTGGCTTTGTTTGTTTGCACCAGACACCTTAACAGATTGTGACTTATCTCCCGATGGCTTACCTTTTAGACTATTTGCCACTCCAGGCACAGTGTTAGCGCCCACTATCAAAAATGCTAACATAAGTGTTAATAAAACCGATACTGTTTTCTTATTATATTTCATATTACCAATGAACCTCACTTTCTTACTATATGACTTTCTAAATTATAATTCGTTACAAATATTTTTTAAAAAAATCAGTTTAAACAGCAAAAAAATTATCTAATCTGGCAGTCATTTTTCAATATGCATTGCACAAAAAAATACATTACTCCATTTGAATAATGTATTTTGCAAATTGTTACTATATAAAATATGCTATTCTTCACAGTCTTACTGAAGCTTAATCGGAATATTTTCTAGATACTCTGTAAGGTTCCTCTGTGTTTCCTATTGCATATTCACCTATTACTGTTTTACCATCATTTAGGTATACTGGTATATATTTTAATTGATTTTTGTTTTTCGCTTGCCATTTTAATGCTTCTGCTGGACTTTTAGCATCAATTTTAGTTAACTCTTCAGTTAAAATATATCCTTTCAACTTGTTTGAACCACTAACCAGAATTAAATCTGGCATAGAATCATTTTCCCATTTTAACTCGCCATAAGTTTGTCCCTGTTTATTAATCGGGTACCCATTTTTATAACCATATATGTCTTTATTGTAATAATTGTACATAAACATGATAATAACGACCAGTAAAATCAAAATATTATAATTAATACTAATTTATTTTTTTATTCACAATAGCATCTTTATTCTTATCTTGCATTTTTTCACCATCCCTACTAATCCCATATCTATAGTATTTCTTTGTTAAATATTGTCAATATATTCTGTATGAAATGTTGTCTCAGCTACATGAAATGTGATATTTAACTACTTTTTTGCAAAATTTTCGAAAATAAAAACATCATAGTACATGAGTTTACTCTCTTAGTACTATGATGTTATCATCAATTATGGAAAAACTTACAGGCAATCTCCAGCCATTCCTCTGGAAGATAGAGAGCAAGATAGCCATGGTTATAGCCTTTTGCTTCATATATTTCACAATTGGGTACAAAGGATTTAAAAAGCTGTGCTGACTTTTTTACACATTTCATCTCCTTTTCCCCATACCAATACATTACCTGTGCCCTGGTATCCTTCAAACTCTCTTTAAGGTTATAATACATGTATGTATGATATACAGAAACCATGGTTTCCCTTGGCAGTAAGGGCATCTCCCTTATATAATAATCTTGAAGCTCTTTTGGGTAAAGCATCTTTTCAGGAAGCATTCTGGGCATTAAAGCAAGCTGCTTTCTGCAAGCCTTTTCACTGAATAAGAATTTATGGGTAAGCTTAAAGGTTGTAACGCAGAATTTCGCCATGTAAGGTGTAGGATAACATATGCTGCCATCAATAATTGCTTTTTCTACTATGTCCGGCTTTCTGGATAAAAGTTCAATGACAATCTGACCTCCAAGAGAAACACCAGAAAGAGCAAAAATCCTTCCGCCACAATTCTCATTAATATAATCCATAAGCTTATCTACGGTTGCCTCCGTAGATACATAAGGAATAGTATGTTCTTCTCCGTGTCCATCCAGTGTGGGAAGAATCACATGATACCGTTCAGATAATATTCTTGCCTGACGAAGATAGTTCCACCATGCATTACCTCCACCATGTATCAGCATTATATGAGGATTTGTTTTATCTCCAAATTCGTGAAATTTCATTTTAAGCTCCTTCTTTAGTTTTATTCTGCTCTGTTGGGAGGCAACACCATGACATCAGTATTTGCAAACTGTAATTTTGTTTCTGCCACCTTCCTTGGAGCAGTACAACGCTTCATCAACCTTATTTACCATCTGCTCTGTACTTAGTTTTGGATTAATTTCTGCCATTCCCACACTAATGGTTACATGATATCGATTATCCGTACTGCCTTTTTTCAATTTATCCATAAGTTGTTGCAGAATCTGCTCAGCCTCCTGGGATTCGACGGCTAATATGCCTAAGAATTCGTCTCCACCCCAACGAGCCCCTATTCCATATTCATTTACTGTTTGCCTCAGTTCTTCTCCTACCATGGCCAGAATGGCATTTCCAAACATATGTCCATATGTGTCGTTAATACATTTGAAATGGTCAATGTCGAACATAAACATCGTATTTCTTTGTTCTCTATGCTTTCTTACAAATGCTGCATACCTCTTAAAAAATAACTTTCTATTGGGCAGTCCGGTCAGCTCATCTATATTCTCCATGGCCACCATACGTTTATTGTAATTGAGAAAAACGGTAGTGGTAACCATAATACAAATCACAAGTGAAATAAGCATAAAGACAATATTGCCCTTAATCCCCTTTTGGAACATACTGCTTATAGAATTGGTATCCTTCTCCAATACTAAATACCATCCCAGAGTGTCATCATATTTGGTTATCACGCATTTCCGTTCATCCCCAGAGGTAAACCACTGCATTTTAGGTTTATCCGAATTGTTCATCTCAATTTTATCTCTAATTCCTGTACGTTTAGTCAGATCCTCTTTTTTTACAAAAATCTCTGTATCTCCAGTAAAAGAGTTCTTGGCACCACCTGCATTGATGATATAGACTGACAAGTCATAGTCATCCTCATAGGCGTGTATGGCTTCTTCTATGGATGCAACCTGAAGACCAACTCCAATTACCCCCAAAAGTCTGCCATCACTGCTCTCTACACGGAAATTAACAAATACGGTAATATTGTTTTTATTGGACTCATTGGTATCAACCTGCAGATCGTACTCACGGCCAGATTTAATAAAATTATAATACCACACATCATGCGGATCACTATTTGAAACGGTCTTGTTCAGGCCATTCTGATAGTAGTAATTATCGGTCTGTGCTGAGATACAGAATACCGTGGTATAATTATACTCTTTCTGATAAGCCTTCAGATATTCATATAATTGTTTTAAGTATGCACTATCTCCAACATTTTCTTTTTCCTGTGAAAGCCATTCCTTCAGGAATTCATCGTTTGCCATTGTCTTTGAAACCATCACCGGTTTAGTCATGGAGTTTTCGATATGCTTTGAAATATCTGTATCCGCAAGGCTTACAATGTTTTCCAGATGGTGTTCTACCAGGTCCTGATATGTTCTGGTGTCTCTGTTTACTATTCCTATAAATCCCGCTACAATAGAAAGAATAATAATTAAATTGCTAATAAGCAGTATATGTTTTTTCACATTAGCTCCTGTCTTTTTTAATGTTTATATAATGTATAATAGCCCCTGTTTAGGGGCTATTAGGAATCTTATTTCTTTTTAGTCTCTGTTACGCCAGTTTTTTTAGTACTTTTTCAATAAACACTCTTACCAGTTTTGAATCAAATTGAGTTCCTGCATTTTTTTCCAATTCTTCTAATGCAACGTTCTCTGGCAAAGCATATCGATAGCTCCTGTCACTGGTCATAGCATCATATGCATCAATTATGGATACAATCCTTGACATCAGCGGTATTTTATCTCCTTTTAGGCCTATAGGGTATCCCCTTCCGTCCCAACGTTCATGATGGTATAATACACATTCTGCAATGTCAGACATTCCATCTGCCGTGCTTAATATTCTGTATCCAATTTCTGAATGACGTTTTATTTCTTTCCATTCATAGTCAGTCAGTTTCTGTGGTTTATGAAGTACACTTTCATCTATTGCTATTTTCCCAATATCATGAAGCAAACCAACTGTTTTAAGCTCCATAATCTGGTCTTCAGACAAATCAAGAGCCATTCCCATTTTTTCGCATACATCTGCCACTCTGCTGCAGTGTAATTCTTCCAGTTTATTGTTTTTATGAAGCGTATCAATAATAGTGTTTATGGTATTTCCCTTCATATTCTGGCTTTCGAAGAGCTTCTTCCTATACATATACCGCTCAGCTTTTTTTATAATCTCATGAATGTTTTCGCTCTCGCTATTCTTAGTTTCATATCCAAAAGAAATGGAAATATCAAACAAGTCCGCTTTTTCATTTAAGGCTTGATTCTTTATTCGTTTAATGATTTTTTCTGTTTCAGACGAATCGGTTTTAGGCAGTAAAATGACAAATTCGTCTCCTCCCAATCTAGCTACAATATCAGTCTTTCTGCAACTTTTTTTAATTACTTCTGCCACCTTTTTAAGAAGCTCATCGCCTGCCGCGTGTCCAAAAGTATCATTAATAAGTTTTAATCCATTTACATCTCCTACTGCAACCGTAATGGGAAGATTTCTGTTTTTGTCAATTTTCTTTAACTCTTCATCGTAAAATCTGCGGTTGTACAGGCCAGTTAGCTGATCATGATAACTTAAATAAAGAATTTTCTCATCCGTTCTTTTACGCTCTGTAATGTTTCTCACAATACCCAGGAAGACTTTTTGATTTTTCCATAAAGTGCCCTGCAGACTTACTTCCACATCAATAGCAGTTCTATCCTTTAAGAAATGAACTGTTTCGTAAATTTTACCGTTTATATATATTAAATTCATTTGTTTAATCGTATTTAAGGAAGAATCCGGATACCTTAAATCAGACATATTCATCAAAGAAAACTCTTCATGAGAATAGCCATAAATTCTTGTGGCTGCAACATTAGTTTCAAGAATATTTCCTTTTTTATCTAAAAAGAACATGGCATCATTAGTATTTTCAGCAAGGAGCTGATATTTTTGCAGTCTTTCCTGCATCTGAACTTCCTTGTGTACTTTTTCTTCCAATACTCTGTTCATTTCTTGCAATTCAGCAGTACGCTTTAAAATCTTATCTTCTAACTCCGAATTTAAAACTTTTATTTTACCCTCAGCAATTTTTCTTTTGGAAATTTCTTCATTTTGTGCAACATTTTTTACTGCCAGCGTTGAAAGTAATTGCGTTATCAAAAAAAGAGATTCACAAATATGGGCAAATTCCTCTTTAGGCATACACTTAACTTTATTTAATTCTTTAATAAATAAATCCCGGTCAGCACCAATTTCATCTGCATATGCTAACATGTGGTCAACGCTGTATTCACTGGTTAATACCTGTCCTATAAACCAATTAGCAACATGTTTATCATTAACAATAATACTTGCTGCACCATCAGTCAAACCACCTGCAAAACATTTTTTTATTTGTGGACCATCTTTTTTAGTCCTTCCTATGATTGACTCACAGAGCTTACAATTTTTTAATCCTTTTTCAGTTTTCCGAATTACATTAAAACACAGACTACAAGAATTGCTTGGTTTTGTCAAAGGTGTACCATCAATATCTGTTATTATTGAAGCTACTCCCATTGCAAAGGAAAAAGCATCTTGTATCTGTTGTATTTCATCCAGATCAAAAAGATTTTTGAAACTATATACTATATCTTCATTTGTTTTCTCTTTAATGCATGAATTTACCGTCATCAACTCTAAGTTATCAACTTGTTTATACATACTTTTATAACCCTATAACGCTATTTTATCTTTTCCACTACTAAAACTAATCCTATTTTACATTGTAAATCAAAACGAGGTTATTTTCCATAAATTCCTACAAAACTTTATAATAAATTTTTAACAACCGACTTAAATTTAGCTTAAAGGTTATCTTTACAAATATTTTTGGAAAAATAAAATGGAGTGCTACGATTTTTTGAAACACTCCATTAAAGATATTATTTTATTATAATTTTATTGTTTTAGTTGCAATATTCTCACAAAAAGTACTATCGTGTTCGACAAACAAAATTGTAGGCTCATATTCAATCAACAATTCCTCAATCTGCATACGAGAAATAACATCAATAAAATTTAATGGCTCATCCCAAATATACAAATGTGCCTGCTCACACAAACTTTTGGCGAGCAATACTTTTTTCTTCTGCCCCCCACTAAAATCCTCTATATTCCTTTGAAACTGTTCTCTTGAGAAATCCAGTTTTCTAAGTATGGATTTAAATAAACTCTCATCAATACAGTGTTTATCTGCATATTCAGACAAGTTACCATATAAATCAGAAGTATCTTGCGAAACATAGGAAATAATTAACTTACTATTCTTTCTTACCATTCCACTGTGGGGGATGTTTTCTCCATAAATTAATTTTAATATACTTGATTTTCCGCTGCCATTCTTTCCTTGAATAGCAATTTTTTCGCCTTGTTCTATAACAAAACTGACTCCTTCGCAGACAGTTCTGTCATTATATCCAATTGCAACATCTATAAGTTCTACAAGCTTTTTGTCCTGAAAAGTAAGGGGCGCTATTTTTAACCTTTCATTGGATTCAATATTTTTAAGAAGCTTTGATTTTTCCTCAATCATATTTTGTTGTCTGGCTTCTATATTTTTAGCGCGCTTCATCATTTTTGCAGCTTTATGTCCTACGTATCCTTTATCTAATTTACTCCCAGAGTTTCTAGTTCCATACTTGCTGCTCTCAACACTATCAGACCAGTTGGATGTACGTTTTGCCGAGCTGGAAAGCCTGCTAATATCTCTTTTCAACTTTTCGTTTTCTGCTAACTCAAACCCATCTTTTAACTCTTTATTTGTCCACCATGAAGAGAAATTTCCTTTTTGTATTTCAATATTCGTTTTATTAATAGACAAGATATGGTCAACACAGTTATCCAAAAAAGACCTGTCGTGTGAAATCAGTATAAACCCTTTCTTTTTATTCAAGTAATTACTTAGTTTTCTCCTGGCTTCAGCATCCAGATGATTGGTAGGCTCATCAATAAGCAGGAAGGAGTTCTCCTTCAAAAACATGGCGGCCAGCAATGCTTTGGTCTGTTCGCCTTTAGATAGTGTATAAAACTGTCTATATAAAGTATCATAGTCCATATCCAACAAAGATAATTCTTTTACTATTTCCCAATCCATAGAATTTGGACTAATCTCTCTGATTGTGTCTATAGTGAAATTGCATGGCTCCTGCACCTCATAAGGGAAATATTCAAAAGTTACATCAGATGAAATGGTTCCGCTATATTCATGTTTCCCCATCAAAAGATTTAGGAAGGTAGTCTTACCCCTTCCATTTCTTCCAGTAAAACCAAGTTTCCAATCAGTATCGATTTGAAAGTTAACATTTTCAAAAATATTTTCATAGCTGCCCTCATAAGCAAAGGTCAGATTAGTAACATTTATTAAAGACATATTTTTATCCTCCTCTGTATTTAAAATATAAATAACAAAATCGGAACAATAGGCGACCTTGTTATTACTCCATATAATTGTCGCCTGCAGCATCCGACTCTATATGGAGATTATCATGTGTCAGTAAAGTGTCTATCATCATACTCTTTATCCTCCTTACTTCAATTTTTATAAAAAAATAAGAGCTGCAAGAATTAATTATTCTTACAGCTCATAGATATAACGTAGTTAAGCTAATCAAAGCATAACACAAGTGTATATATTAAGAGAAAAAAAGAATAACTTTCTTGCATAAGTACAACAAAACCAACAGAAAATACCTGTCTATCTTTGTTTTAACTGTACTTTAATAATTAGCAAGAAAAATTAATCATTCTTTCACCTCAAATTTCAAATTTTTTATCATTATACTATTATACATGGAAAAAGTCAATAAAGATAAAACAGGTATTACCTTATGACACACTTTTGCCACAATAAAAGAGGCGGAAAACCCAATTCAAAGAGCACGAAAGCCAAATAGATATCGGAAGGTAATCCACACTTAAGTATAGAAATCAAACGACCAATTCCACCAAGGAAAAAGAAGATTAATATATCAATAAGCTATGTATCGTTTCGATACTAATTAGCTAAAAAAATGCACTTTCCTCGTCTCTAAATAAGAAATGTGCCCCAATTATACTCCATGATGTTTCTTGTTATAAGTCATTTAAAATGGATGTTGCTAAAGCATCTGCTGCTTTTAAGGCTCTATCACTAAAATCTGAAGCATCACTAAATGGAACAATAAATTCGCCAATAAGTTTAGTGTGGAATACCCCCTTATTCTCTCCATCAAAACCTCTGTGGAAAAATTCCTTTACCAGATCTGCATTACCTTCTTCCGGGCCAGCGCAGGTTATGAGTAATGCAACACGTTTTCCATCTAACAGAGCTGTGTTGGACAGGCAAAAAGATCGGTCAACAAGAGGCTTCATCTGTGCAGTAAGGCCGAAACTATACAGAGGGGATGCATAGACCACAGCATCTGCTGAAATAATACGCATAAGTACCTGTTCTGTATCGTCTTTTTGTACGCATCCAGTAGTATCTTGGTTCTGCATACATGCATAGCATCCTAAACAGCCGTTTATATGATACTCTGTTATATTAATTCGATCAATTTCATGACCTTGAGACAGTAATTGTTTTTCAAAAAATTCAAGTGCGGCTGCGGTTTTTCCATGTTTTTTGGGACTTCCCATGACAGTTGTTATTTTCATACTTTTTCTCCTTCGATTTGCTTTAATAAGTCATTGCACCAGTTAATTATAAATTGATAATAATTGACGCCATAAACCATTGTAGAATATAGGAAGGTGTATTGATTAACATTATAGCTTTCTTCAACATCAGATTTTTCTTTACTTAACTGATTTAATAGTGATTCTACTTCTATAATAAAAGTTTTTAAATTCAATATTGCCCTTTCTTTGGGTAAATACTGATAAAAGTAGAAATAAACTAAATGTTCCTGCTTTGTTTTAGAAAAAATAATGGGTTTTTCCAACCAGGTTAGAAAATGTGACTTACCCATATGAGTAATTGAATAAATTTTTTTGAATTTACTACTTTCCACCACTTCACTGGATTTAATGTAGCCTTTCTTTTCTAACCTCTTTAACGCTGGATAAATACTACCAAAGCTTGCATCAAAAAAGTAGGATGTACAATTTATCATCCATTGCTTTAAATCATACCCACTCATCTCTTCTCTCATAAGAAAGCCTAAAATAATGTATTCTAACATACACCCTCCATATCGTTTATTCATATATCGTTTTGATATATGAATAATTATATCAATCATATTAATTTTGTCAATAACCTTTTTCTATCATTTTACTTCTGCTCTTTTATATATACCATACAGTATTGGCTGAAGGACTATACAAGGTACCAGATATAAAGGAATAATGACAAATACTGTGCCCATTACTTTCCCACCAATTTCATACAATCCAGAGTCTTTAAGAATCACAAAGATTTCTAACAACTGATCAGGGAAAAGTGCACACATTTGAGGTAATGTTATAATTCTGCTTAAAAACGGAAACACACATAAAAGGATAAAGGGTATCATGATTGTTACCACTGTGGAATGTGTTTTAGCTGATACAACCATGGCGACTGTCATGGCAAATAAAGTTCCTATGTATGCTCCCAGGACAATAAGAAGATACGCCTGAAAATAAGTAACATTATAAAAACTTTTCCACATACTCCACTGTATTGGACACCCTGCCCCATCTGTTCCCAATAATAAAAGCACAATTGCAGAGTACAGGAATACACATATCACATATGTCAAAGTGGTAATTATAAATCCCGCTCCTATTTTGGAACGAACTGCTTTATTTCTTCCAAGTTTTGTTGAAAAGAAAATAGAATCTGCCTTTAATTGAAACTCGTCTGAAAAAATGCCCGCTACAAAGAATCCAATGATTAGTGCCAATATTAGAATAACCGTAGAAATATTTTGTAATAAAGCCTGCCAGCCATCGGTATATTCATAATAAAAAGGTGTTTCAAGGTCCTGATATTGTCCAATTAAAAAAGCTTTTTCTGCGTCAGAGAAATGTTCCTCACCTGTATCCAGCCAATCTTTTAAAGCAGAAACCCTTTTCTCATAAACCTTACCTACTTCTCCAGTTGTAACATGGTCAGCTCTATAATAATCATATTCTCCAAAGCCCACGAATGCATTACTAATCATTTCTACAATATCAGAAAACCCTTGTTTCTTTGCATATGCTTTATCTTTTTCCTGCACAACATCAGATAAAGCTTCTTTGGAATTATTAATTGCAGTATTTTCTTCAATTACTTTTGAAAGCACATCAGTCGTAACATAACCTGCCCACTGATTTTTTAAATCTCTTAAATGATTTGCTGCGTTAATTCCCGTTGTGGTATCTCCATTTTCATCCACGTATCTCACATTATTAATGGTGAGAATACTTACAACAATGAGTGTAACTATCAAAAACAATAGTGCTGCCTTGTTTATAGGCTTAGAAAATACCTTTTTTATTTCAAATCGAATCACTTTTCATCACCAACCTTTTCTCCAAAATAGTACAAAAATACATCTTCAAGGGATGGTTCTACACAAACGGCATCGGAAAAAGGCTTTTCAGATGAAATAACACGTAATTCAACACCTTGGGACTCTGACTTCATATTAGAAACCTTATATTTTTTCATTATTGAAGAAATCATGGAATGCTCTGCAATACAATTCCAGACTTTTTCAGGCATTGAATTTATGATTTCATCCGATGTTCCTTTGCGAACAAGTTTTCCATCCTTCATTAACCAGATTTCATTGGCAATGTACTCAATATCTGAAACAATATGTGTAGACAATAGTACCAGACGTTCCTCCGAAAGTTCACTTATCAAATTGCGAAAGCGTATTCTTTCATTGGGGTCAAGCCCTGCGGTTGGTTCATCAAGTATTAAAATCTTAGGGTTATTTAACATTGCCTGCGCAATTCCGGCTCGACGCTTCATACCACCCGATAATTTTTTCATTTTTTTATTTGCCGATTTAGTAAGCCCCACTTGTGAAATCAGCTCTATTACGGTTTTCTTTGCCACAGCAGGACGGATTCCTTTAATTGCAGCAATATAAAGAAGATAATCCTGCACTGTAAATTCTGGATAAAACCCGAAGTCCTGTGGCAAATATCCTAATAAATTTCTATATTCTCCATCCATTTTAAAAATATCTTTTCCATTGCAGGTTATGCATCCACTAGTAGGCCGAAGTAAAGTACAAAGCATTCTCATTAAAGTGGTTTTGCCTGCACCATTTACACCTAGCAAGCCGTATACCCCATTGGTCATAGTAATATTCATATGGTCTACAGCAATAAAATCACCAAAACTCTTTGTTAAATCAACCAATTCCAATTCCATTAAAATCCACCTCCCAATATTTATTACAACTATTTAAAGTACGATAAACTGTAATACATAAGCAAACAAGTGAAAAAGCCACTAAAGCCCGCCATATTGGCAATGTAATCATTGTATATGCCTTTTCATTTAAAGTGATAAAGGTCCATATCGCACTCCATATAATACATAGAGTAATTGCAACAGTTTCATTTAAAATATATTTGCTGCACAAAGTACCAAAGCAAATACATGCTGTTACAATCATTGGCAAAATAAACTGAATAACCAATTCAGTAAGTTTAAAATGCAATTCCATTGATACTGTTGCACAAAATACGGTAAGCAGCAAAATGTCTACTATACCAAACAATACCATTCGTGCTGCATAGATTTGTCGCAGGGAATAATAAGCAGCTTCCTCTATTTCCATACACCTGCATGCCCTGTTTTTCCAAAATTCCGGTATAATGAGAATTACAAACAAGGATGCCATAATCCCCATACCTCTCTGGATAAAAGTATCCTCATATGTAGATACCAACATAGTTCCTAATATGCACAAAAGTAGGAATTGGAAAATCCACCATCTTTTCTGTATCACTTTGAACTGGACCCATAAAAATTCCCGGTAAGACAACATATGCTCTCTTTCTATAGCATAAAATACTTCCTTTGATTTTTTTATTGTTTCCTGAATTTTTTCCTCTTCCGGCTCTGCCTTTGCTGTTTTCCTATAGCTCGCAAGTTTTGCTTCCAGATTCATATATTTCCTCCTCTCCCAACAGTCTTTCCAACTGTTTTCTTGCTTGTTTAAGCCTATATTTTACTAATGGCAGGCTTATTTTCAGTGCATCAGCTATTTCTTTCAGCTTAAGTTCCTGAAAATAATAAAGAATAAGAACTTCATGGAATTCATCTGGCAACTGCTTTAACGCCCACTCAAGAGTAAGCTTATTTACTACATCTGTCATCTGATGTTCCATTGGTTCTGTTTTTTCGGTTAATTCCATGGCTTCCACAGGAATCTCTTTTACCTTTTTATAAAAATCCCTACATAAATTTCCAGATATAGTATATAAATAATTTTTTGTCTTTCCTCTATAATGAAAATCAGACAATTTTGCGAAAAACCGCACAAAGGTTTCCTGTGTCAAATCTTCGGCATATTCTTTATTGGGGCAGTGATAATTGCAGTATGTTAAAATTTCTTTATAATACTTATGAACAAATAAATCAAAAGCCTTGTCTTCACCCTGCTTCATTTTCCTAATTAACAGAAAATCTGCGTCCACAAAATCCTCCTTTCTCATTTATTATCAATGTTCAAAATATTTTTCACATTCTACTATGTATAACGAATCAGAAATGCAAAAAGATAGCCCACATGAAAAATTTCAATTAAAAATAAAAGAATTATAACTTCCACTAAAATGTTGCAAATCATAAAAACAAGGAGCAACGAACTGTACTCATTGCTCCCCATTATTTTCAGTTTACCATAAGGTAAACCATTCTTCATTCTTTATCTTTAAGTATCATTTCTGCTTTATTTTAGCGTATTAAGCCTGTAGCGTATACAATAAATATACTAAACGGATATACTCATGGAGCACATTGTATCATCTGCATTTCCCCCATAATTTTTCCCCTGACTTGCTCTTGCGGCATTATTCCACGCCTCATTATATATACCCCAAAGTTCTGATTCACGAGAGTTTTCTGCCTTTGTTCCATAGGAAATCCATTTGCCATTGGAGTAACTTGCTACCATTTCACCATTACTGTCATAAAACTCAGCATAAGACAGGTCTGCTGCTTCTTTATGATACTTAACAGTGCCAAACAGGTAATCTATCAAGTTAAGAGTTTTAGATTGTGGTTTGCTATTTTTAAATATTGCTGTTAATCCTCTTGCAATAATGTTTTTTCGATCCGGAGAAACAGCGGAAACATAACTTTTTACCAAGTTTCTATATCCAGCAGAATCCGATTGAAATTTTCCAGCAGCCTGGTCTTTCTGTGCTTGCTCAATTATAGCCTCCCTGTATTCTTCCTCATTCATAGCAGGAGTTTTCTTGGTATTAAAATGAAAGTCGTCATAATTAGGCAGTGGCACATTGCCCATTTTTCCATTACCTGATAACGGCTGGCTTTGAACAAAGGTGTTACTATTTTCTATTCGCATGCAAATTCCCCTTTCGCTATACTATGACTCTTTATAGTGCCCCAAAACTTGGATGCATGGCACCCCTATAATATATATCGTCATTTTTTAAAGGAAAATTATAACAATTATCATACCTGCTTATCTATAGTAACAATCTATATATCATCATTAGTCAAATCTTCATTTGACATTATTATTTCTGCCTTTTTTATATCAATAGCAATTCCAAAATACTTTTTACATAGAAGGCAAAACTCCTCCCTTGAATGAATTGTGTTTTTTTCCACTATTATATTTTTTTTAGACATGACAATCTTTCTTCCTGCAATTGTTATATGCTCATTTGCAGGGCAGATGGACATATGAGGTTCATCTATAAAAGGAGATTGGGGATGAGTTTCACAAAAATAATTTGGTAAAAAGAAATCTGTTTCGGATTGTGGGCTTTCATCAAACCCGAAAATCATTTTCCAATCCTCTCCATCTAACTTTTGCCACATCACATATCCATAATAGTCATCCTTAGTAAACTTATATTCTGCTATACCATCCCATTGTACTTCATCACAGACAAATTTTAGTGGAAACCTTGGAGATTCATTGCGAAAGCTTACATCCGTAATATATGATGCGTGTTTGAAATCCACTTTCATGATTCGGTGTCTGCGTACCTGTACTCCCTGGTCTTCATAAATAAATCTGCAATTATACACAGTAACCTGGTATCCTAATGCCTTCAATAGATGTGTGAATAATCCATTTACCTCAAAACAATATCCCCCTCTATGTTCCACAATGATCTTATTATATAAATCATTTCCATTTAAGGATATAGGCTCCTTCATAAGGATTGATAAATTTTCATAAGGAATCTTTGCTATATGCACATTCTGCAAAATTCTCAGATTTTCCTCTGAAGGCTTCCATTTATCCTTATCGTATATCATTTCTAATCTGTCAAAGTAGTTTATAATCTGTTCTTCCGATAATACAAAATCTTCATCTATCATCCAAATTGCTCCTCTTATCTTTCTGGTAATAGATATAATCTTAACATGAAATTGGTTCTGCTTTAAGTTCCAATTTCATTCTTTTTATTCATACCAGTTTAGATAAGGTTCTCACTCTATTTTCAATGGGAATCGTAATACATACTTTAAAGCATTCCTGATTTTTTTCTATTTCCAAAGATCCATTTATCTGTTCCACAATTTTTCTGCAGGACTTCAATCCTATATTTGTACTTTCCACAACCTGGCTGCTATTTCGGACTTCATTGGCTATACTGATAAACAGGCCGTTGTCTTCAGCCTTTAAAATAATACTAACCGTTCCCCCAGGTCTGGCATACTTCTCAATATTAGAAAAAAGATTATCAAACATCCTCTTCAGATAATGAATATCCGCGTTTATCAAGAAAGACTGGTCTGTACAATCCATTTCCACATAAAACCCCATGTTTTTTAAATCAAAAATATGCTCATACAGCAGCTGCTGGAAAATGATAGTTCCATCCAAGATTTCCATCTGCATTTCAATTTTTTCTTTTCCAAATACAAGAAAATATTGAAACAGCTTGTCTGAAATATCCTTTAATTGTATGGATTTTTCCTTGCACCTTTTAATATATTTTCCCAGCTGTTCTTCTGAATGATAAGTTTCTGAATCCAGGATTTCCAGATAACCTATCAGTGCCGTTAGAGGAGTACGGATATCATGTGACATGGAAGTGATAAGCTCGCTGTTGGCTTCCCATGCTTCCTTTTCACTTTGAAGCCTTGTAATAATGGAATTTCTCATATTATCTGCGTTCATAGCCAGCAGGGATATTTCATCGTTACCCTTGTGGTAAATGGTTTTTTCCAGTTTTCCCTTTTCCACCTGTGAAATGTCATTAGACAGTTTCATGATATGGCTGATGATCTGATTATTGTACATAATTAATACCACAAATAAAAACAATATGGATAAACCCCAGGAAATGTAGTTCACCATGTGGTACCATTTTATTTCAGAGAACTCAATAATAGCCGCTGAGTAAGTACCTTCTTTGAATTTGATATCCCGCAGAGACAAGTCTAATTCCGTTTTATCCACGTCAGTTTTACTATCCAGCAGAAATGAGGTACTCTTATTATTTCCAGGAAGTTTATCTGAATATTTTTTTATATCCCAGAATCCAGCCTCATATATTATTTTATCTCCGTTATAGATAATCAGATAAACATCGTTTTTACTTTTAAGCCATTTTGAAATATCCCTGACATTCCTAATAGAAATGTGATTTTCATCTACATATTTTTCAAAAGATTCCTGATAATCCGTTAATCTTTGTGATACCGCTTTAGAGTTCAGGTAATATTTATCTATGAGAAAGCGCCCCGCTTCGTGGATCAGGAAATTCATACCAAAACTGACAGCTACACCTAGCAAAAGTATTAAAAGGCTTTTATACCTCAATGAGAATATACGTCTATTCTTCATCTATCTGGTACCCCTTTCCCCAGACTGTATGGATAATACTATGGGGATTAAAATCCAGTTCAAGCTTTTTTCTCAGGTTCAGGATATGCACCATAACAGCATTTGCTGAAGATGGCAGAAACTTTCCTCCCCACACCCCTTCATAAATTGCCTTGGAATCCTGCGCAGCACCTCTGTTTCTTTCAAGGTACATCAATATCTGGAACTCCGTATCCGTAAGCTCAATCCTCTGCTTTCCACGAAAAACAGTCCGGTCTGCAGTGTTTATGATAAGGTCTTTTAAATGTATTTCTGTTTTATCCGTTTTAGTTTCGGCTTTTCCCTTGTATATATAATATCTTCGAAGGAGTGATTGAACTTTCATTAACAGCTCTGCCTGGGAAAAGGGTTTGACAAGGTAATCATCCCCACCATTTTCATAAGCTATGGCTTTATCCGTTTCCTTGGATTTTGCTGTCAGGAATAAAATTGGTGCAGCCGACAATTTACGGATTTCCATACAGGCATCAATTCCTGAAAGTATAGGCATCATTATATCCAGAATAATCAAATCAATATCCCTGTGATCTGTTACAACCCCAATTGCTTTTCTGCCATTCTCTGCCTCCAGTACACAATAACCTTTGTTTTCCAGTTGTATATGCAAAACCTCTCGTATATCCGCATCATCATCAACCACCAGGATTTTTTGTGTTTTATCCATTTTTATCCATCTCCATTAATAATATCTTTCAAATTTTACAAAAATAATTATACCATTTACAATTACCAAAAACCTCTCTTTAAAGGAAATTAAGAATTATTAAGATTTGCAGACTAGCTGAGTTGATATAATATCTGAAAACAAATTTAGATTTTGGAGTTGATTAATATGATTTTTGAATCCGAAAACAAGAAACGCTGGAAAACAGCCATTATCATTTTTATCATGCTGGTATTGTCCGGGCTGGTACTGACATTCTGCACGGCTTACAGCATATTTGAAAGTGTCAGAATTCCGGGTATTTCCAAGCTGACCCTTCCCAAAGGAATATATATAACCAGAACAATAAAATCCATTCAGAAAAGTACCAGAGAAACGGCCTCAAGTGTTTCTAAGGCAACACATAGACCAGTAAACTATATTTGGAAACACAAGGAAAAATATAATTTCTCTGCATCGGCATTTCCAATATCTGAATCAAAGGGCAGATTACTGACATCCGCTTTTGTTGTTTCAGATGATGACAGAAGCGTAAATGACCTAAAGCACAATTTAAAAAATCTGGATATTGTATTGCCTGACTATTTTTCCTTTGTCAAAGGCAAAGTTGAAATTAACGAAAATGTCAGAATGGACATACAGTCCATGTTAAAGCAAAACCATGTGATGATTATTCCCCGAATATCCAATACCGATGAAACGGGCAACTGGTTCGGCAAGGAATTTATTGACCTCATTGGCAACGATGACAACAGAGCCTCCCTTGAAGAGCTAATTATTAACACCCTGAAAAAATATGGTCTAAGGGCCATTAATATTGATGTGGAAAATATTTCAGATCAGAACAATGACCCCTATCTTGACTTTCTTGATGAACTATCATATAAGATGCAGAAAAACAATATGTATCTTACGGTTGATGTACCAGTTAATGATCCAGGTATGGATTATGAAGAAATCGGCAAAATTGCAAATATGGTTTACGTTATGGCCTATGACGAAAACTACGAAGGAGGCACCCCAGGCCCTATCGCTGAAAAAGCCTGGTTTGAAGATGCAATTGAAACACTAAAAGCCAGAATTCCCGTAGATAAAACGGTGGTAATAACCGGCCAATATGCCTATGATTGGAATACAGGTACTGGAAAACCAGCTAAATCCCTGAGCTTCGATGAAGCAATGATGATTGCAAGGGATGTGGGCGCAGAGGTTGAGACAGATAATTCAGCAGTCAACAGTACCTTTGAGTATGAGGACGACAATAAGCAAAAACACCAGGTTTGGATTCTAGACGGGATTTCATTGTGGAACCAGCAAATGGAGACAGAGAAAGTGGGGGCAAAGGGAATTGCCCTTTGGCGACTTGGTCTGGAAGACCCCTCAGTTTGGAGGTTTTTTGGTTCAAGCTTAAAGAACATAAGCCCTAAAATACTTTCAGAGGCAGACTTTCTCGAAACTGTAAATTTTGAGGGCAGAGGGGAAATTTTAAAGGTAATCGCTTCTCCCCATAAGGGAAGCCGACTGCTGACAACCGATAATGGTTATATTGATTATGCCAATTACAATAAAACACCTTCTGGTTATGAAGTACAGCAGTTCGGCCATTGCAGCAGCAATAAAATAGCCCTTACTTTTGATGACGGACCAGATCCGGTTTATACCCCACAAATTCTTGACGTATTAAAGAAAAACGGAGTTACAGCCACCTTCTTTGTTGTGGGACAACAGGCGCTAAATAATCCCAACCTACTTAAGTTGGAAGTGAAAAAGGGAAACCTGATAGGAAACCATACCTATTACCATCCCAACCTTACAAAGATACCTCCATCAAGAATTGCTCTGGAGTTAAACGCCACCCAACGTCTGATACAGGCAATCACAGGGAAAGATACAACTCTTTTCCGACCGCCATATGATACGGATTCCACTCCGCAATTTCCCAATGAACTTTCAGCTCTGAGAATCGCTGAGGCCAAAGGCTATGCTATTGTATGCGCCGATATTGATTCCGAGGATTACTTAAAGCCGGGAGTTAATAAAATTGTCAATAATGTAGTAACTCAGCTGAAGCAAAGTGGATCAAATATCATTGTAATGCATGACGCCGGAGGGAACCGAACACAAACCGTTAAAGCACTAAAAAAGCTTATACCCCTGCTAAAATCAGAAGGATACCAGTTTGTAAACCTTGATGGGCTTCTTGGCGTTCCCAAAACAGCTCTCATGCCAAAGATTAGTTTCAAAGATACAATCATGGTAGTATCCGACAGAATAGCAACCTGGCTTCTGATATACGGTTGGGATTTTATAATGATCTTATTTTTCCTGACAACCGTCATATCTGTTTTCAGAATTATTTTTCTGGGATTTTTCGTTCTGCGCTCACATAAAAAAAATCTCAAATATATTAAATATGCTGATTTTCAGCCTTTTGTTTCTATCCTCATTCCAGCTTACAATGAGGGAGACGTAATTGGAAAAACCATCAGTACTGTACTGAAAAGTAATTATGAAAATTTTGAAGTCATCGTCATTAATGACGGAAGCACTGATAATACCAGTGAAATAGTTGACAAGTTTGTACATAGCAATCCTAAAATAGTACGCCAAATTATAAAAACAAATGGAGGCAAGTATTCTGCACTAAATTTGGGATTGCAGGAAGCCAGATCAGAATATGTAGTAACAATAGATGCGGATACAATCATATTGCCCGACACCCTGAGCTATCTAATGCTGCCTTTTAGGGATGAAGACATTGATGCAGTATGTGGAAATGTGCAGGTGGGCAATGTGAAAAACATACTTACCGGCTTTCAGACCGTTGAGTATATTACAACCCAGAATTATGACAGGAGAGCCTTTGATTCCCTGAACTGCATTGGTGTAGTTCCTGGTGCAACTGGCGCATGGAAGAAATCCAAAGTAATTGAAGTGGGTGGTTACTCAGGAGAGACGTTGACGGAGGATGCGGATTTGACCCTTACCATGCTTGAGCATGGAGCAAGAATAGTATATATGCCTTACGCAAAATCCATAACAGAAGCACCTGAAACAGTAAAGGCACTTTCCAGGCAGCGTTTCAGATGGAGCTACGGTACACTTCAGACATTATTCAAACACCGAAAGTCCTTTTTCAAGGGATCCTTGGGCCTTGTAGCACTGCCGAACATATTCATATTTCAGCTTGTATTTCCTGTGCTTTCTCCCATAGGAGATCTGGTATTCATACTTTCCCTTTTCAGGGGAGATTTTAAGGCTATTTTTGCAGGCTATGTCTTATTCCTGTTAATGGATCTTGCCGGCTCTATTATGGCTTTCACTATTGAAAAGGCACCTTTAAAGTACTTAATGCTTGTTTTAATCCAGCGTTTCTTTTACAGACAATTTATGTATGTTATAACATTCAAATCCATCATTGCCGCTATGAAAGGAAGACGGCACGGCTGGAATAAACTGAACAGGACAAGCTCCGTTGCTATACCACCACTAGTAAAA
This sequence comes from Aminipila terrae, assembly GCF_010120715.1. Lineage (NCBI taxonomy): Bacteria > Bacillati > Bacillota > Clostridia > Peptostreptococcales > Anaerovoracaceae > Aminipila > Aminipila terrae. The sequence goes on from NZ_CP047591.1 coordinate 937,276, forward strand.
TAATGCTCTGTTTCTCATTTTCCACCTTTAAACTCAGCTTGTATATTTCTGTCAAAAGAAATACAATAAAGCAATGGAGATGTTTTTTGTGGATTATATAACAACAAAAGAAGCAGTGCAAAAAACATCTGACAAACGATTCAGGAGCATTAAAGTAAAGGATGGTGAAAATAAATGAAACGGATATTTTTGGTTGAAGACGATAAGACAATCGCTAAAAACCTAGTACTTCTGCTCCGCTCGGAGGGGTTTACAGTTACTCATGCACCTACCCGGTGTGATGCCCTTGCCGCCCTTGAGGGAAATAAATTTGACTTGGCCCTTGTGGACATTTCTTTACCTGATGGGAATGGCTTTGCAGTTTGTACGGAAATCAAAGAAGTGCAAAATATTCCCGTTATTTTCCTGACAGCTTCCGGTGATGAGGCCAGTGTTGTTACCGGCCTGAACATGGGCGCCGATGACTATATCACCAAGCCTTTTCGTCCCCGTGAATTGATTGCGCGAATTGGTACCGCCCTGCGAAAAAGCGGGCGTTCGCCATCGGATTTTGAAATTGGTGGGCTTCATGTGGATACGGCAAGCGGCATTGTGAAAAAAAACGGCAATGAAGTTTTTCTTTCTGCCTTAGAATATCGCTTATTGCTGGTGTTTATTAGCAACCCAAAAAGTATTATCACCAGAGGCAGCCTGCTTGATGAATTGTGGGACGCAGCAGGAGAGTTTGTCAATGACAATACACTGACCGTGTACATCAAACGCTTGCGGGAAAAGATAGAGGACGACCCAGCAATCCCACAAATCATTCTGACTGTTCGAGGAACAGGGTATAGATTGGGAGGCAATTATGCTTCGGAATAGAGAGGTTCGTCAGTTTATCCTTTTGTTCTTCCTCATGGCTGCTGTTGCTGTCATGCTGGGATTTGCTATCAGCAGGTTGGCAGGAATACTTGCTATTAGTTCTGCCACCGCTTTTGGCTCAGCATTTTTCATGTTTACTAAAGCCCGATACAAAAGTATTGCCCGGCTTTCAGATCAGATAGACCTTGTGCTCCATAATGCTAACCGCATGGAAATAGACGAATTAGATGAGGGGGAACTCTCCATTCTGCACAGTGAGATAACAAAAATGATACTTCGAATCCGGGAGCAAAATGACGCCCTGAAAAAAGAAAAAGAAAACCTTGCGGATTCCCTGGCTGACATAGCCCATCAGCTCCGGACTCCTCTCACATCCGCCAACCTCATTCTGTCATTGTTAGCAAATAACCCTGATGAAAGCCAGAGGAAAGCCTTTGTCCGGGAAACAGAAGAATTGCTTGTGCAGATGGATTGGCTGATTACTTCTCTGCTAAAATTGTCCCGCTTGGATGCGGGTATTGTGGTATTTCAAAAGGAGCAAATAGATGTAAACAGTTTAATATGCACCGCTCTTCGCCCCTTTTTAATCCCAATGGATTTACACAATATTGATTTGCAAATAGATGTACCAAAAGGAATCTTTATTCAGGGGGATTCAGGCTGGCTTTCAGAAGCAATCCAGAACATCCTGAAAAATTGCATAGAAAGTACCGGAGAAAATGGAAAAATTGAGATTGCCTGCATAGACACCCCACTGTTTACGGATATTACCATCCACGACAGCGGTGGAGGCTTTGAAAAAGAAGATCTATCCAGCCTGTTTAACAGGTTTTATCGTGGGAAAAATCCAAACACTACAGGTTATGGGATTGGATTAGCTCTCTGCAAAATGATTATAACCCGGCAGGGAGGAACCATAACCGCAAAAAATCATCCACTGGGAGGCGCCATGTTTTCCGTTCGTTTTCCAAAGTGACGAATCTCTCACCTGAAAGTCACAAAGATGTAAGTTGAAGAGTCTATTATAAGGGTAAACAGGAGAAAGGAGACTCACTTAATGGAGTTTTTAAAAATTGAAAATTTATGTAAGTCCTACGGCAAGGGTGAAAATCAAGTCACCGCCCTTGACCAAGTATCACTTACAATCAATAAGGGAGATTTTACTGCAATCATCGGATCCTCTGGTTCCGGCAAATCCACATTGCTTCACATCATTGGCGGCGTTGACGTGCCTACAAGTGGGAAGGTCTATTTGGACGGTCAGGATGTATATGCACAAAGTAATGAAAAACTAGCCATCTTCCGCAGGCGGCAGGTGGGACTGATTTATCAGTTTCACAACCTCATTCCAACATTGAATGTGGTGGAAAACATCACCTTGCCTATCCTGATGGATAAGCGTAAAGTCAACAAGGACCGGCTGGATGACTTGCTGGAACTGCTTGGTTTGAAAGACCGGAAAAACCATTTACCCAATCAGCTTTCCGGGGGCCAGCAACAGCGTGTTTCCATAGGACGTGCTTTGATGAATGCGCCAGCGGTCATGCTTGCCGATGAGCCCACGGGCAGTTTAGACAGTCGGAATGGACATGAAATTGTTAATCTGCTGAAATTAAGCAATAAACAATATCAACAGACCCTTATCCTTGTCACCCATGACGAAAATATCGCCCTACAAGCAGACCGTATTATCGGCATATCAGACGGCAAAGTTGTGCGAGACGAGAGGGTGAAGTCATGAACATTTTAAACAAAGCAACCCTGCAAAGCATGAAAAAGAGTCGCACAAGAACCATTGTAACGGTTATGGGGGTTATTCTGTCTGCCGCCATGATTACAGCAGTGGCAACCTTCGGAGTTTCCCTGCAGAATTTTCTGATAGAGGGCTCCATAGCCAAATACGGTGATTGGCACATTGAGTATTTTAATGTTGATTCTTCTTTTGTTCAGAATCGAACCCATGACAAAGAAGTTTCAAATGCCGCCGAATTTGAAAATATTGGCTACTCAAAACTTGAGGGTGGAAAAAGTCCTGAAAAACCCTATCTGTTTATTGCCGGATTCAGCCAGAAAACTTTTGATACCTTGCCCATAAATCTGATTTCTGGCAGACTTCCTGAAAATAGCAGGGAGATTCTAGTCCCGTCCCATGTGGCAGCAAAGGGTGGCGTTCGCTTTAAGGTAGGCGACACTCTTTCTCTGGCTGTTGGAAGCCGAATGGAAGCCAACAAGAATCTGGATCAACACGATCCTTATGTTCCCGGCGTGAGTCTGGGAGAAGGCAAAGAAGTACTTGTTCCAAAAATACAAAAAAACTATACAGTTGTGGGTATCTGCGAAAGACCCGGTTTTGAGGAACATTCCGCGCCGGGATATACCCTGATAACAAAAGCAGATGTCCAAAATAAAGGGGATAGCCTCAGCCTGCTTGTCACCCTGAAAAACCCCCACCAGATAAGAGCTTACGCAAGCAGTACAGCCGGAACCCATCACTATGTCTTTAATGATAATGTGCTGCGCTTCATGGGTCTTTCAGGAGATAATATCTTCAACGCCCTTCTGTACTCTGTTGGTAGTATTTTGATTGCTATAATAATGACAGGCTCTATCTTTCTGATTTATAACTCCTTCAATATCTCGTTGAACGAACGCACACGCCAGTTCGGGATTCTCTCGTCAGTAGGGGCCACTGCAAGACAGCTGCGAAATTCGGTGCTATTTGAGGGACTTTGTGTCGGTGCAATCGGTATACCCATTGGTGTTCTGGTGGGCATAGGCAGTATCGGGCTTGTAATTCCCATTGTTGCAGAAAATTTCGGAAACATTCTCTATAGCAACGTGCCTTTAACCTTGTCGGTATCATTCCCGGCTATTGTGGCGGCTGCAGCAATCAGTCTGGTTACCATTTTGATTTCAGCCTATATCCCTGCCAGAAAAGCCGCTAACACTCCCGTAATGGAGAGTATTCGCCAGACAAATGAGATCAAAACTGAATCCAAAGCCATGAAAACATCAAAATTCACCCAACGTATTTTGGGTTTGGAGGGTACTCTTGCCCTTAGAAATTTTAAGAGAAACAAAAAACGTTATCGCAGCATTGTGCTATCCCTTGTTTTAAGTGTGGTGCTGTTTATATCTGGAAGTGCCTTTGGAACAACTCTGGAACGGCTCTCAGAACGGTTGATTATGAGCATAGACTATGATATCTTTTTTTCTGCTCAGAACATGAATGTCAGTGAAATGTTACCCCTTTACCGCAAACTGAACACCGCAGGCGGGATTTATAAAAGCACGTACCAATCGGTTTTGGCATATTCATGTGCTGTTAAAGCCAACGATTTTTCAGATCGTTACAGGAAATACGAGGGTTATGCTTCGCCAGGAAATACGGTTCATCTGCCAATGTATATCCAGTTTATTGAAGACAGCCAATATCTGCACTTCATCAAAGAATTGGGCTTATCTAAAGAAGAATATACCGGGGAGCATGGGAAGATGATTGCCGTTGCCAAACAGCGGGTTGACAAGACAGACGGGTCCAACCAGTTATTTAATATATTCGCCAGTGGTTCTGGGACTTTTAATGTGACTCCAGAAACAAATGACAAACCAATGATGGAAAAGGAACAAAGCATAAACATTACCTTTGTGGATACATACCCGATAGATCCTCCTCCACTTGAACCTTCCAGGCAGAATCCAAGGGTCTTTATGGTGGTAGCCCCCTATTCCCTCATAGACAAGTTTGCGTCCCCGGATACTCCTGCAACTATAGGCCTGTCCTTTCAGTCAAAGAATCCTTCCCAATCAGGGGCTGAAATGGAAGGGATGCTTCAGGATGCTGGAATTACATCTTTATATAACCTGTACAATGTAAATGAAATGCTTGAACAATACCGAAGTTTAACATTTGTTGTTAATGTATTCACATATGTTTTTGTCATCATGATTTCGCTGATTGCGGTTGCCAATGTGTTTAATACCATTTCCACCAATATCAGGCTTCGCAGGCGTGAGCTTGCCATGCTCCGCTCAATAGGGATGTCTGACCGTGATTTTAATAAAATGATGAATTTCGAGTGTGCGTTTTATGGCATAAGGGCGCTGATATTCGGTCTTCCCCTGTCAGGACTTATCTCATGGTTTATTTACAAAGGATTCATGGTCACAGAAAAGATAGACAATTTCAATTTTGTGCTCCCATGGTCCAGTATGGCAATCAGCGCATTCAGCGTGCTCTTTATTGTGTTCATTACCATGCTGTATGCCATTAGCAAGTTAAAAAAAGAAAATATTATTGATGCTCTTCGGGATGATATGACTTAATCCTTAAACTACAACGTAATGCTACTCTGTGGTAAAAAAATATCCCACTACGGCAAATTATGTTTTGCATCCCAATATGGACTTCGGCGGTTTTGAAAGAACAATCAAAACCGCCGTTTTCTTTCTCACCAATTACTTACTTATTATTGTCCTACATTACAGGTGAAGTAAGAAGCGGATACTGCTTCAAAATACGTACTAAGACATTCAATCCCTTTACCAGCTGCTCATCATTCTTTACCGCACCCAGTGAAATTCTTACTGCATTTGGCGGCAGTTGGTTTCCAACATAAAACTTATACGCGGATATAACTCTTACTTTATTCATTAAAGCAATGTTCTCAAAATCCGTACAGGACCATCCTTCTGGAAGGTCAAGCCACAAGAACATACTGCTTTCAGTAGTTTGAAATGAAAAGTCCTTCAGTATGGCCTTCGCCAGTTGTAGTCTACGAGCAAGCACTTTCCTTTTTTTATTAATTATTTCTACAGCAGTGCCATTCTCAATGAAACGTGTCACCAGCTCTGCGCTTATGGGTGGTGCCATCCATACAGTGCTTGTAACAGCATGAATAAATTTGTGCAAAAATTGTTCAGGCACAACAACGAAAGCTATCCTAAGTCCTGGTAATAATGCTTTTGAGATGCCGCTGATAAAAATCCCTTTATCAGGCACAAGAGCACTTAATGCTGTCCGTTCTGTGTTATTTGTAAAATTATATATATCATCTTCAATGAGGATTAGTCCATACCTAAGAATTATATCTGCAATAGCCTGCTTTCTCTCAGTTGACATCACAGTTGCTGTAGGATTTTGCATATTAGGCATAAGATAAATCCCTTTTATTTGATACTTCTTACACATGTTTTCAAGGCTTTCAGGAATCATACCCTCTGAATCCATTGCTATCGGTTCAAGTTTAATGTGACTGAGTTGGGCTATATTCTTAATTCCGGTAAATGTAAGCGAATCCACAGCAATTCTGTCTCCTGGTTCGAAAATACCTATAAGGCAGCAGCTAATCGCATGCATGGCTCCTGCACATACTACAATGCGGTCACAACCTACGTTAAGGCCATACTGTCTTATCCATTTTGAAGCAACCTCTCTGTGTCTTCCAACTCCCTGGCTTGGTACATAGTCAAGCAGTGAATCAAATGCGTTGTCTTCTGCAATAGCTTTTAGCAGATTTGATAAGTCATAGCCTTCCACTTTCATGGAACCCACTAGACCAAGTTCAATAATTTCATCATGACCACTGAGAATCTCCGGTAAAGTAATATCTTTTTTTTCATTTTGTAATACATAAGTTCCGCTTCCAATGGTGCCTGAAATAAGTCCTCTTTTTTCGGCTTCCTTATATGCTCTGGAAATCGTAGTAAGGTTTACCCCTATTATCTTTGCCAGTGCTCGTTGAGGTGGCATTTTTTCATTTGGCTTAAGGATTCCAAGAGTAACATCCCTTTCTATTGCATCTGCGATGGCAATATAGAGGATTTTATCTGTATCAATAATTTTAGGATTCCACATAAATCATCTCTCCAATACAAATTGTATGACAAACAATATCCTATTGACTTCCCTGCAAACGCCGCTATAATAAGGTTAAATGCAAGGTTATAACCAATAATATTATAATAATTGTTTTTTGCACTAAGGTCATACAATTATTATATAACATTTTTACAAGTCATACAATCTTCAAAGGAGGTTTTATAATGAAAATATTTTATACCCGTTTATTGCGATTAATCTGGGGACTTTTTCTATATTCACTTGGAATCGTAGTTACACTAAACGCCCATATAGGATACGCTCCATGGGAAGTTTTCCATGTGGGGCTTGCTAAAACCACAGGAATAAGCATCGGAACTGCTTCTATTATGACTGGAGTAGTTATTGGACTAATAGCAGTATTGCTTGGAGAAAAAATCGGACTTGGGACGATCTTAAATATGGTGCTCATTGGTGTATTTCTTGATATGATCATTGGATTTCAAATAATACCAGTGTTGAACAATTTTCCACTTGGAATTATGATGTTGATTATCGGATTGTTTATAATTACTTTGGCTTCATATTTTTACATTGGATCAGCGTTTGGAGCAGGTCCGAGGGACAGTTTGATGGTTGCCCTTACTCGCATAACGGGCCTGCCAATAGGTGTCTGCCGTGGAATAATTGAACTCTTAGCAGTATTTATAGGTTGGAGACTTGGTGGTATGCTTGGTATCGGAACAATTTTATCCGCATTTCTAATAGGATTTTGTGTTCAGGTAACCTTTAAATTGCTTAAGTTTGATGCCACAGAAGTTGAACACGAAACATTGGACCGAACATACAAAATGCTCTTTCGTAATAAAAAGGAACAGCCTGATGATGAAGAGATGCCTGGAAATTATTAATAGTCCACAAAAGCTTCATAATAATGCCATGAGTTTCAGCTCCTTAAAACCTTCTCCATGGGCTTGCCTTTTGCCAATTCATCAATCAATTTGTCAAGCCAGCGGATTTTCTGCATAAGTGGTTCTTGGATTTCCTCAACTCGATGCCCACAAATCACCCCTGAAATTTGGGTGGCGTTGGGGTTTATCTGTGGGGCTTCGTTAAAGAAGGTCTCATAATCGACATTCTTTACAATCTGTGCTTGCAAACCAAAATCGTCATATCCCGTCAGCCAGCAAATCACCATGTCAACCTCAGATTTACTGCGTCCTTTGCGCTCCGCCTTTTGGACTAGCAACGGATAGACTTTCGAAAATGTCATTTTATATACCCGTTCGTTTTTCATAGGTATCACCTTTTCACTTTCCGTTTTATTCTCCACCGCACGATGTCGGTGATGAGTTCATGGTCAATGGGCTTGTCAAGGGGCAACTGAATGGCTCCCTTGGAAGTCTTATATCCTACAAGCCGTTCCGCAAATTCGGCCGTAGCTTCCCCACCGGGGTAAATCCCGATGTGTTTTTTGAATGCCGCAAAGTGGATGAGATTCTCGTCCTGCCAGAATGTGGGCATCCTCCACGAAATTTTTTCTACGGCTTCCGGTGCGGCTGCACGGATAGTCTCACGGATACCTTGCAACAGAGGCCGCACAGCTTCTGCCTGTTCAGCAATATATTCGTCAATACTGTTCTTTTTTACGCAAAAATGATTTTGTTCTACGCTTTTAAACTCCTGGCCACACTTTGGGCATTTCCACATTTAACCCACACTCCTTCTTATTGTGTCTTATACTTTTTTGAGTATTCTCTTTAAGTAGGCTACATCTAACAAATTCACCGTTTCAAAATTTCCTTTATAAAAAACACCCCAATTATTAAAAACGCAAGGCAATTCCTTTGCTTTTTCCAGCGTATCCACTTGAATTAAAGATACAGGGACGTGATTCATCTCGCAATACTGTTTTATCATCTCAATGTTTTGACAGACATAGGGGCATTGCATATCATAATAAATTGTTAACTCTTTGCTTTCAATCTTCTGTTTTTTAACATTTCGTTCAAACTTTGGCGTTGTACCGTCAAAAGAAAGCGCAAGCAATTCATATCCATTATCAGTAGTATCCACAACTTCAAAGCCATATGTTTTCGCAAATGACTGGTCTGTAAGCCATGATTTTTGTTTTTTTGCTCCCAGCATACAAATGCCGGATTTACCCTTTTCTTTGGCATCAGCTAAACAATACTCCATCAGGGATTTTCCATACCCTTTCCCTTTGTAACTACCTGAGACCCATAAACAATATACATAATAATAGTTGTCACCTGCTATGGGAACCCAAGCTGTTTCAAGAGGAGCATATTCAATAAAAACTGTAGCCTTTTCATTTAACTTTCTAAAGACGTGACCTTCGTTTAGACGTTCTGAAAGCCATTGTCGCTTAGCGTCAATCCCTTGATGAGGCTTTTTGCTTCGGATAATGCAGCATAAGTGCTCACTGGCAAGGTTTTCTGTTGTTATGTTTACAAAATCAGTATTCATGTATACCCTCCTTTGAAGTACTCGTTCAGGAATTTGCTTTTAATTCATTCCATATGATTAAGTCAGATGAATTCGTAAGATATTTACTAGTCAGTGAATTCCATTCATCTTCTGAAACTTCTTTATCTTCAAACATAAATACATCATAATCGGTACTTTCTGTCTGATTACTTTCATTGACGCTGTGATATTTTGCGAAATATACTTTTGAGATTTCATTTCCATGGGAGTCCAAAACCAAATAATAATAATTAATATGAGTTGGTGCTGCCCCATTGCGTTCATATAAGATTGCACCGTTGTTTAGGGGAGATTCATAATCAGGACCATCATGCCATAAAACTACTTGACCATCAAGATACGTAAAAATAGCATAGCTCCCGCCCACAACAGGACGAAGATGAAGTTCCGGTATTCCATCCCCGTTCATATCAAATATAGCATAATATGTTTTTAAATCTGGCTCCAAAGAAATATCTTTAATTGTGACAACTCCATCACTTATCTCATGTTTTGAGTCTTGTGCCTTTATACTTCCTGCTAAGAAATTATCATATGCTACAAGAGCAGCATCTTTGTTTGTTTTTTGAGTGTTGGCACTGTTCTCCTCACAGGCGCTTAGGGCAAATAGAAATATGAGAGCTAGTATAAGATAAAGATTCCTCTTGGTAAAGGGGTTGCGTTTCATGATGACCTCCTAAGGCTTTTTATCTTTGTCTAAAGGACCTTACTGTATAACAGAATGACTGAGGATATAAAATTCTTCTTGGCTCGGTTGGAATTTCATCTCCATTTTTTCCAGGCCCTCATCAAAGCACGCTACTTCTTGTTGGTCTATCTTCATCACAGGGCTGTCATAATAGACCCATTTTCTTCCGTCCAAAGTCTCCGGCTTGAGTTCTTTTACCATCATAGCTGCTGGGAAAGCTCCATTCTCAAGACAGATGTTAAACTTTTTGCAACTCTTAAAATCAAGGCTCACATAATTGCTTGGAACCCCAAATATGACAATGACATCATACCCAAGGGCAACTGCCAACCCAAAAGAATGCTCCATAAGCATTTTCCCATACCCCATTCTTTGATATTCTGGTAGGATACAAACCGGACCAAAGGTAAGGATTTCTTTTTCAATCCCAGCCTCATCAACCAGCTTGGCCTTCGTGTACATAATATTGCCGATGATCTGACCATCCACTTCTATCACGAGGTCAAGCTCTGACAGAAAATCCTCATGGGGTCGCATAACATGAACCAAATAGTGTTCTTGGCACCCCGGCATATATAAATTCCAAAAAGATTTCCTTGTAATTTCTTCTACCCTTTTATAATCTGTTTCTTTTTCATTTCTAATCTTTACAATTTTATTCATTTTTTACCCCTGATATCTATTTAAATAATCTTTCACAATTATGGAATTATTCTATCACTGACAGAGATAGAATTCAATGGTGCGAAAATCAAGTTTTACTTCGTACATCTATCAGTTCCGCTTTTTGCAGGAGTCGTAGAATGACCGTTGCAGTTTCTGCTCTGTTGATGTCATCGCCGGAGCGAAGTTTACCGTTGCTACCGACGATAAGTCCAGAACCTACGTTAAATTCAGCTGCACTCTTGGCCCATGTGCTTACCTTATCGCTGTCAGTGAAGGAGGAGAGCTTGCCAGTGGTTCCAGTAAATTCGGCAATCTTCGCCGCTCTTTGAATCATCGCCATAGCTTCCTGACGGGTGATGTTTGCATTGGGTGCAAAACTGCCGTTGCTGTAACCGTTTACTAAGCCATACTCTACGGCAGTGCCCACCGCGCCGGAATACCAGTCATCAGCCTTCACGTCAGTAAAACTGCATGTGCCATCGGTAGGCAACCCAAGCCCACGAACCAGTATCGCCGCAAACTCAGCTCTTGTAATACTGGCATTTCCATCGAAACTGGTTTCGGACTTGCCATTTATGATCTTCCTGCTGGCCATCTCGGAAACAATGTTTTCGTACCATTTGCCCTGTGCATCGGCAAAAGCTGTTTCATTGTGTATAAGCGCATAGGTGGAGTTGGTGCGGGAGTTAATTCTTGCAAACCATCTTCCATCCTTCTGATATACATAAGTCGGAACATGGCGTAAAGTCCCATCCTGGTTCTTTACAACGGCGGTGGTTATCTGTGCCGCCTGCTCCTTGCTTATCTCGATACTGCGCTGTACGTATTGGCTAAATCCTTTGATTTCAACCGTCTTTCCGCCGTAGGTGGCGGTCACTGTGAATTCAACAGGTGGGACGATGAGCTTGCCATTTTCCACTGTCACGGTACTTTCGTCAAGTTTCTTGATGGTGACGCTTACTGGAACCTTGCTGGCATCCGACGCTCCAAGACTTTTCATTACTAAAGTAGTATCCATTGCAGTTGTTGGCAGCTCATAGCTTACGTTACCAGACTTGACCTCAAGAGTCATATCTTTTTTCGCCATATCCTCAACGTTCTTGACTACGATTTCCGCCGTTGCTGCTGACCTGCTGTCAGATACCGGTATCTGAACATTGCTTCCTTTTTCGGCGGTTCCTATTTTTTCAGTAAGCTTGTTGCTGTCCACAGTAACCTTGGTTTCATTTGTGGTAGCTTCAGACTTTCCGATGCTCTCAGTCTTACCACTCACTATTACAGGTGCAGCGGGAGTTGTTGACGCGGAACTGCCGCCACTGCCACCACTGCTGCCACCGCTGTTTGTAGGCGTGTTGGTTTTAAAGGTAACATTGACTGTAACGGCATAAGCAGGCATGGTAAAGGTGTTGCTATTTAGCGCCACGGGGGTATTTGTATCGCTGGTCTTGAAGACAGTAACCTTGTCCAGCTCATAGCCGCTGCTTGGAGTAGGCGTGATTGTTACAGTATCACCTGCATTTGCAGAAGTAACCTCACTGCTCCCTACCTTGACGGTGTAGCTGCCGTTAGTAGCAGTAGTGGCAGTGATGGCATAACCGATACCGAACACCGGATATCCCCCATTCACTCCTGTTTTCACAGTCCAGGTCTGGTAATCAGCAGGCGTGGTTTGTGCCTGAACCCAGCCGTTGAGGGCAGCCAAAAGGTTACTGCCGTTCCCGAGAGTCTGGTCTGAACCGCCAAATTGATCTGCTGTACCCGCTGCCAGTGTTCCACTGCTATCAAAGGTACCGCAATTTGTAGCGCTGCTGCTATCAATCAAGCTGATGCCTTTCTCCGCAACAGTACTTAAATAGTAGCAGTTCGTGAGGATACTGTCCATGTTTATACGACCCACAATGCCGCCGATGGAATTCGTAGTACCCGTTGCGCTTATGCTACCGGTGTTGTAGCAGTTCGTGACAGTACTATGGAAAATTGCGTCCACAATACCGCCGATGTAATTCGTATCGCTGGTAACACTTATGTCACCAGTGTTGTAGCAATTGGTGACGGTACTTTCAATTGCTTGGACTATAATGCCGCCAACTAGGCTTCCTAGATTACTATTGCCGGTTATGTTCCCGGTGTTATAGCAATTGGTGACGGTACTATTAGTTGTTAGTCCTACAATACCGCTGGCTATGACATTACCATTTTCTCCCGTATTAACAGCGTTTATGCTGCCTGTGTTATAGCAGTTGGTGATGGTGCAACTGTCTACTCTTGCTGCAATTCCGCCAGCCCAAGCTTGATTAGGTGAAGTGGCGGTCACAGACGAGTCAATTAGTCCGACATTTTGAATGGATACAGGCGTACCGCTTGTACCTGAGATGATGTCGAACAATCCGGCATAGGCTGTCCCACTGCTCATATTCACATCTACCGTCAGCCCCGTGATGGTATGATTCTGACCGTCAAAATTACCTTTGAAGGCGCTAGAAGTGCCCACCGGCGTCCACAGGAAAGCTGACACATTGATGTCATTTGCAAGCTTAACGGTATAGGTAAGACACTTTTCCCCATCCTCGTCGCTTAACCCTTTTGCGCTGTTTGCACTCCACCACGCTGCGCCTTTAGCGTTGTAGAGGGTGAGGGTTTTATCTGCGTCGTTTATCTCATAATCGGTACTCGCTACCGCAGCAGGTTCAGCTGCTGCATACTCTTCCGCTGTAGTTGCCGACGTATCCGCCCACGCTATGGCGGGCATCAAAGTCAGCACCATGCACAGTGATAACAAAATGCTTAAAAGTCTTTTTTTCATAGTACATTCTCTCTTTCTTTAACTTAGAATTTTTTTGGCCAGTAGCAAACGCCCACATCAAGCGAGCGGGGTTTGTCCAAATGAAAGTCGGCACAACGGCAATACCAGCACTACCTAAGTCCATCTGGAGTATCAGCTCTCGGCTCAAAAGCAGGGCAAACCTGCTTTGGCCACACATTGCCCTCAGCATTAGGGGCAGACAGGAGTACGTCCTCATGCCTGCGGTTAATACACTCCTTTGCGTAGAAATCTATTCAGATTTTAAATTTACTTCTAACTAAACAATATCACATAAAAAGAGGAAATCAGCCTTTACACTTAAAAGACTCATTTTTACACTTAAAAAACTCATTTTTTACTTTAATTTGGTATTGACAAATAAAAAAACGGTCAGAATGCCACATTAACACTCCAACCGGTTTAACTACTTGTGCCAGTGAGCTTAAGATAGTCAGCATCTGTTCGCTCTTCTATGATAAAGTATTAATGTGTTTCTTGTAAATCTGGTAACGGACTTTGTAATAATCATATCCACCTTACCTGCCTCACTGTCTTTTATCCTCCTCAAAAATTCATCCCGCTTTTGTAGCTTTGTACCACTCCATGCTTCGTCTTCGCAGATTCCAGCATATTCCCAGTCATCTTTTTTGCTAATTAGTTCGGTATAATATTTAATCTGTGCAGAAAAATAGGCTATGTTTTCAGCGACGAAGAACATAACCTAACAACAGATTTATTAAATTGTATTTTAGGTTTATATGAAAATAGAGGCATCAAGACTTTTCATCTCAACACCTCTGAATTTTCTGTGTTATTTTTTGATTATAGGGGTATGCTCATTCTATGTGAAGTATATCTCTTATTTGTGTCTTTACCAACTCCAAATCAGAACTACACAAAAGTGGAAGTATGTCCACCAATTGATATGATTCAAAATCCCACCACTTTAATTTTAGGAGCAACTCAATCATTTCATCATCAAAACGTTTTTTAATGATTTTTGCAGGATTACCGGCGACCACCGTATACGCCGGAATATCTTTCGTAACCACAGACCTTGTTGCAATCATTGCTCCATCACCGATTTTTACTCCGGGCATAATCACGCACTCCCGTCCAATCCAAACATCATTTCCAATAACAGTATCGCCTTTAAACGGCAGTTGAGAAAGATGTGGAGGGGTTTTCTCCTCCCATGCGCCGCCAAATACATTAAATGGATAAGTGGTTACACTGCTAGTACGGTGATTCGCAGGCCCCATAATAAACTGTGTACCACTTGCAATGGTACAAAATTTCCCGATAATCAGCTTATCTCCAAAATCAGGCCAATTATAAAGAACGTTGTTTTTTTCAAAGCCTGTGGGTCATTGGCATCATCATAATAGGTATAATCTCCCACAAAGATATTGGGAGCGGTAATTACATTTTTTATAAAGCAGGATGTTTTATATCCATTTGGAAAGATCTCATTTGAATCAACAATTTGTATTTTATCTGTATTTTTCATCAGTTATTACTCCTTTATTTTTATATTCATATCACCTCCAAATTTATTTGTTAATGCCGTAGCTATCGCCCTTTTTCTTCGAATTTCTTTCATAAATTGACCGTCTCCTTTTTGCTAAGCCAAACCAATAAACTATAGATTTCTTCGTTCCAAAACCATAACATCTTGTCTCCGAAGTAGCTTATTTATCGTTTTTACCACAACGTGTCATCAGAATCACAGTTTCAACGTGCCTCGTCCATGGGAACATGTCCACTGGGGTTCCTTCTACAAACTGATACCCCAATTCGCCCAGTATTTTTACATCTCTGGCCAGGGTTGCCGGGTCACAGGATACGTAAATGATTTTATCCGGACCTGCTGCTGCCACTGCTTCTAACAGTTCTGATGCACATCCGGATCTTGGAGGATCAAGAATAATCACATCAGGATTAAATGCTTGTACTTCAAAACCTTCCTTATCCGTATATCCTTCTAGTACTTTTGGAAGTTCTTCTTCTGCTCTTCCATAAAGGAACTGCGTATTTACCAGTCCATTTATGACTGCATTTCTGTTTGCATCCATGACTGCACCTTTTACTGACTCAATGCCAAGTACTTTTCCTGTATTTGATGATTTTTTTCTCATCTCATTGGCACAGTAAAGTCCAATTGTTCCTACACCGCAATATAAGTCCAAAATATTTTCAGTGCCCTTCAGCTGTGCATATTCCAGTACTTTGTCATAAAGTACTTTCATCTGCACCGGATTAACCTGATAGAAAGCTAACGGCGACACCTCAAACTCTAAATCTCCTACTCGTTCCAAAATAGTTGGTTTGCCTGCTATAGGAATGCATTCTTTCCCCATTATTTCAGAAGTTTTCCCCTTATTTATATTAATCACAACACTTTCCAGATTATACTCTACCCCATCTTCTCTGGCAGGCAGTGCATAAATGGCCTCATCCATCATTTCAACCAATTTAGAACTGTTAGGTATACCTTTTCCATTTATAACCAGTATGGCCATTACTTCCCCAGTGCCCATGGCAGTCTTCACCACCAGGTGTCTCATGAGACCTTTTTCCCATTTTGGATCATAAGCGGTAATGTTGTCACTCTTCATAAATTCTCTCAGGGCCTGGGCAACCGCTGCTGCAGGAGGAGTTTGCAACAAACACTTGTCACAGTTAACCACATCGTGGCTCTTGGCTTTATAAAAGCCAATTGTACATTTTCCTAGATTCTCAATGATTCCGCCCTTTCTTGTGATGATTCCACCAGTACTGATTGGCATCTGACCCTTATTTCGGTATGCATAGGGTTCATCCATGCCCACTATAGAATTCAATTCAGGGCTTTCCAAACCTCCAAGTCTTATAAGTTTTTCTCGTACCTGTTTCTCTTTTACTGCAAGCTGGCCCTGATAACTCATCCCTGCATAAGTACATCCCCCGCACTCCTCTGCGTATGGGCACTCTTTGTCTATCCTGTAAGGGGACGGTTCCACAATCTCCTTTGTCACAGCAAAAGCATAATTCTTTTTTATCTTCGTGATTTCAGCAAGAACGGTGTCTCCTGGAATGGCTCCTTTTACAAATACAGCCATGCCGTCAATTCGACCAATTCCCTGTCCTTCATTACTCATATCGTCAATCTGCAATTGACATTTTTGTCCTTTTTCCATCATTATTCCTCATCATTTCTAATGTTATATTTGTATTTTACAGCTTTAAATCTAAATCCTGCAACCATTGGTTTTATTTATTCATCGTAAATTAACATTACACAATTAAATTCGACATCACTTAACTTTTTATGCACTAATCGTCCAGTTTCACCTCAGTCCTACAAATCCTCCGATAATCGTTCAAATAGTGCCGGATTCACTTTCTTCAATCTGACAGGTTTTAATTCCGGCGAAGTGATTGCATGCTTGGTTGTTCCTGTTACCAGTAATTCACCTGTCTCTTTTCTAAAAATCTCATAAGCCATGACCACTGTTGCTGCCCCTAATTCTTTAACCCAGGATTTAATTAATAATACATCATCATACTTTCCCGGAGATTTGTATATACAGTTTACTGCTGCAACAGGTAACCAGATGCCCTCTTTCTCCATTCTGGAATAAGGGTATCCAATCTGTCTTAGGAATTCATTTCTTCCAGCTTCAAACCATTTTATATAATTTGTATGATAAACAATGCCCATAGCATCTGTGTCTGCATATATTACTCTTATCTCAGTTTCATATTTTTTCATTTTTTTCCTCCCAAATATCAGTTAATTATACCATAGAAATGGTTTCCCGCCCATTAAATATATTTCAGACTTCTTTGTGAATATAAGTTTATAATCCTTTTCGCCAGTAGCATTCCTCCATGGATGTTCAAAAACCGTAGGTTTACATATATTCACATAATATAATCTATGTAAACAACATTATAGTAACATAATTTCCTGTTATTTCACTTCATTATTTTATTATCATGACTTTCTTAAAATAGTATGTACATTATTTTCCTGTTATCTGTTATATTTCCCACATTTCTACCGACGTAATAAATATGTGTGTAATTTATTACGTAAGGGGGAAAGGAAATGAAAATTGAATCCAGTATGATTACTATGAATTCGACACGGGAATATGAAGCCGTGGAATTTACCCAGATTAAATCAGAGGAGCGGAAGTGGGTTCCTGAAAAGCCAGCCGCTAGCCAGGATAAAGTCAGTGCTGAAGACAGTTTATCCCGATTTTTAAACGAAACAAAACGACTTTTGGCGGATGATAACGCACCACTTCAGATTAAACCAACCTCTGCCAGCCAAAATCCAGCTGCATCTGTAAAATCAAAACCTGACTTGTCAGTTGGGTCCACTCAGGACAGCTCATTTCCCATGACAGATTTGGAAGATTACAGATTGACTATACTGAAAAAAATGCTGGAATTGCTATCCAATGTTAAACATAATGATGATTTTTATTATAGTGGCCTGACTGAAAGTTCAAGAAGGACACTGGATAGTCTGTCTACAGGGTATAGTGCCCCACCAGTTCTGGGTGAAATCCGAACGGCAACTTCTGCGGGAACCTGGGTAAGAAATGTAAATGCCACTCATTTTCTGTCAGAAAAGGAAAGTACGGTTTTTTCATCTGTCGGAATCGCCAAGACTCAGGATGGACGTGAACTAAGTTTCGGCATTGACATGGAAATGTCCAGAAGCTTCATGAAGTATACCGATATAAAATGGTCCGAACAGGTTATTATGACGGATCCCCTTGTCATCAATCTGGGCAACAATCCGGCCAGCCTGAGCAACCAGAAATTTAGCTTTGATATAGACAGTGATGGAAAAAAAGACAATATTTCTTATCTGAGTAAAGGCAGTGGTTATCTTGCCTTAGATAAAAATGGAGATGGGAAGATAAACAACGGAAGTGAATTGTTTGGAACCCAGACTGGAAATGGATTTGAAGAGCTGTCTTCCTATGATACAGACAAAAATGGCTGGATAGATGAAAACGATGACATATATAACAAGTTGAAAGTCTGGATAAAAGAAGAAGACGGTACGGATAAACTGATTAACCTGAAATCAGCTGATATAGGAGCCATTTACCTTGGCAGCAGTCAAACAGATTTTACTCTCAAGTCAGCAGAATCGGGCCAGACAAATGGTAAAATCCGTCGTACCGGAATGTACCTAAAAGAAAGCACTGGAAAAGCCCAAACAGCACAGCAGATAGATGTATCCATTTAAACATTACATAGCTCCTTAAATTATATGCTACCGAAAATTATAAAAATATTAAAATTTCGGTAGCTCTTTTTCTGATTTTTGTAAGGTAATGGCTTATTTTTTACTTTTTTCTGGAAAACCCTACCATAAATTTACCATTTCAAAAAAATATGGTAGCTTTCACCAAAAAAGCTACCGTAAATATTTTATTTTCTCAATTTTGAGAGCATTAATCCTTAATTTATAGGAAATTGCCAACTATCTCTGCTAAAAATCTATGTCCTTCTCTGGTTGGATGAATGCCATCATAATAGGCGGTCTGTTCACCCACCATAGACACAAATTCTGAAAAAGCGTAATATGCGTCTATCACTCTGATATGGTTTTCTCTGCCATAGGTATTTATCTGTTTTTTCAACTGGATTATCTGCTGCTGAACTTCCTCATAGTCCACATCATCGCAAACCATCCATCGGGACTTAGCCATTGTGGGTTCAAGAGGTATAGGGGTCATCAATACTGGTTCAATCCCCTGATTTTGTGCAAGCTCAATTAAATTAATTATATCTTTCATGCATTGCTCAGGCGAAGCTTCCTTATAGATAAACTCGTTGGTGCCTACAAGAATAATTACGATATCTGGTTTTTCTGCCAGCACATCCTGTGAGAATCTTCCCATGACCCCACGGACTGTATCTCCATTGACTCCTTTATTAATCACATCATTTCCTGAGGCATCCCTGTAAAGACTTACAAATTCCTGGTTTCTGTCATAAGGGAAACCATTGATGATACTGTTTCCTATAAACACTATTTTTAGCTTACCTGCCATTTGATACTCCTTGTTACTTAAGTGAAAACCCTTTACTCTGTAAAGTACCACTTATGCTGTCTGCCCTGCTGGATTGAAAATTAAAATCTTTAAAGCTGCGCTCAGCAGGTACGGACTCACCATCTACATTACCATAAACTATATAATTATATAACACCTGCCTGGTATTTGCATCATCTGTTTTCCCATATAAGTCGTATAAATATGGAACAGCACCATCTGACAAACTAAATAGTGCCTTAAGATCAACTTTCTCCAGGCTGCCATTCTGGTAATTGTCAATGTTATATTTTGCTATATTTCCGTCTATATTGCCATAAGAAAGCAACAGAAAACCTGCAATTCCCCCAATAATAATTATTCTGGAAGCATTAAATTCTTTCAGCTGCCTGATTACGATCACAGCGAAAGCAAACAACAGCATTACCATAAACCATGAAGTGTAAACCCTTAATTGTGTTAAGCCATAAGACTGGATATACATATACATTTTTCTTAATGCCGTAACAATCAGTCCCATAGTCATGATGGACATAAACGCTGTCTGTAATCTAAGCATTACAGGCTGCTTTAAGGTTTCTTTGTCTTTTTCCTTTTTTACAATAAAGATATTTGCCAGTGCAATCAGTACTACATTTACAGCAGATACTTTGCATAGTTCAAAGAACCCTCTTCTGGCATATTCTGCATAAGTAAAGGTATCCGGCAAAATTCCTTTAAAAGCGGCAAACAGATATGCCCCCTGAGATATGAAGAACATGATATAAATTAAATTGAATATTATCATGGCAGTATAAACAGTCAGTTTAGGTGCAAAGCTGATGTCATCAGAAATTCTTTGGATTTTCTCTTTGTTCATACTTTCTGCATTTCTTCCGGCAACATTACCATAAATAAGCCCAAATAAATAAAATGCCACTGGTATACCCATGATAAACTGCAATGCATAAGTAATAATACTGCTCATTGAAATAGCCTGAAGGATTCTGTCAAGAAGACCTTCAAAGGCAGCATCTGCTAATGAAAGCTGGCCTGTAACAAATATCATCAGCGGTAGAAACACCACCGCTCCTGCTGCTACGTACATGGCATTTCTGCTATGCCTGTTTTTAGAAATTCCCTGTTTTAACCCAAAATATCCGCATGTAATATTGGCAAAAGGCACCATGAAAGTCTGGTTGAACATATCCCATAAGGTGTACAGGGACAATCTTATATCCATATACCTTCCGGTGCTG